>NZ_VSLZ01000001.1:0-344513 GCF_010747475.1 Halorussus sp. MSC15.2 | reverse complement strand
CAGTTTCACTCAATACAACCATTGCAAAGAACAGAGTGCGCTCGACGCGACAGACCACAGACGCAACGCTCTACGGACTACGGGATGCACTCTGCTCCGCAAACCGCGAGACGCGTTCTGTTTCGGAACCCGCGTGATTCGCTCCGCTCCACAAACCACGGGATGCGCCGCGCTCTCGCTCGGCCGCACGCGGTGCAGACGCGGCCGAGCGCACGGGCAAGCGGGGAGCGCGGTCGCGGTGCGTACGGTGCAGTGGAGTGCTGTGCAGTGCGGTGCTGTACTCCTCAGTTCAACGATAGCTAGCTTCACCGCCCCGTCACAGTTAACGCAGACGGAGCGCGCCTACGTCGGACGCACAGTATCTAACCCACCCATTTCGTTCACACAGTACTGACGCCGTCTGTACCGCGAACGTCGGTACGCGATAAAAAGAGGGGAAGACGAACGGTCCAACCCGTTCGCGTCTGCGCGAGTCGAGAGCCACGCCGGCGTTCGAGCGCCGCACCGACGCCCGATGCAGTTACTCGTCCTCTGACCGCGGAGCCAGCACCAGCAGCGCGGTGCTGTCCGCCCCGGCCTTCGGCGACACCTCCCGTTCGCCGTCGAACCGCAGGAGGTCGCCCGGTTCGAGGACGTTCGATTCGCCGTCCACTCGCACGTCGAGACGCCCCGACACGAGGTGGACCACGATTTCGCGCTCGGGGTGGCGGTGGGCCGGGACTTCTTCGCCCGCGTCGAGCGAGAGACGGACGGTCTTCGGTTCGGCCCCCGGAAACGCCACTTCTCGTGGTCGCTCGGTCAGGTCGTCGAGTGCGACTGTCTCGGTCATGGCGGTATCAGTCTCGGCCTACTGCTTGGGGAACTTCGCGACGAACTTCTGGGCGTCCTCGCGTTCGACCTCGTAGCTGTCGGCGTCGAACGACTCGACCTCGGCCTGCATCTCGTAGAACAGCGGCTTGGGTTCGTGGTCGTTGACGATTTCGAGGACCTCGCCGCTGTCGAGTTCGGCGAACGCGTCGTGTATCTTCGGATGACGTTCCGGCGGCGGAATCTCGCGGACGTCTAGTCTCGGCATGACGAGTGGAGATACTCGCGGTCGTCCCTTCGCGGTTGTCCCGAACGTGTTCGCGGTCGGGCGGCCGAGTCGCGTCGGACCCGCAGAAGGAATACTCAGGACTCGACGTCCTCGACGGAGAGGCGATAGGCGACGTAATCGGCGACGGCGAGTCTCAGTTCGTAGTACTCGCCCTCGTACGTCACGTAGCGGTTGCTCCGGAGTTGGTCCGGAAACGCCTCCGCACCGTAGCCCTCGACGTCCTCCTTCGCTCGGGCCGCCTCGAACAACTCGCGGGCGTCCGCGGTGAGGTTCTCGTAGGCGACGACGCCGTCCGAGGATTCGACCGACGAGGCGTTCACGACCGTCGCGTTCCCCAGATGGTACTCGCCGTAGAAGCCGCCGCGCTCCCACGACAGTTCGTAGAGCGTCCCGCGATAGCGGGCGTACCAACCGTCCGTGTCGGGCGTCAGTTCCCCGGTGAGGTTTGAGCGCGTCACCCGCACCGACTCGTTCTCGACGGCCCGCCGGAGCAGGTCGCGCTCGGACGCCGAGAGGTCCGCGGCCGAGAGGGTCGCGCGAGTCGGCAGCGTCGTGGTCGAGGCGGTCGATGCGTCGCGGGTCGTCGGCGATTCGGCGGTCGCCGCGGTCCCGGCCGTCGGGTCCGCAGTCGTCGTCGATGCGGCGTCCGGCGGAGGCGACCCCGAGCACCCGGCGAGAACTAGCAGGACGGCGAGACAGACCGAACTGACGCGGAGGGGCATACGCCGTCTCTCCGCGCCTCTTTACAAGTGTCTTGTGTCGAATCTGAATGGAGTCGGCGAGAGTTTAGCGCGTTTTGCGGGCGCGGTGGCGTGTTCACTCCTTCGCGCGCCGTTTCTAGTCTCCACCTCCGACCGCACCGCCCACCGCGGGCGTGGCTCCGCGCTCACTCAGTTCGCGCCGTCTCCTCGACGGTGGTTCGTGTCACTGACGCGCTCCGCGGGCGCGGTGACGACTGACTCTGTCAGTCGCCTCCGCGCGGGTCGAACTCGCCGCGCTTCAACCCCTCGCGAACGGGGTCGTGTTCGGCGTCGGTCGGCGGGGGCGCGGTGACGAGCGTGGCCTCGAGACGCCGGTCGGCGTCGGCCTTCACGCCGCGGTCCTCACCCGCGGGCACGACCACCACGTCGCCCGGCCCGACCGCGTGTTCGTCGTCGCCGTCGCGGACGACGCCCCGGCCCTCTCGGACCGTAATCGCCACGTCGCTGTCGGGGGCGTGGACCGGGATGAACTGGCCCGGTTCGAAGTAGCCGAGGACGACCTTCATCCGGTCGCTCCGGAAGACGGACTGCGCCGAGAACTGTTCGTCGTCGTACTCGCGTTCGGCGTCGAAGTCGGTCGCGACCATGTCGGAGGTGGGAGCGTCGCGGTCGTGGGGGCTTCGCCGAACGTGTTCGGTCGCTCTCGGACAGTCAGGGCCGGGAGCGCGACGCGAGAAGCTCCTTGGCGGTGTCGCCGAGGCGGCGCATGTCCTCGGCGGTCAGGTGGAACTTGGGGTCCCAGTCCGACTGGCCGAGGTAGTCGCTGACGACGAACATCGCGCCCGCCTCGACGCCGCGGTAGTCGGCCACCGCGAACACCGCCGACGCCTCCATCTCGACCGTGAGGACGCCCGCCTCGGCGTAGCGCTCGACCTCGGCGTCGGTCTCCTGGTAGATGGCGTCGGTCGTCCACGAGGGACCGACGTGGAACGGTTCGTCTCGCTCGTCCAGCAACTCCGTCGTGTCGACGACGAGCGAGTCGCTGGCCTCGGCCCACTTCGCGGACTCGACGTAGTGGTGGGAGGTCCCCTCGTCGCGGATGGCCTTCTCGCAGACGATGAAGTCGCCCATCTCGACCGAGTCGTCGAGACACCCCGCGAACCCGATGGAGAGGAACGCCTCGACGCCGTCGGCGACGAGTTCGTCCATCAGCATCGCGGTCGTTGGAGCTCCAATTCCGAAGTCGCCGAGGACGCCGACCTCGTAGTCGGTGTCCTCGAAGCAGTAGAGTCGGCCGTAGTAGTGGTCCACCGTCTCCCCGTCGTACGTCTCGGTGAAGTACTCCATCAGCCCGCGACTGTAGCAGAGGACGACCGCTTCCGGCGGTTCCGCTACGTCGCCCTCGGCCTGCGCCGCTCTGTAATCGGCGTGTTCGTCGGGCGTGACGATAGGGTCCGCGCCGTACTTCTCCGGGTGGTTGGGAAACGGCATCGCTCGGCGCTACAGAGGGCACCGTGAAATGCCTTTGCCGGGTTCGGGAGGGCGTGGCAATACGCGGTTCCGCTACGCCGCCGCGCCGGGAGAGTCGATAGCGCCAGTCCCGGAATCACGGGAACTGCTCGTCGGGGTCGCTGTCGCTCGACTTCGGCGACGTGCCGCCGAACGCACCGATTCGGAGCGACTCCGGGCCGTGGCGGACCACGACGCCGGTCAGGTTGGCGGCGAAGACGGCGAACCCGAGGGTCGCCAGCGCGCCGCCGACGAGACGCGCGGACTCGAACGCCGTACTCTCGCCGAGGACGACCAGCGAGAGACCGCCGAGCGTGAGCCAGAAATCGACCGCGGCGAGGCGGTCGTCGTAGAGGTCGTCTATCATCGGGACCTGTTCCAACCCCACCCGGTCGCTGTACTGGCGAATCCAGACGATGAACGGCACGACGTGATAGAGGGTCCCGAGCAGGACGAACCCGACCACACCGGCCGCGAGGAGGTGGCCCGCCGCGGGGTGGCCGAACGTCGTCGCGGGGTCGGCCGGTCTTCCGAGCCACGACGGAGCGGCCGACAGCGCCCACGACGGGAGCGCGAGCGCGACCACCGCGTACCGCGAAAGCATCGGCGTCCGCTCGACCGTCGTCTCGTAGAGCTTTCGCGCGAGGACCGCCGCGAACGCGAGCAGGCCGACGACTGCGAGGGCCGCGCCGACGCGGGCCAGCCACGCGTGACCGACCAGTCGCCCGGCGGCGAGTGCGACGACGCCCGGCGGATACGTCCACTCCTCGACCCGCCGGAGGGTCGCGTCCGTACCGCGAATTTCAGTCTGGGTGAACATCGTGGCGAGTTGGTAGAGCGCGCCCACCACGGTCGTGAGGACGACCCCGAACACCGCGAGCGTGGCGTGGGCCGCGACGACCTGCGAGCGCGCGAGGCCCGCCGCGGCCAGAACCGGCCGGGTGAAATCCACCGCGAGGAGCAGGCCGAGCGCCGTCACGAGCAGGACGTAGCCCAGCGCGAGCGCGAAGTGTCGTTCTGTCGCGTCGAACTCGCTCGCCCCCGAGAGCGTCCGGCCGACGTTGTAGACGAACGTCCAGAACCCGACGAGCATCGCGCCGCCGGCGACCGGGAGCAGGTCGAGGTTCCCTGCCAGTAGCAGGCCCGAGAAGCCCGCGACGCCGCCGCCGACCAGCGCGAGTTGGGCCACCGCGAGTCGCCGCGAGTGGAGTCGCAGGCCCGACCAGACCGGGACGAACTGAGTCATCGCGCCCAGAATCGTGAGACAGACCCACCCGACCAGCAGGAGGTGGACGTGGGCCGCCCCGGCGAGACCCGGCGCGACGCCGACGACGCCGAGGACCCCGAGCGTCGCGCCCGCCAGTAGGAAGCCGAACCCCGCGACGAAGTGCGCGAGCGGAATCGCCATCGGCGGGCCGCGGTCAGCGTCGATGCCCGCGGGGACGCTCATCGCGGTTCTATCTCCACCCGCCACTCGTCGGGGGCGACCTGCTCGGTCTCGTGGTCGAAACCGCGCTGGTCGAGGACCCCGTAGAGCGGTTCGGGTTCGAAGCTGTTGACGAGGACCAGCGTCTCGTCGTCGCCGAGGTCCGACAGCGCCGACGTGATGGCCCCGAACGGTTCGCCGTCTATCTCTCGTGCGTCGAGTTCGCGCGTGGTTCCGTCGTGAGCGGTCTCGTCGTTCGTCATAGCTGTAGGTGCGGTCGTTCGTCGCCTATCGGTTGTCCCGACCATGTTCGACGGGGTATCGGTCCGGCACGGTGAACCCGAACTCCCGGAGGCGCTCTGCGTTCCCCACGAGATTCCGGTAGAACGGCTTCCCGCGGTCGGTCAGGTGGGCCGCCCCGTACCGAATCGGTTCGCCGCGAATCGTCTCGCCGTCCACGGACACCGCGGCGCTCCGGTAGTGGTCCGCCAGTTCGGGGTCCGAGAGGTCGAACTCGGCGGGGAGGTCCACCCGCGGCAGGTCGTGGGCCACCGCCATGTTCCGGTAGGCGAACGCGGCGTCAAGTCCGCCCGCTTCGAGCGTCCGGAGCAGTTGGGTCTCGGGGAAGACGTCGGCGTTCTCTCGAATCGCGTCGGCGGACGCGCCTTCCCGACCCGCGAGTTCCAGCGCGAGCAGGGTCCGGTAGCCCAGCGGGTCTCTGGCGGGGTCTGTCCGGCCGACCGAGACGTCTTCGCGCGCGAGCGCCGACCGCCAGTCGCCCCGAATCGCGTCGGCGTATCGGGAGTCGGGGTCGTAGACCACCGTCAGCGCGTTGGTGGCGAACGTCGCGTGCCACCCCGCGAGGTCCGAGACCAGACTCGGGTCGGCCAGCGCCACGGCGTCGGGTCGCGCGCCCCCGAGCGAACGAGTTCGACCGCGGCGAGACTCCCGTGGGCCTCGACCGTCGCGCCCGCCACCTCTTCGGCGACCGTCTGGAGGCTTCCGGCGACGAGCGCGCGGGCCGGAGCCGAGTCGGTCGTCCCCGTGACGCGGACCCCGAGCGCGCCGCCCGCGAGCGCGCCGCCGGAGAGCAGCAGCGTTCGTCGTCGCATGTTCGGCGGTAGTTCCCGGAGTTCCAAAAAGCGGGACGCGCGTTCCCAGTCGGCGGGAACGTTCCGGATAGGTGGTCGGTCGAACGTGTTCGCAGGCCTTCCTATCGCCCGGGAATCGTCTCGCGAGTTGAAGGACGATACGTGACCAGAGTCGAACGTATGATGCAAGTAACGACGGCGCGACGACCGACCGCGGGAGGTGTCGTGACGTGAGTCTCTCTCGGCGCGACTTCGTCCGGGGTGCTGGGGCCGGCGCGGTGGGGACGCTCCTCTCCAGCAGTTGGGGGGCGACCCAGAGCGTCGAACCCGTGACCGAGGTGGACAACCCCCTGAAGTCCTATCCGAACCGGGACTGGGAACAGGTCTACCACGACATCTACGCCTACGACGAGGTGGACTGGACGGTCTGTCACCCCAACTGCACCCAGTCGTGCGCCCTCAACTTCTACATGAAGAACGGGGTGCCGATTCGAGCCGAGCAGGTCTACCACAACGAGGACCAGAGCGTCGGCCCGTCGGGGTACGAGGACGCGAACGTCAGTCAGAACTGGAACCCCCGCGGGTGCATGAAGGGGTTGACGCTCCACCGCCGGACCTTCGAGCCGAGTCGCATCAAGTACCCGATGGTCCGGAAGGGCTGGGACCCAGACGACCCCAATCCCGAGGGACGCGGCGAGGACGAGTTCGAGCGCGTCTCGTGGGAGGAGGCGGCCGACCTCATCGCCGAGAAGATGGCGAGTCTGGAGGACAACAAGCGGTTCCACATCTTCAACGCCATCAAGGCCGACGGACTCATCACGCGCCACGGCGCGGGGCGGCGACTCGCCTCCATCTTCGGCGGGTGCGAGTGGACCGAGTACGACTGGTACGCCGACCTGCCGCCGGGCCACGTCATCACGACGGGGTACCAGACCTCCGACGCCGACGCGGCCGACTGGCGCAAGTCCGACTACACCATCATTCAGGGGAAGAATCTGATTCACAACAAGCTGGCTGACAACCACTGGTTCCAAGAGATGCGCGAGCGCGGCGGCGAGATGGTCGGCATCTACCCCGACTACTCGCCGACCGTCCAGAAGTGCGACCGCTGGCTCCCCATCCGTCCGGGGTCGGACCCGGCGATTCCGCTCGCGTTCGCCAACGTCATCATCAGCGAGGAACTGTACGACCCCGACTTCGTGCGGAAGTTCACCAGCCTCCCCCTGCTGGTGCGCGAGGACGACGACAAGTACCTCCGCGCCCACGAGGTGTTCGACGACCACGAGGCACCGCCGGAGGGCGACAAACGGCACGAGGAGAACGACTGGGGCGACTTCGTAGTGCTGGACCAGAACGGCAACCCGAAGGCGGTCACGCGCGAGCAGGTCGGCGACGAGATGCCGACCACCCCGCAACTCGACGCCAAAACCGACTTGCAACTGGCCGACGGTTCGAGCGTCACGGTCGAGACCGACTTCTCGCGCCAGAAGCGCAACGTGCTGGAGAACTACTCGCCCGAACAGGTCGAGAAGATAACGACCGTCCCGGCCGAGGCCATCGAGAAGACCGCGCGGAGTTCGCCGCCGCCGAGAACGGCCAGTGGTTCACCGGCGAGGGTATCAACCACTGGTTCCACGGCAACTCCGAACTCCAGCGGTCCATCTTCTTCGTCCAGTCGATGTTGGGCAACGTCGGCAAGCCGGGGTCGGGCTACTACAACTACTCGGGCCAGTACAAGATAGAGCTACTGGACGGCTACCCCCACTACGTCAACCCCGACGGTCACTCGGCCCACGGGATGTATCCGGGGTACGCCTTCGCGTTCTTCGGCGGCGAGCAGTTGGACCCCCACGAGATTCGGGGCGACTTCGACCGGGACATGGACCTCGTGCCGCAGGGCGACGCCGAGGAGCCGGTGATGCCGAAGAACGCGGAGACGTACACGATGTCCAAGCCGACCATCCTGTGGACGATGAACTGCAACCTCCTGAACCAGACCAAACATCAGGAGCACGTGGTCAACAACTTCACGAAGCACCCGGACACGTCCAACGAGTTGTTCATCGTCTCGGACATCCACATGACCTACTCCGCACGGCACGCGGACATCGTGCTTCCGGCCCCCTCGTGGCTGGAGTGCGAGTACCCCGACATCACGGTGGGTCCGGAGAACCCGTTCATCACGATGGACCACGGGATTATGGACCCCATCTACGACACCAAGCAGGACGGCGAGGTGCTGGCGATGGTCGCCGAGAAGTTGGACGAGAAGATTCCGCGCGAGGAGCGCAACGTCGATTCGTATCGGTCGTACTTCTCGGAGTTCCTCGACGAGGACGGCGACGTCCGCAAGTACATTCAGGAGACGCTCGACCACGGCATCACGACCGAGGACATCGACGTGGAGGACCTCGAAGACGGTCCCGAGCGCCTGAACCTCAAGACCTACCCGCGCGTCCCGTTCTACTCGCAGGTCCACGACGACCGGCCGTTCTACACCAAGACCGGCCGGATGGAGTTCCACAAGGAGGAAGACCGGTTCGTGGACCTCGGGCGCGAGGACCTCGACCACATCGAGAGCGTCGAGGGGACGCCCTACGGCGTCAACCAGAAGTGGCCCGAGGCGGGCGAGCAGGAGAACCCCCTCTACCACGACGAGGGCTACCAGTTCTACTACAACACGCCCCACAGCAAGTACCGGACCCACTCCTCGTGGGGGATGACCGACTGGAACCTCATCTGGTCGGCGCGAGACTTCGGTTCGACCAGCGCCGACCCGGAGGGCACCGAGCGACTGATAGACGACTTCTCGTTCCCCGAGGCCGAGGGCGAGACCAGCGAGGCCCCGCCGCTCGGCGAGGCGTTCGTGGAGATGCACCCGAGCGACGCCGCGGACATCGGCGTGGAGAACGGCGACTACGTGCGCATCTCCGGCAAGCGCGGCGGGACGGTGGTCAGGGCCATGCTCAGCGAGCGCCAGCGCCCCGGCAAGGCGGGCGACATGGGCCAGTTGACCCTCTGGCACGGCTGGTGGCCCCAGCACTTCCCCGACGACGAAGAGAAGGGCGACGACGAGGTCAAGGGGTTCAACACGACGACCAACATCTGGCTCGACCCCGGCCAAGAGACCGACGACCTCGTCCACAAGTCCGTGTTCGGCGACCCGAACGTCTCCGAGAAGGTCGGCGAGGACATCTCGTGGCACGGCGCGGAACTGGAACACGGCTACGAGGAGACCGTCTGGGCACCCACCGGGGTGAACCGCGACGACCTCGTGACCGTCGAGAAGTACGAGGAGGCCGACTGGTGGCCCGGCGACGCCCGGAAGGACGACCTCGTCGAGGACTACATCGGCGGGTCGCTCCAGTCGAAGGGCGGCGCGAGCGGGACGACCAGCGGAACGACGACAACGAGAGGTGACGACTGATGCCAGAAGTGTACAATCCGCAACTCGGCCGCAAGCAGAGTTACCCCTACGAACACCGCCAAGAGGAGCGCGACTGGCACTGGGGGATGGTCATCAACACGAACCGGTGCATCAACTGCAACACCTGCTCGTTCGCCTGTAAGTCCACGTGGACCAGCGGGAAGGGCGAGGAGTACATGTGGTGGATGAACGTGGAAACGGAGCCGTACGGCGGCTACCCGATGGGGTGGGACATGCGCCTGCTCGACGACCTCGGTGCCGAGGAGACCATCTTCGAGGCCGCCGAGCAGGGCGAGCGAGTGAAGGGGTACGTCGCCCAGAAGGAGGAGTGGGAGTACCCCGCGCTCGGCGACGACCAAGTCCACGGCGAGTACCCCGAAGACGAGGTTGTCGAGTCCGACCCCCAGAACGAGAAGTACCACGACATCTGGCAGTTCTACCTGCCGCGGCTCTGCAACCACTGCAAGAACCCGGCCTGCCTCGCCGCGTGCCCCCGGAAGGCCATCTACAAGCGCTCGGAGGACGGCATCGTCCTGCTCGACCAAGAGCGATGCCGGGGCTACCGCAAGTGCGTGAAGGCCTGTCCGTACCACAAGCCGATGTACAACCCCGAGACCGGCGTCTCCGAGAAGCCGGTCGGCTGTTTCCCCCGCATCGAGGAGGGCAACGTCCCCCGGTGCGTGAGCAGTTGCATCGGCAAGACGCGACTCCACGGCAACATCAACCGCGGGCCGAAGGCGGGCCACCCCAACGGGAAGAAGTCGGCGGCGAAGGGCCGCAGTCCCATCAACTACCTCGCCAAGTCCGACGAGAAGGTCGCGCTGCCGCTCTACCCGCAGTTCGGCACCCGGCCGCAGGTGTTCTACATGCCGCCGTACCACGTGCCGCCGGAGTTCCTGACCCAGATGTTCACGCCGAACACCGACCAGAAGCGCAACGACTGGCCCGGGAGCACCTACGAGGAGTCGGTGAAAATCATCCAGCAGCGCGTCCGGGACCCGAGCCACCACCTGCTCGGCGTCCTCCAGTTGTTCGGCGCGACGACCCGACTCATCGAGACGTACAACGTCAAGGAGAACCGCGTGAAGGCTGGGACCGGAAAGGAAAGAAAGTCGTGGACATGCCCATCGAGGAGGACCTCGAAGTCCGCGAGGGCGAGAAGTGGACCAACCAACCGTGAGGTGAGAGTATGGACGAAACACCCCAACGCGACCCCGCGACCCGAAGCGACGACGGGACGGTCTCGACGGACGACGAGACGACGGCGCGAAACGACGAGACGACCGCCACCGACGACCTCCGCCCGGCGGAGCGCCACTCGGCCCGCGCCGCCCTCTACAGCGCCGCGGCGGGCGCGTTCTGCTACCCCGACGAGGAGACCGTGGCCGAACTGACCCACGAGGCGACCGCCGAGGGTCTCCGGGAGGCGGGGCGGAAACTCGGCTTCGAGACCGAGGCAGACGCGCTGGCCGCGGCGCTCGACGCGACCGACCGCGAGTCGCTCGAATCGGCGTACAACGACCTGTTCGGCCTGCCCGTAGACGACGGCACCTACCCCGTGGTGCCCTACGAGGCCGAGTACACCGTCGGCGACGAGGTGGGCCGCCAACAGCGCCGCATCGCCACCGTGGTCGGCCTGCTCGAAGCGTTCGGCGTCGAACCCTCGGACGACTTCGACGAGCGACAGGACCACGTCGTCGTGGAACTCGAACTGCTACAGGTGCTGGCGGCCCGCCGCGCGGTCGCCCGCGAGGAGGGCGACGACGACACCGCCGACAACCTCGAACGCGCCGAGGCGATGGTGCTGGACGAACATATCGAGGGCTTCGTGCCCGCGTTCGCCCACGACGTCCGCGAGACCACGGACGAAGACGCCACCGGCGCGTCGTCGGTCTACCGCGCGGCCGCGAACCTCGCGGAGGCCGTCGTCACCCGGGACCTCGCCGACCACCCCGAACCGGAGGTCGACTTCGAGGCGTCAACGGAGGTGCGGTCCCGTGCCTGACCGCGACGCTGCCCGGCGCGCGACCGTCGTCACGGTGGTCGTCGTCGCGGTACTGGTGGCCGCCCAGACCGCGGTCACGGCCGCGGTCACGAGCGGCACGCAACCGGCGATGGCGGTCGAGTCGGTGCCCAGCGACCCTGCGTCGTCCCAGTGGAGCGACGCGCCCGAGCGCACGGTCTCGCTGTCGAAACAGCAGATGGCACCGCCGTTCGGCGGCGGCAGCACCGACGAACTGACGGTCCAGACCGTCCACAACGACACCCACACCGCGTTCCGGTTGACGTGGGCCGACCCGACGAACGACGCCGACATCGGCGCGCCGAACAACTACAGCGACGCCGCCGCGGTGATGCTCCGGACCGGCGACAAGCCGCCCATCACGATGGGCGCGGCCGGAAAGCCCGTGGACATCTGGTACTGGCGCGCGAGTTGGCAGTCGCCCGACGCGTCGAAGAGCGGCGACATGTACGCGTACCCGCACCCCGAGGAGGAGACCCAACCGGGGCAGGCCGCGGGGAACCCGCTCTCGACGCCGCCGACCGAGCGACTCGCCCAGAACTACTACGCCAAGGGGTACGGGTCGCTGACCCACGCGCCCCGACAGAACGTCCGGGCGAGCGCCGAGCGCACCGACGACGGATGGTCGGTGGTGTTCGTCCGCGAACACGGCACCGAGGGGAAGTTCGACGCCGACCTCACGAAAGGCAAGAACGTCTACCTCGCGTTCGCGGTGTGGAACGGGAGCGCCGACGAGGTGAACGGCCAGAAGTCGCTCACGCTCCAGTTCACCAAACTCGACACCGGAAAGTGGGCGATGAGCGACGCGAGCAGCGGGTCGAGCAGTTCGAGCGGGTCCGGACAGTCGGCCGAGTCGGGCGGGTCCGGCGGCCAGTCCGAGGGCGTGTGGATGACACACTCGGTCAGTAACTGGGTAATCGGACTCGTGGTGACCACGCTGCTCACGTGGACGGTCGTCTACTGGAGGGCCAGAGAATGAGCGACAAGTACGCCAACCGGAGCGCCCGCGCTCGCTCGCCGACCCGCGACGGCGGCGACGAGTCTGACCTCCGAAGTCTGCTGGACTCGCCACGGGAGTACGAGCGCCGGGACGCCGCGCTCGCGCTGGTGGACGAGGCGGAGTCGGACGGACTCGACGCCGCGACCGCGAGCGCGCTGGCTGACCGCCTCGCCGAGGACGACAGCGAGGACGTGCGGCAGTTCGCGGTCGAAGCGCTGGGCGTGGCCGGAGGCGGTGGAACCGAAGACGTGGAGACCGCCGTCCGGGCCGCGCTCGACGCGGACGACGACGAGTGGGTCCGGGCCGAGTCCGTGGTCGCGCTCTCGCGCATCGCGCCCGACGCCGACGCGCTGGCGGACGCGCTCGGCGACGACAGCGGGTGGGTCCGGCGCAACGCCGTCATCGCGCTGGGCAAGACCGGCCGAGCGACGCCCGAGGACCTGACCGACCGCATCAAGAACGACCCCCATCCCGCGGTCCGGGAGTACGCCGCGCTCTACCTCGGCGAACGCGCCGAGGACGTCGAAGAGGCAGTCCGCCTACTGGCGGCGGTGTTGGCCCGCGACCCCGAGGCGTTCGTCCGGGCGAAGGCCGCCGAATCGCTCGGGGAGTTCGCCACCGACCGGGCCGAGCAGGCGCTGGAGACCCACGGCATCACCGACCGAAGCGACGACGTGAAGCGGACCGCCAAGCGCGCGCTGGCGTCCGCCCGCGGCGTGGACCCCGACCAGTTGGACGTGGAGATAGACGACGGGCCGCCCGGCGGCGGTCCCCAGTCGCGGGCCGAGACCCCGAACGGCCCCGGCCCGTCGGCCGACCGACCGGGACCCGCACCCGACGGACGGCGACCGAGCGGCGGCCGGGGTCCGAAGGGCGACGGACCGCCCGCCCCCGGAGAGCCGCCGAACTGACCGACGACTCGACAGGAGGGACGACTTATGGCAAAGACCGACCCCGAAAGCGGACAGGCATCGAACGAATCGCTCGGAGTGTCCATCCCCGACGAACACGTCGGCGCGTTCGTCGCGGAGGTGTTCGAGGACGTCGAGCGCAAGACGACGTGGAACCAGATAGTCTCGTCGCTCGTGGCCGAGGACGCCCGCGACGAGTGGGAGGCGCTCACGCCGAGCGAACAGGTCGCGGCGGTCCTCTCCACCGCGACCGACTACGACGAGCGCGCGACCGACCGACTCGCCGGAATCCCCACCGACCGCGGCAAGCCGACACCCGAGATACGCGAGGAGTTCGACGAGGCGATGCGGTGTCGCGGTAACGCCGACACGTTCCGAGACGGCGTGGCCGCGCGTACGCGGAGGGTATCGTCGGCGACGACGAACTGGTCGCAGCGGTGGAGGACGGCGACTTCGACACCGACCTCATCGCCGAGCGCGAGGACGAACTCGAACGCGTGGCCAACGCCTACGACTTCGAGTTCCGGCCCTACGGCGGGACCCTGATGCACGACGAGGACGGCGAGGACGACGAAGACGACCCCATGGACGACTTTGAGGCGTGGTAACATGACGGAACGCGAAAACGGGGGTGACAGCGTCGAAACGCGCGTCGAGGAGGCCGTCGCGAGCGTCGAGGACCCCGACTTCGGCGCGAGCGTCGTCGAGGCCGGACTCGTGACCGACGTGTCGGTCGCCGACGGGACCGCCACGATTAGGGTGGACCTCGCGGGCGCGGACCCCGAGGAGGCCGAGGAGGTCTCGGAGGCGATTCGGCGCGGCGCCTTCGAGGTGGCGGGCGTCGAGCAGGTCCGCGTGGAGGGCGAGACGCCCGACGCGGGAGGCGGCGGCCACGGCGGCCCGTCGGGGAGCCACGACCACAGGACCGGTCTCTCGCTGCCCGAGGTCGAACACGTAATCGCGGTCGGGAGCGCCAAGGGCGGGGTCGGCAAGACCACCGTGGCGACCCACCTCGCCCGCGCGCTGGCCGACGACTTCGACGTGGGCTTGTTCGACGCCGACATCCACGGCCCGAACGTGCCCGAGATGGTCGGCGTCGAGGGACCTGTCGAGGCCACCGACGACGGGCAGGCCGAACCCGCAAACGTCGGCGGGATGGAGGTGATGAGCGTCGGTCTAATCGCCAACGACGCGCCGCTGGCGTGGCGGGGCGCGATGGCCCACGACGCGCTGACCGAACTGCTGGAGGACACCGCGTGGTCGGACCGCGACGTGCTGGTCGTGGACCTGCCGCCGGGGACCGGCGATATCGTACTGACGATGCTTCAGGAGGTGCCGGTCTCCGGGTCGGTCCTCGTGACCACGCCGTTCCCGACCAGCCTCTCGGACACCGGGCGGAGCGCCGCGTTGCTGGAGGAGAACGGCGTCCCGGTCGTGGGCGCGGCCGTGAACATGCGCGGGTTCACCTGCGAGAACTGCGGCCACGACCACGACCTCTACGGCGACACCGACCCCGAGGAGGAGTTGGGCGTCGAGGTGCTGGCCGAACTCCCGTTCGACCGCGGGTTACAGCGTCCCGACGCCGACGAAACGGACCTGCCCGCGCCCGTGGCCGACCTCGCCAGCGCGGTGGGCGAGTTCCTCGAACGCGACGACGCCGGGCCGGTGTCGGTCCCCGACTCGGCGCTGGACATCCGCGGTCTGCCCCCGCGCATCCGCCACGAGCAGGTCGGCGAGGAGTTCCGGGCGCTGGACCCCGGCGAGGAGTTCTACGTCGTGAACGACCACGACCCCTCGCCGCTGGCCCAGATGCTCGCGGGCGAGGTCGCCGAGGAGTCGCCCGACGAGGCGTTCGACGCCTGCGAGGTGCATCGCCGCGCGCCCGACGAGTGGGTGCTGGAAGTTCGGCGGGCGGCCTGACCGGCAGTCGCGACGTTTTCGTACGGCTTTCAGCCGAGATGCACCGCTCTGCGGTCGGTATCTAGCTGGGAGAAGTCCTTCGTATCTATCCGTTGTCGCCAGAATCACTTAAATCCCGAGCGCCGGACCGACCCGCCTACTTCTCGACCAGCACGCGCGTCAGGACGTAGGCGTAGCCGAGCGCGCCCGCGAGGAACAGCGAGACGCCCGCGGACCGGACCATCTCGTCCCCCACTAACAGGCCCGCGCACTCCGCGGCCAAACCGCCCGCGAGCAGGCCGATGGTGACGAAGGCACCCCGGTCGCTCCCGCCCCGGAAGTCGCCCATCCGCGGCGGGTAGAACTGGTAGGCGAAGCCGACGATGCTCAGGCCGAGGAACCCGACGAGCGCGAGGCGGCGGTGGACCGCCAGCAGGGCGGGTGAGAGGCCGACGACGGCGAACCGAACCCCGACGAGCGCCGCGAGTGCGCCGCTGACGACGCCCGCGAGGATGCCGTACTCGCCGACCCGCCGGGACGGCGACTCGCCCTCGATGCGGGCGGTCGGCGAGTCCCGAAAGAGGCGGAGGTACCCCACTGCGAACGCGACCAGCGCTGCGGCTTCGAGCGCGGCACCGAGGCGGAACGGCCACCCCGACCCGAGCGAGAGCGCGATTAGCGCCGGGCCGACCGCCCCGGCCGGGAGCGCCGCGGCGAAGGCGAGCGGGGCGTCGCCGCCGAGGAAGCGCGGGACGAGCCTCGACCCGAGCGCGAACAGCAGGAGACCCGCCGACCCCGCGGCCAGCAGGTGGGTGGCCCGCGGCGGGTAGCCGTCGAGCAGGGTCGGCAGGGTCGTCACCCGAGCGAGGACCGCGTAGGACCCGACCGCGAGGTAGGCCAGCGAGACCGGGACGAAAGCGTTGGCGAAGCGGTCGAGGCGGTCGGTGGCGCGGGCCGACCCCGTGCCGGTCGCGCTTCCGGTCGGGTTGTCCCGAAGCGTCCACGCCAGCGACCCGAGAAACAGTGCGACCCCGGAGACCCACGCGACGCCGCCGAGCGCGGCCAGCGTCGCCCGGTCGCTCGGTTCTGCGGCGGCGACGGCGAGCGCGAGAGTGCCGGTCACCGAGAGCGCGAAGTGTGCGGCGGGGGTCCGCTCGGCGGCGAGCACGCGCTCGAAGTAGGAGGGGACCAGCAGGTACGCCTTGCCGAACACCATGTGGAACGCGACGCCGAACAGCGCGAGGGTCACGACTGCGCGCTGCCCCGCGCCCGCGAGACGCGCACCAGCCACCGCCACGAGGAACCACGCGCTGGCCGCCGCGAACCGCCTCGACCACCGACCCACGGCCGGGTTCGCCATCTCAGAACGGGGCGGCGGGACCGTCGTCGCCGCTGCGGTGGATGTCCGCGCTCCGCTGGTCCGCTTCTTCCATCCGGTCGTACTCCTCTCGGTCTTCCTCGTCGTCCCGAAGCCGCGCCTCCAAGCGCCGCAACTTGTCGTTGATTTCGGTGCTCTGGTGGTGCATCGGCGCGACCGACACCGACACCCGGTCGTAGCCGTGGCGGTCGCTCAGACCGTTCCACGCCCGAAACGCCCCGACCGTGAGGCTGTCGCTCTGCGGGCAGAACTCGGTCGTGGGGGTGAACTCCGCGAGCAGAACCTCGGCGTCGTCGCTGTCGCCGGCGTCGGTTTCGTCGGAAACGTCGCTCTCGACGGCGTCGCCCGACGCGCCGTCTCCCGACTCGTCGGGGAGGCGGGCGTACCGCCACCCCGCGTCGGGATGCCGGGAGTCGAGGTTGAGTCGGGCGAGGTTGTAGCCGAAGGTGGCGTCGTAGACGCCCCGTTCCTCGAATATCTCGCGGGTGAGTCGGTGGAACGAGCAGTGTTCGTCGCCGGTCAGCACGTCGGCCCCGTCGAGGAACGGTCCCGGTTCGGGCAGGTGGTCCGGACGGAACTCGTCGTACTCGTCGAACGTCTCGTCGTCCGCGTCCTCGGTGGCGAAGGGTCGAGGGAAGCCGGGCATGGCTGTAACTACCGGCGAGCGCCGGGTAGCCGTGACCCCGAACACGTTCGCGGACCGTTTTCACCGAGTGGGAATCAGGGCTACCCCCATTTATGTAGCCCTCGAAGGTGCGAGTGAAGATGAACCGAGATACCCTCGACCGACGGACGATGTTGAAGACGATGGCTGTCGGCGCGGCGAGCGCAACTATCGCTGGCTGTTCGAGCGGCGGTGGTGGCTCCGGCGACGGCGGCGAAACGAGCGGCGACGGCGGTTCCGGCGATAGCTCCGGCGGGAGCGGTTCCGGTTCGACCGACTTCGGCGGCTGGTTCGACAACACCTCGAACTTCGACGGGGTCGTGGACGAGACCGGCAAGTCCGAGGTGACCGTGAAGGTCGGTGCGAAGGGCAACGGCGGTAACTTCGCGTTCGGTCCCGCCGCGGTCAAGGTGTCGAAGGACACCAAGGTCGTCTGGGAGTGGACCGGTAAGGGGAGCCTCCACAACGTCGTCGCCGACAGCGGCGACTTCGAGAGCGAGCAGACCCAAGAGGAGGGCCACACGTTCTCGCACACGTTCTCCAGTTCGGGCACCCACAAGTACTACTGCACGCCCCACAAGGCGATGGGGATGAAAGGCGCAATCGTCGTGGAGTGATTCCATGTCGAGACCCGAGCATCGTTCGGGCGGGCCGCCCCGTCGGGTGGACACCGACGAGCGACCCTTCGTCCTCATCTGGGAGTTGACGCAGGCCTGCGACCTGACCTGCGAACACTGCCGGGCCGACGCTCAACCCGACCGCCACCCCGACGAACTCACCACCGAGGAGGCGAAGACCCTGCTCGACCAGACCCGGGAGTTCGGCGAGGACCAACTGGTCGTGTTCTCGGGCGGCGACCCCCTGAAGCGCGACGACGCCGTGGACCTCGTGGAGTACGGCACGGACATCGGGCTGAGCGTGACGATGACCCCGAGCGGGACCGCCTCGCTGTCGCCCGACGCCGTGGCCGACCTCGCGGACGCGGGCCTGCGCCGGATGGCGGTCAGCATCGACGGCGCGAACGCCGAGCGCCACGACGCGTTCCGGGGCGAGTCGGGGAGTTTCGAGGAGACGGTGTCGGCCGCCCAGTCGGCCACCAACGAGGGGCTACCCCTACAGGTCAACACGACGGTCTGTCGCCAGACCGTCTCGGACCTGCCCGACATCGCCGACCTCGTGGCCGACCTCGGCGCGGTCCTCTGGAGCGTCTTCTTCCTCGTGCCGGTGGGCCGCGGCGCGGCGCTCGACCCCGTCTCGCCCGACCGCGCCGAGCGCGTGATGGAGTGGCTGGTCGAGCGCAGCGACGACTGGCCCTTCGGTCTCAAGACGACCGAAGCGCCCCACTACCGACGGGTCTCGGTTCAGCAGACCGACGCGCCCCCGAAGCGCCAGATGGGTATCACCGCGGGCGACGGGTTCGCCTTCGTGAGCCACGTCGGCGAGGTGTACCCCTCGGGGTTCCTGCCCGAGTCGGCGGGCAACGTCCGCGACCGGAGCGTCGTGGACATCTACCGGGACTCGGCCCTGTTCGAGGACCTGCGCGACGAGGACGCGCTCCGCGGGAAGTGCGGGGCCTGCCCCTACCGGAACGTCTGCGGCGGCAGTCGCTCGCGGGCCTACGCCACCACCGGCGACCCCCTCGAAAGCGACCCGCTCTGCTCGTTCGTGCCCGAGGGCTACGACGGCCCGCTCCCGTGGGACGACGCGAGTCCGCACGTCGAACCGACTCCCGACCCCGCAAACTCCCGGTGATTCGACCGTGACCGCCGCGAACCCCGAACCGGCCGAGGAAGGGAGCGAGCTACGGGCGCAGGGTGCGGAATCGCCGACCGAGACCCCCGCGGTCGCGGTCGAGGGCCGGGAGCGAGTCGTCGTCTCGGCCGGAGAAGGAGACTCGTTCCCTCGCGCGTCCCTCGTCTGCACGGTCGAGTGCGCGTCTGGCGAGCGCGCGACCGACGAGTGGACCGGCGTCTCCGTCGTGGCGCTCGCGGACGCCGCCGACTTCCCCGGCGAGACGACCCACCTCCGCGCGGAGGCGGACGACTTCACGGCCGATATCCCGATTCGACCGGCGCTCGGCGGGATTCTGGCGTTCGACCGGCGGAACAGTCGCGACGACGGGGAACTCGGCCTGCCCCGGTTCGTCGCCGACGGCGTCGAGGGCGAGCGACTGGTCAAGCGCGTCGAGCGTCTGTCGGCCGTCTCGCTCGACCCCGACGAGGAACCGCGAATCGGCTGAGATAGCTCCGAATCGGCCGAAATCTGTCATCCACCCCCTGTTCTCGATACTCCCGTCAGCGACCGAGTCAGACGTTCGCGGACGGCGCGAGCGCTCGGCCAGAATCCGCTCGACGATGGCGCTCGTGGAGTAGAGTCGCGCCCCGTCCGCTTCGGCCATCGACGCCCGCCTGACCTCGCACTCGACGCCCCACTCGTCGAGCATCGACCGGACCGCGGCCTCGTCGTGGTGCTGGTCGCCGCCGAGGACCAACACGTCCGGGTCGATGCGGCGAATCGGCGCGGAGCGGTCCTCCGGGTGACCGAGGTGGGCCGCAGTGACCGGGTCGAGCGCTTCGACCGTCCGAACGCGCTGGTCGCCGGGCAGTACCGGGTCCTTGTGACTCACGCGCTCGCCGTTGGCGACGACGACGTGGAGTTCGTCGCCCATCGCGGCGGCCTCTCGGAGGTAGTGGACGTGACCGGGATGGAGCAGGTCGAAGGTTCCCAGCGCGACGACGCGGGTCATCGCCGCGCGGTCACCCCGGGTTCGCGCTCTGTCGGGGTCTCGTCGCGCTCCGCCGAGGACTCCGGGTCGAGCATCTCGACCGCCCGCTCGCGGTCCGCCGGAGTGTCCACGTCGAACAGGCTCCGGGCGGCGTCCGCGCAGACCGCCTCGGCCGGGACGACGCGAGCGTCGAGGCGGTCGAACAGCGCCGAGAGCCGACCCTCCCCGGCGTCGAGCAGGGCGTCGCAGGCCCGCCGCGCGGCGGCGGTTCGATAGACCGCCTGCGTCGGTCGGAGTCGGTCTCCGGTCCGGACAGCGGCGACTTCGGCGTCCGGGTCGTCGTCCAGTCGCTCGGCGAGGTCCGAGAGCAGTCGCGGGTCGAGGAAGGGGCAGTCGCAGGCCGCCAGCGCGCAGGTCTCGGTCTCGACCTCCCGGAGCGCGGTCCGGAACCCGAACAGGGGGCCGCGGTCGGCCACGGGGTCCGCGACGAACCGCACCGGCGTCGCGGCCGAGTCGAACCCGGCCGACGAGTCGAGCGCGTCGGCGAAGGCTTGGCGCTGGTCGGCCCGGCAGTTGACCGTCACTCGGTCCGCGACCCGTCCGAGTCGGGCGACGACCCGCGCGAGCAGCGGCCGACCGTCGAGGCGGGCCAACGCCTTGTCGCGGTCGCCGAATCGCCGGGAGTACCCGCCAGCGAGGACGACGCCCGTCGGACCGCCGGTGTCGTGACTCGTCTCGCTCACGTCCGGCGATTCGGACCCGCGGCCGGTAGTGGTTGGCCCGAACACGTTCGGCGCAGGCGACTCGGGACGGGCGACACAACTCCGCACCGTGACTCGACTCGCAGAACCGAACGCGGACCGCGGCGAGACTACCGACGCGGGCGGCGGCCGGACGCCCAGCGGGGAGGCGGAGGAGCGAGAGGTCGCCGAGCGAATCCGTGACCGGGCCGAGCGCGTCCGCCGCCGGGAACTCGAAACCGCGCTCGGGCGTCTGGAGACCTGCGGCGAGGTGACGCCCGCCGAGCGTCGGGCGGTCGCGTCCCTCTCTGCGAGCATCACCGACGCGCTGGTCGAACGATGGGCGTCGAACCTCGACGAGGCGGACGCCGACGCCGCGCTCGCCCTGTTCGCCGAGCGAGAGTGACCGAACACGTTCGGCGGTGGGAGTAACGCGACGGAACGTCCAGTTACGAGTATGAGCGTCGGCATCGTCGGTGGCGGCATCACTGGACTGGCGACACACCACTACCTCCGGGAGTCGGGCGTCGAGAGCGTCGTCTTCGAGGCCGACGACGAACCCGGCGGCGTCGTCCGGAGCCGAGAGGTCGAAGGTCGGATTCTCGACTTCGGACCCCAGCGCACCCGACTGACCCCGAGCATCCGAGGACTGGTCGAGTCGCTGGAGTTGGACGACGAACTCAGGGAGGCCGCGGACCCGCCGCTGTACGTCTACCACCACGGCAAACTCCGGCGGGTTCCCCAGACGCCGCGGGAGGCCGTGACGACCGACCTGCTCTCGTGGCCGGGGAAGTTCCGGGTGCTTCTTGAACCGCTCACCGGCCCGGCGCGAGACGGCGAGACCGTCGAAGAGTTCCTGACCCGGACGTTCGGTTCGGAGGTCGCGCGCTACTACTTCGGCCCGCTCTACGGCGGCATCTACGGCTCCCATCCCGGCGAGATGCCGATGGAGTACTCGCTGGCGAAGGCCCTCGACGGGGCGGGAATCGAGGGGAGCGTCCTGACGTCGGTCGCTCGGAAGGTGCTGGCCGGTCGAGAGGCCCCGCCCATCGTCTCGTTCGACGCCGGACTCCAGCGACTCCCGGAGGCGCTCGCCGAGGCGCACGACGAGAACGTCGGACTCGGGACGCCCGTGCGGGAGATTCGACGAGAGGGTTCGGACTTCGTCCTCGAAACGTCGGCGGGGGAAACTACGGTGGACGAACTCGTCGTCACCACGCCCGCGGACGTGACCGCCGACCTGCTCGGGGACCTCGCGCCCGACTCCGCGGACGCGCTCCGGGAGTTGAACTACAATCCGCAGGCCGTCGTCCACCTCCACTCCGAGACCGACCTGACCGGCGCGGGGTATCAGGTCCAGTACGACGAGGCGTTCCGGACGCTGGGCGCGACGTGGAACGCGAGCATGCTCGACCGCGACGGCGTCTACACCTGCTACCTCGGCGGGTCGCGCGACCCCGAGATTGTCGAGTGGAGCGACGACGAACTGGCGTCGGTCGCGACCGAGGAGTTCGAGGAGATTACCGGCGCGTCGGCGCGGGCGCTGTCGGTCCACCGACTCCGTCGCGGGATGCCAGCCTACGACCGGAGTTGGGAAGCACTGGACCGGATTTCGACGCCGGAGGGCGTGCATCTCTGCACGAACTACACCGCGCGGGCCGGGATTCCCGGCCGGATTCGGGAGGCGAAGGCGACCGCCGAGGAGTTGGCGGAGACCCGGGCGAACTGAAACGTTTTTGCGGATACTGTCTCATCGTCGAGACGATGCCCGCTTCGGACTATCCGTCTGACTGGGGGAGGCGGCGAAAGCGAGTGTACGAACGCGACAATTACACGTGTCAGAACTGCGGTGCGAGAGGCGGCCCCCACGGAAGCGCAGAGCTACACGCGCATCACGGCGTCCCGTTGAGCAAGGGCGGGTCGAACCGGATGAGCAATCTGACGACGTACTGCAAACGCTGTCACGAGGCCATCCACGGGAGCGACAAGACGGCTCCCACCGGAGACGGCGCGGGGAACGGCCGAGAGGGAACCCCGGAGGTGACGTGGACTGACCTGAAGGAGTCTTGGAACGGTGGCGCGTGGTACGAGAAGATGACCGTCGCGACGCTTCTCGGCGGTGCCGTCGCGATAGCGGTTCCGGTCATCGGACTCGCGTCTTCGATACCGGCGGCAGTCGTCCTCCTGTTTCTCGGCGGGTCACCGGGGACGAGCGACCTCTATCCGATTTGGCTCCCCATCTGGTTCGGACTGACTGCTCTCGCCTTCCGAAACTTTCTGCAGACGTGAACGTCGGTGCGGTCTACCCCTCCACGTACTCCTTGACGATTTTCTCCTCGACGCGGTGGAGCGTCTCGCTCGCGGTCGATTTCGCCACGCCGGCCTCCTCGGCGAGTTCGGTCAGCGAACACTCCCGCGGGGTGTCGTAGTACCCCTCCTCGACCGCGGCGTTCAGCAACTCGCGCTGGCGGTCGGTCAACAGGCTCTCGGAGTTGACCAGTTCGCGGACGTACTCCACGTCGAACGACATCCCGAACGCGTCCAGTTGCGCCGTGAACGCCGAGAGGCGGTCGCGCGAGGCCGTAATTTCGACCTCGGCCTCGCCGTCCTCGATGACGAACGGGAGTTCGAGCGGGAGTCCGGACTCCTGCACTGAGAACAGCAGGAGCGGCGCGGTGGTCTCGAACTCGACGAGCGCGGACTCCTCGGACGCCTGCTGGATGTCGAGGCGGACGACGTCCTCGCGGTCGTCCATGTCGCCGACGACCGCGCGCAGGTCCGACGACGTTATCTCCAGCAGTCCGACGCCGGTCTCCTCGGCCGGAAACGCCGCCAGCACTCGGAACTCGGCGTCCGGATGGGCCGTCGAAACTTCGGAGACCCACACGTCCTCGGGAAGCGTGATGTGTAACTTCGCTGTTGGCATCTCTATGTAGAACGTCGAAGGCTACGAACCCATAAGTCTTCCCGAACATGTTCGGTTATTCGGTCGGCACAGACCGGTCTACCGACGAACGTGTTCGGGGCAAACGCCGTGGGAACACGCCGCGTACGTTCGCCCATGCAGACCGACTTCGCCGAACGAGCGAGCGAGCGCACCGACGCACCGGCGGACCGACCGCGCGAGGTCCTCGACGTTCGGGAACTCGGACCGCCCGAACCGCTGACCGAGACCCTCGAAACGCTGGCGGACCTCCCCGACGGGACCGTCCTCGTGCAGGTCAACGACCGGGCACCACAGCACCTCTACCCCAAACTCGAGGACAGGGGCTACGAGTTCGAGACCGTCACCGACGGCGGCGTCACGCTGACGACTATCTGGTAGCGACCCGAAGGGGGTCAAAACGTCGGATGGAAGGTCGGTCAGCGGACGGTTCCGCCGCCACGGGACCTCACCGCATCTCGTCGAGGCGAACGTATGACCCTTCCTCGGCGGTTATCCACTCGGTCACGAGCGCCTCGTCGGACGCCCCTCTCGGGTAGAGCGTACACTCGTCGGACCGGGAGTCGCCTTCCACGACGACCGCGGTCAGGTCGTCTCGGTGGGCGGGCGTCTCGTCGTCGGTGGGCGGTGTCGCGTCGGCCGCGTTGGTCGGAGTGGTGTTGGTCATGGTCGAATCGTAGCGTCGGGGTCGGTCGTCGGACGGTCGGTCGAATCAGTTCCGGTGTCAGTCGTCGGAGAGCGCGGCGTCGATACCGCGCGAGTCGTCGGCCGTCTCGGCGATGTCGACGGTCAGCACGGGCACCGACGAGAGGGTGACGACCTTCTGGGAGACGCTGCCGAGCATGTTCCGGGTCGGGTCGGACCCGTGGGTGCCCATGACCACGAGGTCGGCGTCGCGCTCGTCGGCGGCGGCGAGAATCTCGTCGGCGGGGTTGCCCCGCCGAATCTCGGTCGTCACCGTCACGCCGTCGAAGGCCGCCGCGGTCTCGTCGGTCGCGCGCTCGCCCTCCTCGCGGAGTCGGTCGGTCACTTCGGGAATCCGGTCGTCGTCGAGCGTCAGGAACGCTCGGTCGTCCACGACGTAGAGGACGTGGACGTCGGCCCCGCGTCGTTCGGCCACGTCGCGGGCGTGTTCGACCACCGTCTCCATCGCTTCGCTCCCGTCGGTCGGGAGCAACACCGTGTCGTACATTACATCTCGTACTCGGTGCCGGAGGGACATATAAATGGAGAGTCGTTCCCACGCGATGAAAACCGGCGCGAACCGAGCACCACTACGACCGTTTCGCCGAGGGGCCGACCGTTCTCGTTCTCAGTCTCCAAGAAACGGATACACGGATATACGTGCGGTCTCTCACTATTCGGATATGACCATCGTGGTCCCGTTCGACGGTTGCGAACTCTCCCAAACCGCCCTCGTGCGCGCCACCATGCTCGGTGAGGCGTTCGACGAGCGCGTCTTGGCACTCACTATCGTTCCGGATAACGACGCGGAGTACGCCCGCGAACGGGATTGGCTCGGACAGGGCGAGAAGTTCGACCGACAGACGGTCGTAGGGCGACTCCGCGAACACGTCGTCGAACTCGCTCCTCGCGCCGAGTTCCGAGACGAGACAGTCGGACGGTACGCTTCGACAGGTACTATCGCCACGAAACTTCGCCGTGCGGCGAAGGACGCGGAGGCCTCGCTGGTCGTCATCGGGAGCGACAACGCCGGACACATGGTCTCGTCGATACACAGCGTCGGCAGTACGGTCGCGTCCGACGAGGCGTTCGACGTTCTCATCGTACGTCGTTCGATTCCGACCGACGCGGCCCCGGAGGAGACTTCGGGTTGGTGAGACGGCTCGGAGAGGCGGTGACTCCGGTCGCCGATTTTCAGGGTTTGAGAATCGGTGACCCGTTATACCCGGTCGGCCGCCCTACCGTCACGTGTAGGAGTGATTCGCTATGGCCACCGACGCGTCCAACTTCCGAACCGAGGCGAACGTCTTCGAGACCGACCTCGCGGGCATCACCGTCCGGGCGAAGGCCCACAGTCTGAGCGCGTGGTTCGTGCTGGCGCTCCGACTCATGATGGGCTACGCGTTCCTCCACTCGGGGTGGAGCAAACTCACCGCCCCCGAACCCTTCGACGCCGCGGGGTACCTGACCAACGTCACCGCCGCCAGTCCGCTGGCCGGACTGTTCCACTGGATGGGCCAGACCCCGTGGTTCGTGGAGTTCGTCAACCTCGCGGTCCCGTGGGGCGAGTTCCTCGTCGGACTGGGCCTGCTCGTGGGCGCGCTGACCCGCCTCGCGGCGTTCTTCGGCGCGTTCATGATGTTGCTGTTCTACTTCGGCAACTGGGAGGTCCAGCACGGTCTCGTCAACGGGGACTTCGCGTACATGCTGGTGTTCCTCGCCGTCGCGGCGTTCGGCGCGGGCCGCATCCTCGGTCTCGACGCGTTGATAGAGACCTACGAGACGGGCGGCGAGACGCTGGTCGAGCGCTACCCTCGACTGCGATACGTCCTCGGGTGAACCGCTCGTTCGACCGACGATTCTCTCCTCTCTGCGGTCTCGTTCGGTTCGCGGTCGGAGTCGGTCCGCGGTCCCGGTCGAGACTTTCTGAACGTCGTCGAGGCGGAGCGAGGATTTTTCTCCCCCGGGACACACGACGATAGTATGACAGGAAGAGAGTCCGATACCGAGCACCGTCCGGTAGCGTTGGCCGACTGCACGTGGCCCGAAATCGAGGCGGCGCTCGAAGACGGGACCAGAACTGCGGTGGTGGCGGTCGGGGCGGTCGAGCAACACGGGCCGCACCTCCCGCTGGTTATGGACGCGCTCGCAGGCGACGAACTCGCCCGGCGAATCGCCGAGGAACTCGGCGACGCGCTGGCCGCGCCGACGATTCGGCCGGGGTGTTCGGGCCACCACATGGAGTTCCCCGGCACCATCACGATTCCGCCCGAGACCCTGATGGACCTGATTCGGTCGTACTGCCGGTCGCTCGACGAACACGGCTTCGAACATGTCGTCCTCGTCCCGACTCACGGCGGGAACTTCGCGCCGGTCGAGACGGTCGCACCCGAAATCGCGCGGGAAATCGACGCGAACGTGGTCGCGCTCGCCGACTTGGACGAACTCATGGCGTTACAGAACGAGGGGCTTCGAGCGGCGGGCGTCGAGTACGAGGAACCAGTCGTTCACGCGGGGGCCGTCGAGACCGCCGTCGTGCTGGCGGTCGAGGAGGGTCTGGTCCGAACCGACGAACTGGAGGTGGGCCACGAGGGAGACGTCTCGACGTCTCGGCTACTGAGCGAGGGGTTCGAGGCCATCACCGAGAACGGGGTCCTCGGCGACCCGCGGGAGGCGACTTCGGAGGCCGGAGAGGCGATTCTCGACCGGATAGCGAGCGCCTACGCCGAGAAAGTCGAGGCCGAGCGCGAGGCAGTCAGATAGAGCGCCGAAGCGGCCCGACGACCCTCATTCGGCGTACAGCGAGTAGAGGATTATCGCGAACCCGACCGCGGTCAGCGCGCTCTCGACCACGAGCGCCACCGACCCGGTGGTGACGAGCAGGCGGTCCACGACGCCCGCGAGCAGCGACCCGAGCGTGACGGTACCGAATCCGAGCGCCAGCGCCCTGAGCGCGGCGGCCCCGGTCCGGCGGTACGCCTTGAACGCGAAGTAGGTGATGAGACCGCCCAGCACGAGCGTTATCGTCTTGAGCGCGACGACGGTGGAGGTGACGTGAACCATCTCAGGTCTCCTTGCGGACCTCGGCCCAGAGGCCCGCGAGTTGCTCTTCGGCCGACTGCGTCGGGCGGGAGATGGACACCTCGAACTGGCGGCCCTCGTCGAGGTACACCGAGACCTCCTCGAACGCCAGCGAGTACTCGGAGGTGTGGTGACCGTCGGTCCTGATAGCGGTCTTCTCCGAGAGAATCGACGCGTCGGTGAGTCGCTCTAGCTTCCGGTACGTGGTCGAGGTCGGGATGTCACACTGAGTGGAAATTTCGCTTGCTGTCATGGGTTCGTCGAGTTGGCGGACGATGCGTCGGCATTCGGGGTCGTCCAAGGCGTCGAGGACGGGTTGAAGTTCCGGGGAGTCCTCGGTCGCGAGCGGGTCGCGGACCATCGAGTGGGATTCGTCCGGATACGAACATAAGCCGTTCGACTTCCACGGCGCGGGACGGTTCAGCGGCGTGAAACGAACTGCAACTGTCTGCAACGAACTGCACCATCGTTATAGTTGGACCACCACGGGGACAGTAGGGAGACGTTGGTGTCTATAGATATCCCTCGAACCGAATCGCCGACCGTACTGATCGTAGACGACAATCGACCGCTCGCGGACGGGTTCGCTCGCGCGCTCCCCGAACGGTACGAGGTTCTGACCGCGTACACCGGAGCGGAGGCCCGGGAGTCGCTCCACGAGGGAATCGACGTGGTGCTACTCGACCGCCGCCTCCCCGACGTCTCCGGTGACGAACTCCTCGAAGAGATTCGGGAGGACGGCTACGACTGCCGGGTCGCAATCGTCTCCGCGGACGAACGGTCCGGGGACCTCGACTGCGACACGTACCTCACCAAACCGCTCGCCGGGACGGAGGTCGTGCGCCAGACGGTTTCGGACCTGCTCGACGGTAACGTCTCGTACTGACCGCCGATTTCCGGGGAGTCGAACCGGCCGCCGCGGTTCGCGGAACTGACGAACGACCGCCTCCCGAGCGACCGCTTCGCCCGACCATCTCGACGCGAAACCTTTTGTTTCCGCTCGGAGTACGTCTATCCATGAGGCTTGTTATCGTGGGTGCAGGAAGAGTCGGCCTGCGAACCGCCCGCATCCTACAGGAGGAGGGCCACGAGGTGACGGTCGTCGAGAACGACACGGAGAAGGCCGACCGCGCCCGGGACGAGGGGTTCATGGTCGTCGAAGGAGACGGGACCAGCGAGGAGATAATCGAGCAGACCGACCCCGAGACCGCCGACGCCATCGGCGGGTTGACCGGCGACCTCAACGTCAACTTCGCGGCGTGCATGATAGGCAAGCACCACGGGTGTCGGACCGTCCTGCGCATCGACGAGGACTACCGCGAGGACATCTACCACAAGTTCGCCGACGATGTGGACGAGGTGGTCTACCCCGAGCGACTCGGCGCGGCGGGTGCGAAGACGGCGCTGCTCGGCGGTAACTTCAACGTCATCGCGGACCTGACCGAGCAACTCCAGTTGACTACCGTCGTCGTCCCCGACGAGTCGCCGGTCGTCAGCCAGCAGGTCAGTACGGTGGAACTCCCCGAGAACGCACGCATCTACGCTCACGGCAGGGAACACGAGCAGATGACGATTCCGCTGCCGAACGCGACCATCGAAGTCGGCGACCAACTCGCCGTCATCGCCGACCAGACCGCGCTCTCGGAGGTGCGCCGACTCCTCCAAGGCGAAGCAGCCGAACCCGCCGAGTAATCGGGGGTCCGGAGTTTGGTTCGTAGAATCGGTAACCGAGGGAGCGAGAGTCGGGACTCGAAGCGAACGAGGAACGCGCGGAACGAGAGGAAGGTCCGGTAAAAAGCGGACCGGGAGGGCAGTGGGTAGCGCGGGGTCAGTGGTTGGCACCCCGAAACGAGAACTTTCGTGGGAGGATTGGTGACACTGTGGCGAGAAGCCAACTCGCCGCCAGAGCCTCCGGCGTCGTCGGGATGCCGACCGGGAGACTGCTGCACGCTTCGCGCCCGAGCCGTCGGGCGCAGTTCCTTCTTTGGCGGACTGGGACTTTGTTATGTGCAGTCTGGGCCGACTGTACGTGCGGTCTTCGCGTGACCGGCGGCCGACAGCCACCGCCTAAGGATGACGTAAGTAGTGGTTACTAGCGAATGGGGTGGTCGTTCGCAGGTCCGAACGCGACGAGCGAGGGCGGAGGAGAACCCGAGGCTCGTCGGGGGAACGCCGAAGGGGGAGTGGGAGAGGGTGTGGTGGTGTGCCGGGCGCGCGGTGTGGGAGGATGGGGGAGAGAGGCCTTCGACGCGCGCCCAGTCGGCGGTGTGAACGGGACTAACTTAAAAGTGCGTCAGACGGACGTCGGCCGAATCCCGCCAGAACTGCGACGCCCGCTCGGGGAGTCGCGACCCCGGGCGGAAACCGCATCGCGCCGGTCGGCCGATGACCGCGTCGGTTCACTTGCCGGGTCGCCTACCTTCAAGGTCGGCCGGACCGAGACGGGACGTATGGACGGAACCGGCGTGCCGCTGATTACGCCCTTCGACGAGGACGGGGAACTCGACGCCGAGCGACTCCGCGAACTCGTCAGGTGGGTGCAGGACGGCGGCGTGGACTTCATCGTGCCCTGCGGGTCGAACAGCGAGGCCGAACTGATGGGCGTCGAGGAGCGCGCCCGCGTGGTCGAGATAGTGGCCGACGAGGCCGACGTTCCGGTGATGGCAGGGACGGGCCACCCCGGACTGGCCGAGACGCTCCGCCAGACCGACCTCGCGGCCGAGGTGGGCGCGGACGCCGCGCTCGTGGTGACACCGTTCTACTACAGTCACGACGACGAGGCGATGGAGGCGTACTACCGCGAGGTGGCCGACGAGAGTCAAATTCCGGTCTACCTCTACAGCGTCCCGGCCTACACCGACGTGAAACTCTCGCCGGAGGTGGTGGGCCGACTCGCCGACCACGACAACGTGGCCGGGATGAAGGATTCCAGCGGCGACGTCGAGACCCTCCAGCGCGAGCGCCGACTGACCGAGGACGCGTCGTTCGACCTGCTGGTCGGGAGCGGGAGCGTCTACGCTCACGCCCTCGACGCGGGTGCTGACGGCGGAATTCTGGGACTGGCGAACGTCGCGCCCGAGCGCGCCAGCGAAATCTACCAACTCCACATCGCGGGCGAGGACGAGGCGGCCCGCCAACTCAACGCCGAACTGGTCGAACTCAACCGGGCGGTCACGTCGAAGTACGGCGTGCCCGGCGCGAAGGCCGCGATGGCCGAGCGCGGCGTGTCCGCGGGGTATCCCCGCAAACCCCATCGGCCGGTCGACGAGGACGTGCGAACCGAAATCGCGGACCTGATAGACGACGTCACGCCGTAATCCGGCGGTAGATTTCTTCTCGGAAGCGTACTCGCCGCAGAACGTCCTCCGGTTCAGTCGCCCTTCGAGAGCGTCTGGACGACGCCGCTGACGAACGGCCGCGGGTCGTCGAAACGGAGGAAGTCGAACTTTGGCTGGCGGACCACCGACTCGCCTATCTCCCACGCCGTCTCGCGGAGCGTCGGGCGCTCCACCAATGGCGAGTCGTCGCGGAGGACGCTGGCGACGTAACCCAGTTCGCCGTACAGCAGGTGGCTCCCCACGCCGAGTTCGAAGTCGGGGTCGATTTCGTCCTCCCGCCCCTGCGACTGGAGCCAGTAGTAGTAGGGGAAGTCCGCGCCCGCCTGCACCGTCGAGGGGAGCGACTGCCACATCCGGGGGTTGATTTCGGTCAGGTAGTACTCGCCGGTCTCGGCGTGTTCCATGTACTCGATGCAGGCCAGTCCGTGCCAGTCGAGTTCGCCGAGGAGGTCGCGGGCCACCCGTTCGAGTTCCGGGTCGTACGTCGATTCCCGGTAGACCCCGCCGCCGCCGGTGTAGGAGTTCCCCCGAATCTGGCGGTGCTGGAACGTGGCGACCGGTTCGCCGCGGTCGTACAGCGCCGCGAACATGTACTCGTCGCTCGACGGGACGAACTCCTGCACGATTGGCGCGTGGTTCATCTCGGCCAGCAGTTGCTCGCGGTCGGGGCTCTCGCCGGGCCGGACGTGCGTGACGTCGTTCACCTCCTCGGCCTCGCTCGGCGCGTGCGTCTCGACGTACTGGTCGGCCAGCAGGTTGTACCGGGACTTGAGGATGCGCTCGCCGCTCCAGTCCTCGACGTCGTCGAACGCCCGGGTCTCGGGCACCGGCACGTCCGCGGCCTCCGCGGCGGCGGCGAGTTCTACCCGGTCGTGAACCCGCGCTAGCGTGTCGATGTCGGGCACTTCGAGCGAGACGTAGTCGGTGAACTCGTCGCGGTACTTCGAGAGCAGGTAGGCGTCGTACTCCCTGACGGGAATCACGGTCTCCACGTCCTCGCGCGCCGCGAGACCCACCAGCGCGTCCTTGTACGCTAGCAGGTCGTCGTCGGGCGACGGGAGCGCGGCCGTCTCGTCGCAGAACCGCGAGGCGAACACGGGGACGTGGTCGTGTTCCGACGCCGCGACGGTGTGGACGCCGCGCCGACCGAGCGACCGCAGACACGGGTAACTGTACGGCGCGACGCCCGTCGGAACGAGGACCGACGGGCCGTCGTCGTTAGCCGGAGACATGTCGTCGAGTTCCGTCGCGGTTAGCTTTAGTATTGGCCGACAAATATGCCCGGCCGCGGTCGTAGGACGTCCCTTCCGCGGCGTAGGGGCAGTGTACGGGCGAGGGAAACTCGACTCGGCAAGCGACTACACCTCGCGCGGACTCGCTCTGGTCGCGGTCGCCTTGAACGACGCCACGACCGCCGACCCCTCGCGCAGGTCGAGTTTTTCGACGCTCGACATCGTGACCAGCGCCGCGAGCGGAGCGTCCGCGCCCACGTCCACGAGGACGCGCGCGACCTGCTCCCCGGCGTCGATAGCCGCGACGGTCCCGGCGAAGCGGTTCCGGGCGCTCGTGGCCTCCTCGGGCGGCGCGTCGTCGGGCGCGTTGAGCGTCACCGCGTCGGCCCGGACGGCGACCTGCACCTCGTCGGCCGACGGGGCCAGCGCCCGGACCCGCCCGGCGTCGGTCTCGACCGTGGCGAGTTCGCCCTCCCGCGAGACCACCCGTCCCGACAGCACCGTCTCCTCTACCTCCGCCGTGCCGGTGAACTCCGCGCGGAGGCGCTCGAACCGGGCCAGCAGGTCCCGGGCCTCGTCGGTGAGTTCGCTCCCGCCGCCGCCCGACCCGCCGCGCTGGCGCGCGACGAGCGGACCCAGCGCGTCTTCCAGCGCGGTGAGTCGCTGGTGGGCGCGGGAGTACGACCGCCCGAGGGCGTCGGCCGCCCGGTTGAGTGACCCCTCGTCGTCCACCGCCCTGAGGAGTTCGGCGTCCGCGGCGTCGAACTCCACCCCGTCGGCCCGGAGGTGGGCCTCGAATCCGGCGTCCATACCGCGACCGACGGTGCGGGGGAGCAAAACCGTTATGTCTCGGGCGATAGAACGGGGTTGTGTCTATGAGGGAACAACGCTCTCGGCGCGCCCTGCTGAAGGCGACCGGCGCGCTCGGCGCGGTCGGACTCGGGGGACTCGCCGGGTGTATCGGCGGCCAGTCGTCCGACGGGACAGCGACGGACGAGACGACCACCGACGCCGGGACCGAGACCGACGAAGCGGTGACCACCGAGGAGGCCGACGACACCGCGACGCCGCTCGCCGACTCGATGACCGTCTTCCACGCCGGAAGTCTCGCGCCGCCGTTCAGTGCGGCCGAACCGAAGTTCGAGGATGAGTACGGCGTGACGGTGAATCGAGAGGCGAAGGGGTCGGTCGCGTCCACGAAGAAAATCACCGCACAGGGCCGGAAAGCCGACGTACTGGGCGTCTCGGACTTCCGGCTCATCCGGGACCGCGTGGTGCCCGACTACGGCAGTTGGTACGCCGTCTTCGCCACCAACGCGATGTCGCTCCAGTACCGCGAGGACTCGCCCGGTGCCGACGAAATCGGCCCGGACAACTGGTGGGAAATCCTCTCGCGCGACGACGTGACGGTGGGCCACAGCGACCCGGCCATCGACCCCGGCGGCTACCGCGCGGTCATGGCGATGCAGTTGGGAAAGGAGCAGTTGGACGGAAATCGCCTCTACGACGACCAGACCTTCCAGAAGATACGGGACAACATGACCGTCCCGACCGGGACCGAGACCAAACTGGAGGGCCAGTTGAAGTCCGGCAAACTCGACTACGCCCTCTACTACCGGTCCATCGCCACTCAGTCGGGGATGCCGTACGTGGACCTCCAGCCCCACGTGGACCTCTCGAAACTGAGCCAGAAGTACGCGAAGCACTACGCGAAGGCGACGGTGAACGCGGGCGGCACCGAGTACGTCGGCGCGCCAATCGCGTACGGCATCACCGTGCCGAGCGTGGCCGAGGCGCCCGCCCGGGGCGCGCAGTGGGTCGAGTACATGATAACCGAACCGGGCCGGAAGATTCTGAAGGACAACGGTCTCATCCCGAAGCAACCCGCGGTCGTCACGAAGGACGGCGACGTGCCCGACCGCGTGGCCCGGCACGCGGAAGCAAAAGCTTCAGTGGGACCGCTCCAACTGTGAAACCGTGAGCACAGACGCCGAGAATCGGAGTTCCGCGAGGACCGCCGCGGGGACGCCAGCGCCGCGAGTCGGCACCGGGACCGCAGTCCTCGCGGTCGTGTCGGTCCAACTCGTCGCGTTCGCGGCCGCGCTGGCGGTCGGCTACCCCGGGGCGTACGCCGGGTTCGCGGTCCTCTCGGCCGGAGCCATCGCGGCCTACCGGAACCGGGGCGCGTTCGGCGTCCTCGCGGCCACGCTCGGGACCACCCTGCTGGTCGCGCTCGGCCTGCCCCTGCTGATGCTGGTCGCCCGGCAGGACCCCGCGCTGGTCGCCGAGATGGCCGCCGACCCCGCGGTCCAGCGGGCGCTCTACCTCTCGGTGTACGCACCGCTGCTCGCCGCGATAGCCAGCGTCGCGCTCGGGGTACCGCTCGCGCTGGTCCTCGCGCGGGGGTTCCCCGGACAGCAGTTGGTCGAGAGTCTGGTGGACCTCCCGCTGGTCGTCCCCCACAGCGTCGCCGGTCTCGCCATCCTCTTCGGGTTCGGAAAGGGCGGCGCGTTCGGCGGCGTGAAATTCACGATTCCGGTCGTCGAGTTCACCTTCGAGTTCACCGTCCTCCAGACGATGCTCGGGATGGTGCTCGCCATGACGTTCGTCTCGGCACCCTTCGCGGTGAACGCGGCGCGCGAGGCGTTCGAGTCGGTCCCCACCCGCGTCGAGTGGGCGGCCCGGACCCTCGGCGCGAACCGCTTCGAGACGTTCCGGCGCGTGTCCGCCCCGTTGGCGTGGCGGGGCGTCCTGACCGGCGGGGTGCTGGCGTGGGCGCGGGCCGTCTCGGAGTTCGGCGCGGTGGCCATCGTCGCCTACAGCGTCGAGTTCTTCTACCTCCCCGAGGGCCGGAGCCTCAGCGCCCAGCACGCCCCCGTCTTCATCTACAACACCTACCTCTCGGCCGGACTCGACCGGTCGGGCGCGGTCGCCACCCTCCTGCTGGCGCTCTCGGCGGTCGTCTTCCTGCTCGTGCGAACAGTCGCCTACGACGACGGAGGGTGGCCGTGAGCGGAACGACCGAACGACGAGCGAGCGCGAGACGGGCGGCCGCCGGAGCGACCGGAAGACGAGCGAGCGCCGGAGGTGGTCGAGCGTGAGCCTCGACGTCGATGTGTCCGCGGCCTTCACCGCGGAGGGCGCGGCCCGCTTCGAGGTGACCGCCGACCTCTCGGTCGCCGACGGCGAGACGCTGGTCGTCCTCGGGCCGAGCGGGTCGGGCAAGAGCCTCCTGCTCGAAACCGTCGCGGGGTTCCACGACCACGAGGGCCGGGTCGCCCTCGCGGGCCGGGACCTCACCGACGCGCCGCCGGAGGACCGCGGTCTCGGGTTCGTCTTTCAGGACTACGCGCTGTTCCCCCACATGACGGTCCGGGAGAACGTCGCTTTCGGCGAGAGGTACCACGAGACCCGCGACCCCGACGACCTGCTCGCGGAGTTCGGCGTGGCGGACCTCGCCGACCGCTACCCGCCGACGCTCTCTGGCGGGGAGGCCCAACGCGTCGCGCTGGCGCGGGCCTTGGCGGTCCGCCCCGACGCCTTCCTGCTGGACGAACCGCTCTCGGCGCTCGACGTGCCGACCCGCCAGACGCTCCGGGAGGTGCTGGCCGACGTGCTGGCCGACGAGACCGCGATGTACGTCACGCACAACCGGACCACGGCGCGGGCCATCGCCGACCGCGTGGCGGTCATCCGCGACGGGCGAATCGTCCAGACCGGCACGCCCGAGGCCGTCTTCGAGCGACCCGAGTTGTCGTTCGTCGCGCGGTTCACGGGCGCGAACTGCCTCGAACTCGACGCCGGGACGCTGGCAGTCCCCGGGGACGGCGGCGGCCTGCGGTTCGGCGACGCCGACGGAGCGACCCACCTCGCGGTCCGTCCGGAACACGTCGAACTAAACCCCGGGAATCCGGACTTCTCCGCGCCGGTCGAACGGGTCCTGCGGGAGGACGGCCGGTGTCGCCTCGCGCTCGACGTCGCGGGTCAGCGACTCGACGCCTACGCCGCGGCCCCGCCAGAGACCGGCGAGGTCGGGGTCGCGCTCCCCCGCGACCGAGTCGCCGTGCTGTCGGAGTAACCTCCGTGTCTGTTTTCCGGTGAACGCGTCGACGCGTCGTGCGAGTACTCTCTGTGTCACGCTGAGCGAACGACCGCTTCGAAGTGGCCACGTTACCGGAGGAATACCTTCGAATGTTGGCAGTTCTGCCGTCCTCTCTGCAAGAAAATTACTTAGGTGTTGGTTCGAAACCCCATCCCATGGCACGCGAACAGCGACGCGGGGTGGTACTGTGAGTATCGTGGGTGGTACGCTCGGGAAGATAGCGGCTGTCTTCGCGGTCGGACTGGTCGTCTCCGCCGCCGGAGTCGGCGCGGCCGTCTCGACCGGCGTTGTGAGTCCCGAACCGCCGACCGTCGAATCGGTCGAGAACGAGTGGGGCGAGGTCTCACAGGAGCGAACCGGCATCCGGACCGACATCGTCGTCAACAATCCCAACGGAGTCGGCGTCCCCGGCGTGGCGGGCGTCTCCTACGACGTGGCGATGAACGACGTGACGGTGGCGTCGGGGTCGAGCGGCGGTCTCTCGCTGTCGCCCGGCCGCAACGAGGTGACGCTCCGGACTCACATCGACAACGAGAAGATACCGGCGTGGTGGGCCAGCCACATCAACAACGGCGAGAAGACGACCGTCTCGGTCCGACCGTCGGTAGAGGCCGCCTTCCTCTCGAAGAGTCTGCCGTCGCGCGACCGGACGTTCGAGACCGACATGCTCTCGTCGTTCGACAGCGACGCGAACCAGTCGGTGACGGTCGGCGACCGGACGCTGCTGACCGTCGTGGGGACCGACGCCTCGTGGGGTCAGGCCACCGCGAACCGGACGCCGCTCCGGTTCTCCGGGACGGTCCGCAACCCCAACGGCGCACCGGTCACGTTCTCGAAACTCGGCTACGAGGTGTCGATGAACGACGTGACGGTCGCGGAGGGGACCACGAACGGGAGCGTCGAAATCGCCGCGAACTCGACGGGCACCATCGACATCAACTCGTCGCTCGACAACCGGAAGTTGGACGAGTGGTGGGTCAGCCACATCAGAAACGACGAGACGACGACCCTCGACGTGTCGGTGTTCGCAATAGAGCAGACCGACGACGGGACCCGGCGCGTCCCGCTTCCGTTCCTCAGCCAGCGCGTCATCTTCGAGACGGACATCCTCGCTGGCGGGGAGACGAACACGCGGACGGTCGAGAGCGCGAACGGGTTCGGCTTCGAACCGCCGGTCGTGGAGTCGGTCGAGCGCGACTGGTCGGCGACCGACTCGGGGACCCGGTTCTCCAACACCGTCGTCGTGAACAACCCCAACGACGCGAACTCGACGCTGGCCGACGTGGCGCTCGACGCGAAGTACCGGGTGTCGCTCAACGACGTGACGCTGTTCGAGGACCGCACGCAATCGACGCTCGCGCCGGGCCGCAACGAACTCGAATTCGGTGGTGACGTGAGCGACCGGACCATCCAGCAGTGGTGGGTCAGTCACGTCGAGAACGGCGAGCGCACCGCCCTGCGGACGGAGGGCCGCGCGCTCGCGGACCTCGGCTTCGCCGAACTACCGGTCGGACTCCCCGCGCAGAACCGGACCTTCGAGACGGACATGCTCGGCGGGTTCTCGGGCGGCGACGAGGAGGTCACCGTCCAGGGTCGCAAAGTCGCCACGCTCCACGACATGAGTTCGCAGTGGGGCGACCCGACGATGGACCGAACGCCCATGGTGGTCTCCGGCGAAATCACCAACGAGCGCTCCCGACCGCTGACCGTCGTGAAGTTCGGCTACGAGGTGAAAGCGAACGACGTGGTGCTGGCGGACAACGAGAGCCACGTCGGCACGACGGTGCCGGGCCAGACGACCCGTAGCATCGACACGAAGGCGTACCTCGACAACGACCAGATACCGAAGTGGTGGGTCGGCCACCTCGAAGGCGGCGAGCGGTCCGAACTGTCGGTGTCGTACTACGCCGTAGTCGAGTACGGCGGCCAGCAGTTCACGGTCGAACTCGACTCGATGAGCTACACCGATACCATCGAGACGAACGCGTTCGGCGAATAGGCGTACGCCGGACGACGATTTTTCCTGCTACTCGGTGACACACTACCGATACCACTTTTTTTGTCGGGAATCACACGATTCGGCAGATGACGGAAGTCCGTGAACTCGCGCCGGAGGACGCACCGGAACTGACCGTACTCTACGGGGAGTACGAGTGGTGGGAAGACCGCGAGGTCGGAGACGTCCGCGATGCACTGGCCGAGACGGAGGTCGCCCTCGGGGTCTTCGACGACGGCCACCTCGCGGCCGCGGGGCGGGTGCTGACCGACTACACCTATTACGCGACGGTCTTCGACGTCGTCGTGGCCGCCGACCGCCGCGGCGAGGGCTTGGGCGAGACCCTGATGGACGCGCTCGTGGACTACCCCGACCTCCAGTCGGTTCCGGGTCTCTCGCTGCTCTGCCGGGACGGACTGGTCCCGTTCTACGAGTCGGTCGGCTTCGAGGTGTACGACCGCGAGATGGAGGTCCCCGAGGGCGGCACCGAGGAACTCGTGCGGATGACCTACGCCCACGACGACTCGTAGCGGGAGGCGCGCCGCTGACTCCATCGCGTCACGACCCGCGTAAGGAGGACTTTTCACCGCCCGCCCCCGACTGCCGGGCATGAACTGGGCCGACCTCTTCGAGCGCGCCGAGACGTACGAAACCGACGCGGAGACGATACGGGAGCGTCTCGCCGCGCATCGGGAACGAGCGAGCGACGGCGCGAACCGGGAGGGCGTAGATGGCTGAGACGCCCGAGACGAACCCGGCCCGAATCGTCGCGGACGCCGACGTGCTGGTCGCCGACCTGCTCGCGGCCGGCGCGGCGCGCGAGGCGATGGACGAGATTCGGGGCCACACGTGGGTCGAACTGGTCGCCAGTGACGCCCTGCTCGACGACGCCGAGTCCGTGATTCGGGACCTCGCGGACGAGGACCTCGCCGCGGCGTGGCGCGAGCGAATCGAGGACCTGCGAGTCGGGGTCGAACACCCGGAGGGCGACCACCCGGCGCTGGCGAGCGCGTACCGCGGGCGCGCCGCGCACCTGCTGAGTTACGACGAGCAACTCCGCGGCGCGGAGGCCAGCGCGACCTTCGGGTCGCGCCTGAACGTGAGCGTCAAGACGCCCGAGGGGTTCGCGGCGCTGTTCGACGCCGAGTCGCTGTACGAAGCGGTGGAGGGCGGCGAGTATCCGGGACCGGACCGGGACCCGCGGGCCTAAGTCTGCAGTACGTGCAGGAGAACCCCGACGAACGCACCGAACGCGACGGAGACGCCCACGACGAACACGAGTGCGGGAACGAACGCGTCGGCGAACGCGAGACGGTCGAATGCGACGGCGTGGCGGTAGACGTGGGCCGCGAACGCGGTACCGCCGTAGAGCGCGAGGAGGGTTCCGATAGCGAACGCGAACGAACCGAGGAGCGGGTCGAGTCCCCGGTTCGAAGACACCGTGTCGTCCATGCCGAATCGTGCCCGAGCGACGATTGTCGTTCTTTCGCTCTCGTGACACTCTCAGAGGTGTCTCCGAGAGTGGTGTCCACCTACCGACCCGAGGCAGGCTCTCGAACGCTTTCTCCGACTCTCAGTTACTCCGGAATCGAGGAATCGGACCATAGAAGTGACAATATCCCTACAGAACCGCATTCCAGTAACGCCGACTACAGAAATATTATTCAGATTACACTTTTGGGGTCGGGGCGCCTATCTACACGTGAGGAAAGACCGATGAAACTAAACACTCGAATCCGACGGACCGGACCCGCGTCCCGGACTCGACGCGGGCGCATCGCCTCGGGAGTCACTCGCTTCGCGCTCCCCGTCGCCACCCTGCTGGCGCTGGTCGCGTCGGCGCTGCTGACCGGGGTGACGTTCGCCACCGTCGCGGCCCTCCTGCCGATGCCGGTCCCGCTGCTGCTCGGCGGTTGGGTCGCCGCCATCGGCCTGACGTTCGCGCTCCCGCTGGTCGTCGTCCGCGGGGTGGTCGCCCTGCTCGAACGGTTCCAGTAGGGACGAGAGACCACGGCACCGAGCGGTAGAACCACCGTACCGCGTCTTCTTTCGCCGCCGACGTATCGCCGCGCGTCGAAAATCGTTAACTCGTTCGCGACCGCTTTTCCGTGCGGGGTAGTACCATGTGTCATAGGCGCGGCGACTGGTCACGAACGTCCAGTAGAGTCAGCGAATCCGAGGAGGAGCGCGAACGCGAGAGGACCGCGTGGACCGTGCGCGCCAAGGAACGACTCGCCGCGTTCCTCGCGACCGACGAGGGCGACGCCGCCGACCGACCGGAGCGTCCAGCGGTCGAAACCGAACGTCCAGCGGTCGAAACCGAACGCCCGGCCGCAGACACCGAACCGGAGGCGCCGACCACGGAAGCGCCCGAGAGCGGCGTTTCTGACAGCGAGGAATCGGAGGCCGAGGAGAGCGAGCGCGAGGAAGAGCCGATTCCCGCGGACGACTAGCGACGGCTTTTTTCGAGTTCGAGGTCGGTTTTGCGGATATCTCGGAAGGGAATTCGGGAGCGTCGGAGACGAGTCTCAGAGGTCACACTGGGTCACGATAGGGAGGCTTTTCGTTCCGGCGGACCGAGTGGGAGTCGTGCGAGAGTACCCCTTCGAGTTGGCGCTGTGTGCCCACCTCGAAGCCCGCGAGGAGGCCGTCGTCGCCCGCCAACTCGGCGGCGGCGTCCGCGAACCCGGCAACCGCGTCCTCGACGTGGTCTGCGTCGAACCCGGTCCGGGGTTCGAGGACCGGGCGAATCTGACGCCGGAGACCGTCCCCCGCGCGGCCATCGAGAGCGACGTGGGCGTCGGGCGGGCACGCGACCCCGTGGACGCCATCGACGCGCCGCCCGAGCGCGCCCGCCGCATCGCGGAGCGGGCGGTCGAAATCGGCTTCTTCGAGCGCGCCGTCGACGGGGGCGTCCGACAGGTCGCGCGCTACCCCGACGACTGGTTCGGGCGGCTGGTCGCCGTCGAGAACAAGCCGGACCTCGGCGACCCCGGCGACCTGCGACTCCAGCTCCGGAAGGACGCCGCCCTCGCGCTCGTGGACGAGGTCGTCCTCGCCACCGAGAGCTACGTCACCGGCGCGCACCTCAATCGGATTCCCGATTCGGTCGGCGTCTGGCGGTTCGACCCCGAGACGGGCGACCGGGAGGTGGTCCGGAAGACCGACCCGCTCCCCGCCGACGACTGGGGCGTCGAACTCCTCGACGAACGCCCGCTCCGGACCGACGTGGCGATGATATCGCCCGACGAGAAGGCCCGGCGGCGCAGGCGGACGGCCGAGCGCGCCTACGGCAAGGGGTGGCGTCCGGACGAGTTCCCGGCCTGCGCCGAGGTCGAAGTCGCCGAGCGCGAGGGAAGCCCCGGCCTGCCCTACTGTCGCTGGAAGGAGCGGGTCGTCAACCCCGCGACGTGCGGTCCCGACTGTCCGGGCCACGACCCCGCGGACCCGCCCGAGGTGGACGCGGCGGCGGCGCGCGACGACCGGACGCCGTGGGTCGCGGAACCGGAGCGGAAGGCCCGGCGGCAGTCGGGACTCGACAGGTTCGGGTAGTCGGTCTCGGCTGACGGCTCACCCGACCGGCGTCTCGTCGTCCACCGCGTCCAGCAGGTCGAGTCGCGCCAGCAGGTCGCGGGTCGGTCGGCCGCGCTCGTCCCACTGCCGTCGGTCGTAGTAGGCCGACAGCAGGTCCTCGAACGCCTCCCTGTCGAGGGCCTCGCCCGCCCGCGGCCCGCCCGCCAACGGTTCGGTCAGCTTCTCGGGCAGTTCGTCGTCGGCCCGGTCGAACCCCTCCCGGACGTTGAACAGTCGCGTCAGCGTCCAGATTCGCTCGCCAGCGGTGCGGAGTTCGTCAGTCGAGTAGTCGAGTCCGACCGCCGAGAGCCACTCCGCGCCGAGGTCCTCGAAGGTCTCGCCCGCGAAGTCGTCCACGACGAGACTCCAGAGGACGACCGGGCGTCCTGCTCGGCCGCGACCGTCTCGGCCCGACGCTCGCGACTCCACGACTCGGTGGCGAACACCTCCTCGACCACCGGCCGGGCGCGGCGGTGGCAGGCACCCCGGTCGCTGGTGGCGTAGGCCAGCGCCATCGACGCGGACCCGCGGGGGTCGTAGGTCGGCAGTTCCATCGCCTTCACCGTCGGCACGAGGTCACCGCCGCCGTAGCGCTCGGCCGCGGCGTCCACGCCCCGCGCCAGCAGGTCGCCAAGTTCCGTATCGCGGTGGGCGATTTCCCCGAGGAGGTCGCGGGCCGCCGCCTCGTCGCCGAACGAGGGGTCCCGGTCGACGATGCCCTCCTCGCTCGCCCGGATGGCCCACGCGACGGCGTTGCCCGCACTGATGACGTCGATACCGAGGCGGTCGCAGGTTCCGCCGAGCGCGGCCACCGCGTCGAAGTCGTCGATGGCGAGTCCCGACCCGAGCGAGATGGCAGTCGCGCCGCGGGGGACGGACCCGCGGGTCTCGCCGTCGTCGCTCACACTCACCTCCGGCCCCGTGTCGGTCTCGGTCTCCACGCGGAAGCCGCCGGGAATCGCCCCCTCGCGCTCCCGGGCGACCGCGGCCCGGCGGACCGCCTCGATGCCGACCGCGTCCGCGCCCTCGAACGCGCCGTCCTGCCAGCCTCTGGTGGGGAGGACGCCGACCTCGTCGGCGAAGTCCACGGTCTCGACCGTCTCGCTCGCGGCCTGCCAGCGGCCGGTCTCGTCGGCCGCGAACCGGGACTCGTAGTCGGCCCGGAGGGCCGCGAGCGCGTCCGGCGGGTCGAGCGGGTCGCTGTCGGCGACGACCGCCTTCAGGTTCTTCGAACCCATCACGGCCCCGGCACCGCCCCGGCCCGCCTGATGGTCGCCGCCGTCGGAGGCGACGGTGGCGTACCGGACCCCGCGTTCGCCCGCCGGACCGACGCAGGCGACCGGGGCGTCGAAGGCGTCGCAGGTCGCGGCGGCGTCCTCGCCCCACAGGTCGCCCGCCGGTTCGAGCGTTCCCCCGCCGTCACGGATTCGGAGGACGGTCGGTTCGTCGGCCGCGCCCTCCACGAGGAGTGCGATGCAGTCGCCCAAGCCTCCCGCCAGCGCCGCGGGGAACGCCCCGCCCGCGTAGGAGTCGAGGAAGCCGCCCGTCAGCGGTGACTTGGTGACCGCGGCGTATCGCTGCTCCCCGGGCGTCAGTCCCGAGAGCGGGCCGAGCGCGAACAGCAGGACGTTCTCCGGTCCGAGCGGGTCGGTACCGGGGTCGAGTTCGTCGTACAGGAACCGGGCCGCCAGTCCCTTGCCGCCGAGGTACCGCCGCAGCCACGACTCGGGGACCGGTTCGCTCTCGACGCTACCGGCGGTCAGGTCCGCCCGAAGGAGGCGACCCCGCAATTCGTAACCCCCACCCATCTCGACAGGGGTACGCCCTGCTCCGTGGTAACAGTTCGGGTCAGAGACCGTGAGCGTTTTTCAGTCACACCGCCGTAGCGTCGCGTATGTACGACCGCATTCTGGTCCCGACCGACGGGAGCGAGCAGTCGCCGGTCGCCACGCACGCGCTGAACGTGGCCGAACTCTGCGACGCGACCGTCCACGCGCTCTACGTCGTGGACGAGAAGGCGCTGGACTACCAGCCCTCGGAGGCGGGCCGCGAGGAGACGCGGGCGGCCCGCGAGTCCGAGGGCGAGGCGGCCCTCGCCAGCATCGAGGCGGCCGCCGAGGACCGCGGCGTCGAAGTCGTCACCGCCATCGAAGAGGGAACCCCGGCCCAGACCATCGTGGAGTACGCCGACGAGCAGGACGCCGAGATGGTCGTGATGGGCACGCACGGGCGTTCGGGCGTGGACCGGTACGTCCTCGGGAGCGTCACCGAACAGGTCGTCCGGACCAGCGAGGTGCCGGTGCTGACGGTTAACCTCACGCGCCAAGACCGAGCGGTCCGGGACGCCGAGACCGCGACCGAGCGCGCGAAGGACGTCCTCGCCGACGAGGGACACGAGGTCCTCGAGGTACCCGAGCAACCCTACCGCGAGAGCAACACGTGGCTCGTCCGTGCCGTCACCGCGGACGGCGACACGTTCAACGTCCACATCGACGCCGCCTCCGGCGAGTCGCGGGTCGCGCAAATTCGGAGCGAGTGAGCGGGTGGAGAGCGCCCCGAGCAGGTCGGCGATACGTTCCGCCGTGCGTTCTCGTCGGTCTGCCGGGGGTCTACGCGACGTTCTGGAACGTTCGGCTCGGTCCAAAGCCAGTGGCTCCGGCAGTGGTCCCAACGAACGATGGAAGGCCGAAATATGTCGGTGTCGGATGGCGACAGTTAGCGGACTGCGGTTTTTCTACCGGTTCTCCTGTAGGACTTGGTTGATTTCCTTCGCGGCCTGCGTCGTCGCTTCGTTGACGGCCTCGTCCAGTCCCGTGCCGCGTCGCAGCATCTGCGAGATGCGCTGGTGCATCTTGCGCGGAATGTCGTAGGTGACCGCACTCGCGCCCGGTACCGCCGGAATCACCGCGGGCCGGAACTCCTTGAGCGTCCCGAGACACGCACCGCGCCAGAACTCCGTGTGGGTCTGGGTCTGCCCGAAGAAGTCCTCCTCCTGAATCGTCTGGGGTGTGACCGGGACGAACCCCAACTTCTTCGAGTTCTGGACCGCCCGTTGGTCGTCACCAATCCACCACTCGAGGAACCTGACCGCGGCGTCTTTCTCCTGCTGGTTGCTGAACCCGTCCGCGATGAATCCGAGCGACGGCAGCCACGCCAGCGCCGCCTTGGTACCGGCGTTCATCGGCAGCCCCCACGTGTAATCGCCCTCCTTCATGGCCTTGGGTTGTTCTTCGAGGTAGTCGCCCCACAGGTCGGTCGAGTCCTGAATGTGGTTGACGGCGATTTTCCCCGACCAGTGAAGCGTCGTGGACTCCTCGTCGCCGTGGTTGATGGAGTTCTCGTGGAACAGCCCCTCGTCGATGAACTCGAACTGCATCTTGATGGCGTTCCGGGCCGCCTGACTGTCGATGGTGGCTTCGGTGCCTTTCACGTTGACGACGCCGGAGAGCGACCCGCCGTGCTGGGGGATGTACAACGACATGTACTCCTCGTCGCTCTGTTTCATCCCGGTCGTATCCGGGAAGAATCCCTGCTGCTGACCCAACTGCGTCTGGTTGAGGCGCTCGTAAATCGGTTTGATGTCGTCCTGCCAGTGGAGGCTTCCGGCCTTGTAGTTGACCTCGCTCGGGTCGATGTCCGCCTGGTCGAGCCAGTCCTTCCGCCACGCGCTGAAGAACGGCCTGAACCCGAGCGGGAAGGTCACCAAGTTACCCTTCTTTCCCGTCGATTGGGCACCCCACACCTTGTGACCCTTCATAATCTTCTCGGCGGTCTTGTCGGCGAGTTCGGAACTCTGCCAGAGGTCGTTGACGATAAGCCCCGCGTCGCCAGCGAGGATGCCGGGCCGAGTCATCACCTCGACGAGGTGCGGAACGTTACCGGCGGCCCGCGCCGACCGGAACTTGGTGACGATGTCCGTGTACGGAACCCCCGTGATGTTGATTCCGATGCCGGTCTGGCTCTCGAACTGGTTGACTATCTTGTCGGTGTACGCCCGTTTCGTCTCGCCCTCGGTGTAGTACGACAGCCATATCTCGAGCGTCGGTTTGCCTTGGAACCCGACGTACCCGGATAAACTGGTTGCCGCAGTACCCGCCCCGGCGGCTTTCAGGAAGTCCCTCCGATTGACTGGTCTACTGTCGGTGCCGTCCGCCCTCCTTGTCATTTGGTATCTACCCCCAACGTCCTTGGGGGTCAACCGTTACGGCACTTGCGGTTTATTCCCCGACGGAGCTGAAATCTTCTTAGTAAAGCGTCGGCGTATCGCGCTCCGTACGGGGGTTCCGGCCTCGAATCGGGGGAGTACCGCCCGCTGTCGGTGGGCGTGTCTCGACCTGCGCGACCCGGGCGACGCCGCGGCCTATTTCACGCTGGCGGACGAACCGCGGGGTATGCCCGCCGGAGTCGTCCTCGCGGGGGGTCGCTCGACCCGGTTCGGCGAGGGGGACAAGGCGGTCGGCGACCTCGCCGGCGTCCCCATGATTCGCCGAGTCGCCGACCGCCTCGTGCCCGTCGTGGACGTGCTCGTCGTCAACTGCAGGGCCGACCAGCGCGAGACCATCGCCGCGGCGCTGGACGGCTACGACCGCCCGGTCCGGTTCGCCATCGACCCCGACCCCGACGAGGGACCGATGGCCGGGATTCGGACGGGTCTCCGGGAGGTCGAGGAGACCGACTCGCGATACGCCTTCGTCGCGGCCTGCGACATGCCGTTTCTGGACCCGGACCTCGTGGCGTATCTCTTCGAGCGCGCTCGCGGACGGGACGCCGACGAGCGAGAGTCCCCGAGCGACCCGAGGCAGTCCCGCGACGCCGCCGTCCCGCGTCCCACCGACTGGTTCGAGACCACCCACGCCGTCTACCGGGCGAGACCGATGGCCGACGCCTGCGACGCCGCGCTGGTGGCGGGCGAGAGCAGGATAATCGAACCGCTGTTCGAGTTGGACTACGCGGTGGTGGAGGGCGAGGAACTGTCGGAGTTCGACGCCGACAGTTTCGAGAACGTCAACACCCACGAGGAGTTCGAGGCCGCCGAGGAACGTCTGCGGGAGTGAGTGGTCGGGGTCGGAGGAGTGGGCGAGTAGAGAACCGAAGTCGTCGCTCGACGGACGCGACGTTACCGGTCGGTGAAGCGGTACTGGTGGAGTGAAGGACGCGTCTCTCGACCGTTCAACCTTCCTCTCGGCGCGCTGGCGCAACCTCGTGTTGCGCCGATGCGCGAGGGACGAACGACCGAGCGTAGCGAGAGAGTGAGGAGGTTGGGGAGGTGTGAGGCCGACGCGGTGCCGTGCGGTTGCGGTGACTCCGTCGTTCAAGCCTGAAGCTAGCTCCGCCTCACTAATTCTACCAGTACCGCTTTACGCTATCAGTACCGCCTCACTTATTCCACCAAACGATTCACTCACTCCACCAGTACCGCCTCACTCACTCCACCACGGCGACCACGGGGTCGTCGGCGACCATCCGGGTCAGGACGACGCGGGAAACCCCGTCGGGCGTGCGGTCGAGGACCCCCTCGGCGATTTCGCGGCCGGTTCGCTCCAGTTCCGGCGAATCGACCATGTTGACGACGGGAACCGCGGTCGCGCCCTTCGGGACGCCCTTCAGGCCGCCCTCGTCGCTGGCGAGGACCGCCGCCACGTCCTCGGGGCGAATTTCGTCGCCGACCTCGCGGTCCGCGACGGCGGCCACGCGCCCGGGCCGGTGGACACGGTCGTCCGAGAGCGTCTCGCCGACGACGCGGGCGCTGGCGATTGGAACCACCGTGTCGGCCGCCGCGGGAATCCGGGGTTCGCGCTGGTTAGGGGCCTTCAGCCAGCGCGTCCGCGCGCCGTCGGCCTTCGCGAGGACCGGTCCGTCGTGGGCGCCGGCGAGGGCGCTCACGGTCTCGGGGTCGTAGCCGCGGTAGCGGTCCTCGCGCTCGCGCTCTGGCACGAGTCCCAGCGGGAAGCGGACAGGGGCGTCGGTCGCGTCGAGCGCGGCCACGGGGTCGTCGGTCACGACCATCTCGGCCACCGCCGCGTCGAAGATGGGGATGCGGACCGTCGCGGTCACGACGGCGCGGTCGAGGCGGTCGGCCAGCGCGTAGAGCGTCGTCTTCTTCCCGCCCGCGCCGACCACGCAGGTCAGTCCGGTCTCGGCGTCGAGCGCCTCTGGAAGGGTCACGCTCCCTCCCCGGCGGACTCTCGGCCTTCGTCTCGCCCGTTCTCGCGCTCGTAGAGTTTCGCCATCCGGTCCACGAACGCCAGTTTCAGCGCCATCGTCAGCGCCGTGAACAGCGCGGTCCGGCCGGGGCGTCGCCGGACCGCCGAGTGGAGCGCGTAGAGGAACACCGGCGCGTTGGCGACGTTCAGCAAGTTCGCTCGGCCCGCGTCCGCGCCCCGCATCCACAACCGCTCGCCCCGGACGCCCTTCGTCATCCAGCCCTCGTCGGCGTCGGGGTCGGGTTCCGGGAAGAGGACGGGGTTGACGGCGACGAACGCCACCGTCGCGGCGAGGAGCCTCCAGTTCCGGGCGTAGATGGCGTAGACCAGCAGCGGACCGGTCGGCACGCGGGACCACCCGCTGGCGGGGTTGGCGTGGCGGTCCCAGAAGTCGGCGTCCGCGAGGCGTTCCCTGAGTGAGATGTTCATGTCCGAGGATACGACGGTCGGACTCATGAATCCTAACCTCGAAAACGAGACGCCAGAGACGGTGTGTCGGATGCGCTACAGCGTGGCCGTGACCTGCGCCATGCCGTACTCGGCTGTCGTGGAACTCTTCTTCAACACTTCGCCGTCCTGCAGAATTTTGATGGTCAACTTCTTCCCCGCGCCCCCGTCCTTCTTCTGGGCGTTCGCGGAGAGAATCGACGGACTCCCCTTCACGTCGAGGGTCTTCGTCCCCGACCCTTGGACCGAGCGCGCGCTACCGCCTGCCGAAATCGAACCCTGCCACTTGCCCTCGTAGACGACTTTGACCGAGAGCTTCGACCCGCCCGACGAACTGCCGGACGTGGTCGCCGAACCGAACGGCGAGTACGTCGTCTGGGCCATCCCGTACTCGGCGGTCGTACTGCTCTTTTTGACCACTTCGCCGTCCTTCAGAATCTGAATCGTCAGCTTCGCATCGCCGCCGCCGTCCTTCTTCTGGGCGTTCGCGGAGACGATGTTCGGTTCGCCCGAGATATCGACGGTCTTGGTCCCGCTCCCCTGAATCGACTTCGCGCTGCCGCCTGCCGAAATCGAGCCTTGCCACTCGCCGTCGTAGACGACCTTGACCGCGAAGGAACTCGAACCGCTCGACTGTGCAGTCGAGGTCGTCGTCTCGCTGGCGTCGTCGGAGGTCGTCTCCGTGTCCCCGCCACCGTCGCCGGTCGTCGTGTCGCTTCCCTCGGACGTCTCGCCGCCGGAACAACCGGCGAGTGCGAGCGAGAGTGCAGATGCGCTGGCGGTGAGGAACTGTCGTCTGGACGGAGTATTCCTATCCATAAACTCACATGAGGAGACAGTATTTTTAAACCCGTTGATACCAATTCCCCCGGAAGAAAGACATGAGAGGAGGCTGACTTTTACAGTGTGAATCGCAGTACGACGCTCCTCGGTCGCGCTATCGGACTCCCCGCTCTCGGGGTCGTGTGGCGACCCCGAAGTCGGCGTCGGCGGAGAACGCTGAACGTGGCCCGGAGTACTCCGGGAAAACACAAAGTATTCACGTCGGAGCGCAGACAGTTCCGGGCGAGTAATCGCACCCTAACCAGTAGCTAAAAACCGACCAACGTCGATACGGAGATTCATGCCAACGACCTCTCGGCGGTCGCTCGCCGTCGCGTTAACCCTGTTGTGTTGTCTCTCGATGGTAGCACCGGTCGTCGCTACCCCGAACACCGACGCGCGCTCGGTCGCGTCGCAGGCGTCCCCCAATCCCTGCGCGGGAACCATCGACGCCCCCACGAACGGGACCACGGTCATCAGCGTTCAGGGGTTCCGGTTCGGGAAGAACGGCGGCAAGCGCCCGGCGAAACTCGTCGGAGTCGGGCCGAACGGCGAAATCGAGTGGGTCCACCAGAGCGCCGAGAAGTACGACGTGGCGTGGGGATACGACGTGGACCGGATGGACAACGGGAACCTCTTCGTCACCGCCACGGTGAAGGGCCACCGGACGCTCGTCTACGAGTTCGACCCCCGGACGCAGGAGCGCGTCTGGTCGAAGACCTTCGACATCGCCGACACCCACGACGCCGACCTCATCAACAACGGTAGCGAGATTCTGCTGGCGAACATGCGCAACTACAACGCGTCGGCCCAGCGGAACGACGACCGCATCTTCGTCTACAACCGCACGACCGAGGAGATAACGTGGGAGTGGCGCTTCGACGACCACTACGACCCCGAGACCCTCGAAGAGAACTACACCGACGACTGGACCCACGTCAACGACGTGGACAAGGTCGGCGAGGGTCTCTACCTCGCCTCGCCGCGGAACTTCGACCAAGCCATCGTGGTGAACCGCTCCACGAACGAAATCGTGATGAAACTCGGCGAGGACGGGAAGAAGAACATTCTGTCAGAACAGCACAATCCCGACTATCTCGAGAGCGAGAACGGGACGCCGACGCTGCTGGTCGGCGACAGCGAGAACGACCGCATCGTGGAGTACGCGAATCCGGACGGCAATCTGACGAACGGTGAGGGCTGGAACCGGACGTGGACGCTCACCGGGAATCTCTCGTGGCCCCGAGACGCCGACCGCCTGCCGAGCGGCAACACCCTCGTCACCGATTCGGCGAACCACCGGGTGGTCGAGGTGACGCCCGAAGGCGAGGTCGTCTGGGAGTTCTACGCCCCGTGGCTGGTGTACGACGCCGTCCGACTCCCCGCCGGAGAACACGGCGGTCCGACCGCGACCGACCTGAACGCCACCGGGACCGCCCGACTCCACGGCGACTCCGGACGCCACGCGAACGCGACGGCGCTGAGTCGGTGCCACGACGTGCTCCAGAACATCAGCGGTCTGGCCAACGGTCAGGGTCCGACGGGAGAAACGACGGACGGGCAAGCGACTGAGGGCCGGACTTCCGAGGGCGCGATGGACGACGGGGAGACGACCGCCAGCGGCGGCGAAACCGAAGACCGCGAACCGGCGAGTGCCAAGACCGGCGTTCCCGGCTTCGGCCCCCTCGCGGCGGTCGGGGCGCTCGGGACGCTGTTGGTCGGACTCGGCGTCGCGCGGCGTCGGTAGGCCGACCGCCGAACCGTCTCAGAGGTGGTACTGTTCGCCGTCGATAGCCAGCGGTTCCTCGAAGGCCTCCTCGGCGGGATAGTAGTGAGCGAGGTGGACTAACCGCGTCTCCGCGGCGTCGAGTTCCTCGGCCAGCGCCAGCGCCCCCTCTCGGGTCATGTGCTTGGTGCCGAACGTCCGGGGGACGCCGTCCGGGCCGTGGTGGTCGCCGCCCATCGGATGGTGTTCGCAGAGGTGCGCGGGGACGATTGCGTCGGCCAGCAGGAGGTCGGCGTCGGCCAGCACCGCGCGACTCTCGTCTGGAACCGCGTAGTTGGTGTCGCCGGTCAACGCGAGTTTCGCGCCGGTCTCGGGGTCAACGACGACGACGCCGTAGCAGAGCATCGGCGGGTGTTCGACCGGGACCAACGTCACCTCGAACCCGCAGGTCTCGAAGGGTTCGAGCGGCGTCCGGTCCCGGACCGTCACCCTGTCGAGGTAGTCGTACTTGCGCCGAATCGTGTCGGCGACGCTCTCGTCGGTGACGGGGTCCACCTCGTCCGCGGCGTAGACCGGCAGGGCGTCCAGCAGTCGGTAGGCGTTGCCGAGTCCGTCGAGGTGGTCGAAGTGAATGTGGGTGACGACGGCTTCGTCGGGCAGGCCCACGTCGTGAGTCAGGAACTGGTGGCGAAAGTCGGGGCTGAGGTCTATCAGCAGGGCCTCGCCGGTGCGTTCGTTGCGGACGTGCACCGAGAACCGCGAGCGCTCGACGCCGCGACTGCGTGCTTCCTCGCAGGTGTCGCAGTCGCAGTCCGGCGTGGGCGTGCCGGTCGTGTCGCCGGTGCCGAGGAGGGTGACCTGCATTTGCCGGAGGTAGTCGCTTGGGGTACAAAGGTTTCGGGGACGTATCGGCCTGAACGGGTTCTACGTTCGAAAAATACTCACCCTCAAAGATTGTTATATATTATAATCTTAGAAAATTAAAAGCGTTTTCTTTTTGTATATTTAATCGCCGCAAATATGACAGAGAAAACGAATCCCCGCTCCGACTCGGAAAAAGGAATCAAAAGCAGTCGCCGGAAGTATCTGAAAGGAATAGGTATCACTGGTGTTGGGATGGCTGGCTACGCCGCCCAAGGTAGCGCTTCCTCCAAGGACACGACCGAAATCGTCACTCTCCGTGATAGCGATGGACCCGTCGAAACAGAGAAGGTTTCAACGAAGTGGTGGGAACAGGTCCAGACAGCACGCAAAGTCCGGGACGGTCTCGAAAAGCGTTACGAGGACGAGAACGACGTCGTTCTAGTTGGGTTGACAGTCGGTGAACGTTCAATCGGTGGCAAGCTAATGAAACAAGTTCGAGTGGGGACGCGAGGACCGAGTACGGACGTTAACATTCCTGAAGAGGTTGACGGAGTCTCCATCGTTGTCGAAAACGACGTTTCGATGGACTGGGAGGCATGTTACCTCAACAACTACGACCCTGCAAAGGGCGGAGTTGCAATCAACTCGGATTACGGTGGCGGTAGTGCTTGTTGTGCCGCGTACAAAAACGGCAACCGATACATGATGAGTGCACGCCACGTGTTCCTCAGTTCTGGTAACGGCTGTGACAACACAGACACGAATGGCGAACCGATGTACCAAGTCGAGGATTACTTCGGCGACGTCAGCGACGAGTACCTAGAACACGACTCCGTGTTCGTCACACCCGCGTCCGACGAAGGCGTTTCCGACGACATCGTGAACGAGAGTGCGTCCATCGAAGGATGGGTCACTCAGTCTGGATTGGATTCGTTCTCGTCCGATGGAACGACCGTTAAAGGCCGGTTTGCAGCGTCTTGTACGGCAACTGCCCAGATTGACTCGTACGACAACACGTACTCTTGTTCTAACAACGCTCTCCTGACCGAACTCGTCGAGTTGGATGGAGATTACACGGAGGGTGGCGACTCAGGAGGAATCATCTACTTCGTCAGTGACAAAGGCAAGGCGTACGTGGTTAATCTCCACTCCGGTGACTTGGTCGATAATCACAGCAGTGGCGCGGCCGCATACGCCATTCACGAGTACCAAGGATACAGTTTCGGAAACCAATAGACAGGACTGCCGGGACAGTATCCGGCCATCGAAATTTCTCGAATACGAATCGTCAACCGTATCGTCTTGAAATCAACCCAGACGAGGCTCTATTCGCTGTACGTCAGTTCGACGGTGAATCCCCACGGATTGTTTTGTCCAAAGTAGTTTGGAGAGACGAATCGGTACTCACCGCCGGGGAGACAGGTCGTGTTATCTGAATAATCTAGAACGGTGAACTTTTCCTGTAAGGTCTCACCCGGTTTGACTGTTTTTTGATTTGCGAATCCCCAAACTGCCAAGTCTCCATGGAGCCGCCAACAGCCGTCTAATGGACGTTCTGGTACGATTTCCTGATTTTCGCTTGATTCACCTGTCGCGTCGTTCACGTCACCTAAGGAAATGTGAGAGCGGTTCCTCGGGATAGCGACGAGTTGAGTCCCATCGTTCCGTTCCGTAGAGAGATACTCCGAAAACGGAGGAGTGCTCCCGAAGTAGAACTCGCGCGCTGACTCGGCGGTGTTCGTAAACGCCACCTGAATCTCGGCAGGACTCTCTCGACTGAATTGCTGAATCACCTCTACCGATAGTGCTACGTTACGCTCAGGGTCTGTGGTATCTCCGTGAACGGAAACCTTGGGATACGCTACTTCTTCGTCGTTTGAGGACATAGTTTTGAGAAATCCGCATACCGAGATGGAAGCACCCCCACCAACTGCTCCAAGTAACTGACGGCGGTTCATGCTGGTTTGTTGGCCTTCTATCCACATATCTTTTGTGACGCAATATAGGTGTTGGGTCGAAGCGAGACGGATGCTGTCGGAATCTTCGGTTTCGACAGTTCCGACGTAGAAGACTCCGTGAGAGTAGGGACTCTAACTCGACGCCGGTCGTGGAGCTAAGTGAAAGTTATCGACTTAGTGGTCGTGGCTGTGCCCGCCGTCCGCGCTCGCGCCGCCGGACCCGGAGATGTCGCCACCGGCCACCAGCGCGTCGTGGTCGCCCTCTATCATGTCGAGGTCCTTGAGGTTGTCCCGCTCCTCGAAGTCCTTGATGGCGTCCACGAAGTCCTCCTGCGTGAGCGCGGTCCGCTCCTCGGTCAGGGCGTCCAGCACCGCCTCGCGGAGCACCATCCGGAGGTCGCTGCCGGTCAGGCCCTCGGTCTCCTCGGCGAGTTCGTCGGGGTCGAAGTCCACGATGTCCATCGGCCGAGTGATGAGTCGGAGGATGTCCGAGCGCATCCCCGCGTCGGGTTTGGGGAAGTTGACAATCTCGTCGAAGCGACGCCACGCCGCGGCGTCGAGTTGGTCGGGGTGGTTGGTCGCGCCGATGAGCAGCACGTCGTCCTGAATCAGACTGATGTTGTCGATGGACTTCAGCAGGGTGTTGACCGCGCGCTTGATGGCGGCGTGCTCGTCGCTCGCGCGGGTCTTGGCCACGAAGTCGAACTCGTCCATGAAGAGGATACAGGGCGAGAGGCGCTTGGCCACCTCGAACACCTTCTCGACGTTCTTGGCGGTCTCACCGAGGTACTGGCTCGTTATCATCGACAGTTTGACCTCCACGAACGGGAGGTCGAGGTCGTAGGCCAGCGCCCGCGCGGTCGAGGTCTTCCCGGTTCCGGGCGGCCCGACGAACAGGAGTTTCCCGATTTCGCGTAGGCCAATCTGCGCGAGGTACTCGCGGTGTTCGATGGCCTTCACTATCTTGTGAATCTCGGACTCTTGGTCCTCGGTCAGCACGAGGTCGTCCAGCGTGGTCTCTATCTCCTCGGGCGCTCGGATGTCCACGAGGTCCAGCATCTCCTCTTCCTCCTCGTCGGCGAAGTACTGCGAGAGGAGACCGTCTATCCACGCGCGGTCGGCCTGCACCGGCCGGTTGGCGTCGCGGGCCGCCTCGTAGTCCGCCCCGTCTACCTCGCCCTCGAAGGCGTAGGCCAGTACCGGATTGTGGAGGATGCGTTCTTCGCCCCGGTCGAGGAACCACTCCTCGGCCATGTCGGGTTGCGTGAGTTCGAGCGACCCGGAGAACTCGTCGCGGTCGCTGAACATCAGGCCCGAAATCGCGCTCCACGGGTTCTCGACCCCGGTCGCCCGACGTGCGGTCTCGATGGTGGGCCGAATCGGGCGCTCGATGCCGAGCGGGGAGTTGTCACTTCCGGGTCTGTCACGGTCGGTCGATTCTGGCGCGCCGTCGGGCCAGAAGACCTGCCGGTAGCGCGGGGGAAGGTCGTTCTCGTCTAGCTCTCGGTTGTCGTTGTAGAGGCTCGCGGTGAGCAGGAATTCGACGACGTCCAGTGCCGCGTCGCTCATTCCCCGGAGGTTTGACGCTAAAGGTGCTTAAGCGCGTCGAAGCCCCGTGACGACGGGACGGTTCGCGATGGATTGCAGATACTGCCGCCAAAAACTCCGAATTCGAGACGAGGCCGGTCACTCCCGCGTCGCGTTCTCGTCCACGTAGATGACCGTGCTGCTGATGACGCATCCGCTGTCGTGGAGGTAGCGCTGGACCTCGTAGCGGCGGTAGCCGTCCATGTACTCGTCGATGTCCTCCGCGTTGTCGTACGTCTTCGAGCAGGAGTTCGCGTCGCCGAGCGCGATGACGACCGGCGGCTTGTCGTCGCCCTGCAGTAGTTCGGGTTCTCTCACGCTGTCGGTCTCCGCGCCGTACAGTTCCATGTACCACGCGAACGGCAGGCGGGCGAACCAGCCGTCGCCCGCCGGCGGCACCGCGTGGGAGGACGGGTCGGGCGCGTAGAAGTTGTCGCCGTCGAAGTTCGGGTCGTCGCCGTAGTACATCACGTCGATGCCGTCGTTCGACCGGGCGACGTCGCGCACCTCCTGAAGTACCGGTTTCATCTCGCTGGACGACTGGGCGTACTGGACGAGTTCGTTGTCGGGACTCTGGGAGTCGAGGTAGGACGTGCTGACCGCGGTCGCACCGACCTGTCCGACGACCAGCAGTAGAATCAGTGCGGCCGCCGTCGCGGAGAGCGCGTCGCCGTCGGCCACGCTCTCGAACCCGAGGCGGGCTATCAGCGCGAGACCGACCGCGGCCGGGACGACCAGCGGCACTATCATGTGAATCGTCTCCCACGGGAACGGGTTGTCCACGATGACCGGGTAGCCGAGCACGCTGGCGAAGCCCCAGTAGGCCGTGAACGACACCGCGTCGCTGGGTCGTTCGCCGACGTACCGGTCCACGACGAAGCCGAGGACGGCGAGCGCGAGCAGCACGATTGCGCCCGCTTCGAGGACCGACAGCAGGGGTTTGAGCGCAGAGAGGTACGACCCCTCGTTGCCGCCGCCCCACTGGCCGACGAAGTCGTTCCACGACCCGAGCGTGGCGTGTTCGACGACCGCCGGGAGCAAGGTCGGATTCGCGAGCGCCTCGTAGAGTCCGGGCACGTCGGTCCCCGAGAGTCGGTCGGTCCCGCGCGGCGCGTAGAAGAACACGACGATGGCGAAGAACTCGAAGACGACCAGCGTGAAGTGGGGCCACCAGTTCAGCACGCCGACCGCGGTCTGGCGGACGCGCGCCCAGACGGCCGTGAGCAGGCCGCGGTCGCCCGCCCGCTCGACGAACAGACGGTGGTCCCAGAGCAGGACCGCCGCGCCCGCCCACGTGACGGGGTAGACCAGCGCGTTCTCCTTGGTGGTGAACGCCAGCGCGAAGGCGGCGACCCCGGCGTAGAGGTATGCCGGTCGCCGGTGGTCGTACGCCCGGACGAAGAAGCCGAACGCGACCAGCATGAGTCCCGCCAGCAGCACGTCGTTGCGGTAGAACCGCGAGTAGTAGAGCAGGATTGGGTTGAACGCGAGCAGGAGCGCCATCGCTACCGTCTCGGAGTCGCGGAGGCGCTCGCGGAACAGCAGCGCCGACAGCGGGAGCAGGCCGCCTATCAGCGCGACTACGAGTCGCATCGTGAAGTCCGACGCGCCGAACAGACCGAACAGGTGGCCGTCCACGATGGTCAGGAACGGGCCGTGAACGATAGGTCGGTACTCGTAGACGCCGGTCTCCATGAAGCGATACGCCCAGTACGCGACCCGAGCCTCGTCCTGATGGGCGACTCGGGTGCCGAGGCTCACGAAGCGCGCGAGCAGGGCGGCCGCCGTAATCCCGACCACGACGAGTTGGGTCCGGGAGGCGTACCCGGTGAGCGTTTCGCGGGCGCTCGCGGCCGAGGCGGAGGTTTCAGTTTTCGATGCCATGTGTCGGCGAGGGAGGGGAGCAGGTCGGTCTGCGGACGACGCGGGCCGAGCGGGTCATTGAACAGTTATAGCTGCGGGTTCGGACAAATAGTTTCTGGACCGACGCGTCCGCGCGGACTGCGGGAGCGCCACCGGGCGGTGTCGAGACCCGACGGACGCGAACCGTCGGGAAACTCCGCACCACGGGGGCCGAGTTCTGCTGTCTTTTAAGACAATCGAGACCGCATACGGTAGTATGGGAGACGACACCACTCCAGTCATCGCCAAGGCAGTCCGAACGCCGCAGGGTAAGGAAGACGGCGTCTACGCGGACACCCGGAGCGAAGACCTCTCGGTGCCGCTCGTGGACACTATCCTCGACGAGACGGGACTCGAAGGCGAACACATCGACGACCTGATGTGGGGCTGTGCCCAGCAGCGCGAGGAACAGGACAACAACGTGGCGCGGGTCATCGCGCTCCTCTCGGAGTTGGGCGAGGGCGTGCCCGCCACGACCATCAACCGCTGGTGCGCCTCCTCGATGCAGGCCATCATCAGCGCGAGCGACGCCATCCGCGCGGGCCAGCGACGGGCCATCATCGCGGGCGGCGTCGAGAACATGAGTCGCGTACCGATGAGCCAGAGCTACGGGAACGTCCACCCCCGACTCGGCGAGATGTACAACGTCGGCGAACTCTCGATGGGGATGACCGCCGAGAAGGTCGCCGAGGAGTACGGCATCACCCGCGAGATGCAGGACGAGTACGCGCTCCAGAGCCAGCAGCGGGCCGCCGAGGCCTCCGAGTCGGGCCGGTTCGACGACGAAATCGTCCCCATCGAGACCGAGGACGGTCTGGTGGAGACCGACGAGGGCATCCGCCCCGACACCGACTTGGAGACCCTCTCGCAACTCCCGACGGTGTTCAAGTCCGACGGGACGGTCACGCCGGGTAACGCCTCCCAGATTTCGGACGGCGCGTCCGCGACGCTCGTCACGAGCGAGGCGTTCGCCGAGGAACACGGTCTCGAAATCATGGCCCACGTCGGCGACAACAACGTGGCGGGCGTGGACCCCACCGTGATGGGCATCGGCCCGGTCCCGGCGACCCGCGGCCTGCTGGAGCGCACCGGCGAGTCCATCGAGGAGTTCGACCTCGTGGAACTCAACGAGGCGTTCGCCAGCCAGTCGGTCTACTCCCGCGACGAACTCGGCGTGGACAACGAGAAGTTCAACGTCAACGGCGGCGCAATCGCGCTCGGCCACCCGCTCGGGGCCTCCGGCGCGCGCCTGCCCGTGACGCTGGTCCACGAGATGGAGAAGCGCGACGCCGACAAGGGACTCGCGACGCTCTGCGTCGGGTTCGGACAGGGCGCGGCCATCACGTTCGAGCGGAAATAACGCGGACTGCGGTTCTTTTCATCAACGTTTTGCGAGTGAGGGAGCGAACGTCGTGAGCGACCGAGCGGCGGGAAGCATCTCGGAAATCCGAGTATGACGTGAGCGCGAGCGATTCGTTCGCCCTGCAACAAGCGGTTTGAGCGATGCTGTCGTACCGACGCCATGGTCGAACTGGCCTTCTCCACGAACGCCTACACCCGCCACTCGCTCCCGGAAGCGGTACGTCGAATCGCGGACCACGACTACGCCGGCGTCGAGATACTCGGCGACGACCCCCACGCCTACTTCCCCTCGTTCGGCGACGAGGAGACCCGGTCGCTCCGCGAGGCGCTGGACGAGACCGGTCTCGACGTGTCGAACGTGAACGCCAACACCGCGATGGGGTACTACGACGACGCGCCGCCATCCGCGTTCTTCGAACCGAGCATCGTCAACGCCGACGACGAACTGCGCGAGTGGCGGGTCGAGTACACGAAGCGCGCCATCGACCTCGCCGAGGCGGTCGGCGCTCCGGCGGTCTGCGTGGCGACCGGCCGTCCGTTGCCGGGGAACCCGCCCGAGCAGGCCCGCGAGTACCTCGACCAGTCGCTCGACGCGATACTCGACCACGCCGAGTCGAAGGGGGTCGAGGTCGGCATCGAGTTCGAACCGGAACTGCTCGTCGAGTGTACCGACGAGGTACTCGAACTCGTCGAGGCGACCGGCCGCGACTCGCTGGGCATCAACCTCGACGTGGGCCACGCTGCGGTCTACGGCGAGGACCTCGGGGAGACGATACGTCGGTCGGCGGGTCACATCACCGGTGTCCATCTGGAGGACATCGTCGGCGGACGCCGGGGGAAACATTACCACCGGATTCCGGGCGAAGGGGACCTCGACTTCGGGACCGTCTTCGACGCCCTCGACGATGTCGGCTACGACGGGTTCGCCACGCTGGAACTGTACACGTACCCGGCCGAACCCGACCGGGCGGCCGCGGAGGCGTTCGAGGCGTTGGCCCAGTACGTCTGATAGGGTCGGTTGTAATTCGTTCCAGCCCGTATTCGTCGTCAGGTTGTTTCACGCCCGAGATACCGGCGGTCACGGACCACTACCGAAAATAGTTACAACCGACCCTATGAGCGACCTGCGGCCAGAGTCCTTTTGCGCTCGCCAGCCCACGAATCGGACATGGCGGAGTGTTTCGTCTGCGGGGGACGGGTCCACGAGTACGAGGAGATAACGACCACTCGGTCGGGTGAGTCGTACTACTTCTGCTGTGACGAACACAGAGAGGAGTTCGAGCGCACGCCGGGAGCGTTCCTGAGTTAGTCCGAAGCGAGGAAACTTTCGAACTACTCCAACAGCGACGACGCCTCGAACGCCGCGTCGAGTTCGTCCTCGATACCGAGGAGGTCCGCGACGGTCGGCGCGACGGCGCGCGCGTCCACCGGCCCGTCGAGTCCGAGGTCCGGGGCCGCCGGGCCGCTGAGACCGTAGAACGCCAGCGTCCCCTCGTCCACCCGGCCGTGGGACCCGCTCACCTTCGTCGCGTCGAGCGAGACCGGCCCCGAATCGCCGAAGAACAGTTCGCACGGGTCGAACCCCGGTTTCGCGTGGATGTCCATCTCCGTCGCGTAGGCGGGGGCGTCCTCGTCGTCGTCCCACCAGTAGTACTGGAACCACGCGTCCGGGTCGGCGACGAGAACGAGGTCGCCCGCGTTCGGGTGGTCCACGTCTCGCTCGGCCTTCCCCCGGTCGTCCAGCACCTCGGCCACGCCGTCGAGGTCGGCGAGCGCGTCGCGGGCGTCCGACGGAGAGTCCGTGTAAACGTGCGCGACTTGATGGTCTACCATGGCGAACGCGTCCGACGCCGGGATATCCACTTCCTCGCCGCCCTCGCCGTCGTTCCGGACCGACAGCAGTCCGGCCTCTCGGAGCGCGCGGTTCGGGAAGACGGGGGTCTCGACCTCGTGGAATCCGTACTCGCTGAGGACGTTCACGACGGTCTCGTCCCATCGCGCGTCGTCCCGGAGGTCGGCGACGAACTCGCCGACGAGGTCGTCCACCGTCTCGACCGCCGACTCGACCTCGGGGGCGTCGGGACCGTGGCGCTGGGCGTCGTAGTCGAGGTGGGGAACGTACACCCACAGCAGGTCCGGGTCGTAGCGTTCGACCGCCTCGCGGGCCGCGTTCAGAATCCACTCGCTGCTCTCGCGACTCGCGCCGGGACCCCAGTACCGGTGGAGCGGGAAGTGGCCGTACTCGGCTTCGAGGTCGTCGTAGAAGCCGTCGGGGTTGGTCCAGCAGTTCATCTCGACGAGGTCGTTGTTCTCGTCCTCGATGGGCGAGGGCGTCACCGCCACGTCGGCGTCGGTCCCGATGAGGTGCTGGAAGAACAGCGCGCCGGTGGTGAGACCGGCGTCGCTCGCGGTCTCCCAGATGCGGTCCCGGTCGTCCCGGTCGCGCTCCCAGAAGGCCACGGTCTCGCGGTCGCGGTCGTACTCGCCGCTGGAGACGTCGCCGTGACTCGCGGGCGACCGACCCTCGCCGAGCGTCGTCTGGACCGGCACCGTGACCGCGGGGAACGGCGGGCGGAGCGCGGCGGTCGAACCGCCGTCCAGCGCGTCGCCGATTCGCTCGGCGAGACCCGTCTCGACGTGGTCCGGGCGGAGACCGACCACGTCGAGGACTATCACTCGCCCGGCGTCGGCGTCCTCACCGCTCGCCACCGGCGCTCACCTCCGAGCGTCGCTCGCGGGCGTACTCGTCGAGCATCTCGAACTGCCGGGAGAGGTCGTGTTCCTCCACGCCGAGCGGGGCCTTGAAGAACGACGCGAGGTGGCGCTGGAGTCCGCCCTCGCCCCGCCGGTCGGCGTACGCCACGAGTCGGACGAGGTCGAGGACGAGGGGCGCGGCCAGCGCCGAGTCCGACCCCTCCCACGTGAACTGCATCGTCATCTCGGTGTCGAGAAAGCCCTCGAAGTGAATGTAGTCCCACGCGGTCTTCCAGTCGCCCAGCGACGGCGTGTAGTCGATTCGGACCCGATTGTGCCCCACGTCCGGCAAGATGGCGTCGAGGATGTCGCCCTTGCTCTCCAACTTGCCCGCCTCGTTGCGCTCGTCTTCGAGGACCGCGCCGTCGGTGTTCCCGAGGATGTTGTGGCCCTCCCACGACATGACCCGGAGGTTGCGCCCCGCGAACATCGGCGCGAGCGCCGACTTGACCAGCGTCTCGCCCGTCTTGGCGTCGCGTCCCATGTGGGGCACGTCGTTCTCGGCCGCGAGTTCGCGCAGTCCGCCGAGCGCGCTCCCGGTGCTCGGCGTGAAGTTGACGTAGGGGTGGCCGCCCTTCAGCGCGGCGTAGGCGTACAGCGAACTCGCGGGCAGGTCCGGGTCGTCGTCGGCCACGGCGTCCTCGAACGCCGACAGCGTGTCGTACTGCTCCGGGTCGGCAGTCGGCGGCTCCGTCGATGCGAGGTTGACGACGACGACCCGGTCGAGGTCCTCGCTCGCCCGGAACGACTCGTAGTCGTCGCGGATGCGCGAGACGGTCTCGGCGAGCGACCGCTCGGCGTCGGCGGTGTCGTCGGCGATGTCCGCGATGGCCTCGCCCGCGTTGACCGCGGTGCCCGTCCTGATGCGGTCGTCGATGGCGCGGAGGTCGTCGGCGACCGTCTCGACGGTCTCGGGCGCGGGCGTTCCGTCCTCGGACAGCGCTCTCGCGGATTCGACGAGACTCCCCTCCCGGACCTCGTGGCCTGCGAACGTCAGGTCGGCGACATCGGGTAGGTCGAGGTCCGCCGTCGGCCGCCGGGCCGTGACCAGTCCGGTCTCGTCGGTCGCGCCGCGAGCGATAGCGCGCGCACCGACCGCCGCCGTAGTAGCGACGTTGCCCCGCGCGCCGATTACCCAGATTCCCGTCCCCGTCATCGTGACCCTCGCGGTCCGGCGCGCCTCGGTCGCGGTGAACGACGCTCCGAGTGCGCTCTCGTGGACTCGGCGAGGCGTCTCACCGTAGGTACTCCACGTCGGAGCCAGCGAATCGCAGTTCCGTCCATTACCGGCGGGACTACGACGTGGAGTCGGTTAGTTATCCAGTAGTTTCCCCGAAGACGATGCGATTCCCACCGCCTGACGACGACCGGCAGTCGAAGCACCGCCCTAAAACGGCCACATACTCGCGTTAAGCCCGTTATTTTGGGTCGGACAATCAGCTATTTCGGCCGTTCGAGAGCGATGACGGGACCGAGCGACCGGTTCGGGCCGTCGCTCGGCCGCGCCTGCGGGAAACTGACGAATAACAAAGGGTCTACCCGTCCTTCTCGGGGGTATGCGCATTATCGACCCGCACATGCACATGGTGTCGCGCTCGACCGACGACTACCAGCGGGCGCGGCAGGCGGGAATCGAGTGCTGTATCGAACCGGCGTTCTGGAGCGGGCAGGACAAGCGACACGCCGGGTCGTTCTTCGACTACTTCGAGCAGATAATCGAACACGAGACCGACCGCGCCGAGCGAGTCGCGGGCATCGACCACTACGTGACCATCGGTCTCGAACCCAAGGAGGCGAACTACCCCGAGATGGCCGAGGAGGTGCTGGAGCGCATCCCCGAGTACCTCGACCGCGACCCCGTCGTCGGCGTCGGCGAAATCGGACTCGACCAAGACACCGAGGACGAGCGCGAGGCGTTCCGCCGACAGATTCGGATGGCCGAGGAGCGCGAACTCCCGGTCATCGTCCACACGCCTCACACCGACAAGCCCGAGGGGACCCGGACCATCGTGGACATGATTCAGGACGAGGACGTGACCGAGGAGCGCATCATCATCGACCACAACACCGAGAACACCATCGACACCAGTCTGGAGACCGACTGCTACGTCGGATTCACGCTCTATCCCGGGAAGATAGCGGACGAGAAGGCCATCGACCTGCTGGAGGAGTACGGCACCGACAAGATGATACTCAACAGCGCCGCCGACTGGGACCCCTCGGACCCGCTGGCGGTGCCCAAGGCCCGCGACAAGATGCTCGACCGAGGGTGGGACCGCGAGGAGGTCCGGAAGGTCGTCTTCGACAACCCCTACGAGTTCTTCGACCAGTCGCCGAACTTCGACCACGAGCGGTAACATGGACTTCGGATTCTCAGCCAACGCGTTCCGCGACTACGGGCCGGTCGAGACGGTCGAGATACTCGCGGACGCGGGGTACGACGGCGTCGAGTTGCTGTTCGACCAACCCCACCTCTACCCGCCCGAGACGGACGAGGAGGACGTGGCCGAACTGCGGCGCGCGCTCGACGATGACGACCTCGCAATCAGCAACTGCAACGCCTTCATGCTGACTGCCATCGAGGGGTTCCACCACCCCTCGTACGTCGAACCCGACGCCGAGTACCGCCAGAAGCGCATCGACTACACCCGCGAGGCGCTCCACCTCGCGGACGCGTTCGACGCCGAGTACATCTCCATCGAACCCGGCGGTCCGATTCCCGACGGGAAGTCCCGCGAGTGGGCGATGGAGACGTTCGTCCAGAGCCTGAACGAGGTGATTCCGACCGCCGAGGAACTCGGGGTGGACCTGCTGGTCGAACCCGAACCCGACCTGCTGATAGAGACGACCGACCAGTTCCTCGAGTTCGTCGATATGGTCGATTCGTCCGCCGTCGGGTGCAACTTCGACGCGGGTCACCTGTTCTGCGTCGGCGAGGACCCCGCGGCGGCGGTCGAGACGCTGGGCGAGTACGCCGACCACTACCACGTCGAGGACATCCCGGCCGACCGCTCGCACGAACACACCCAACTCGGGGCGGGCGCGATGGACATCGACGCGTTCCTCGAAGCCGTGGAGGCGTCGGGCTACGACGGGTTCGTCACCGTGGAACTCTACCCGTATCAGGAGACCGCCGAGGAGACGGCCCGCGACGCGATGTCGTTCTTGGCGGAACACGGGTGGACGTGAGGTGGGCGACGCGCGGTCGCGGTTCGCCCGCTCAGTCGGGGTGTACGCCGAACTCGTCCGGGTTCCGAACCTCTTCACCGCGCCCCCGGACGTGCTGTTGGGGGCCGCGCTCGCCGCCGCGACCGGAACCGGCGTCACCCTCGGCGGCGTCGCCGGACTCGCGTTCGCGTCGATGTTGTTGTACGCCGCCGGGACGACGCTGAACGACGCGTTCGACGCCGACGTGGACGCCGTAGAGCGTCCGGAACGACCGATACCCTCCGGGCGAGTGTCCCGCCGGACGGGGTACGCGCTGGGCGCGGCGTTGCTGGTCGCCGGCGTCGCCGTGGCGGGCGTCGCCGCCGGAGTCGTCGGCGGAATCGTCGCCGTCTCGGTCGCTGGGGGAATCGTGCTGTACGACGGCGTTCTCAAGGGCGGGGTCGCCGGGTTCGCCGCGATGGGCGCGGTTCGAGGGCTGAACGTCCTGCTGGGGACGACGGCGGGCGAGTCGCCGACGCCGTCGCTGGCCGCCGCGGGCGTCGCTCTCGCGGTCGCCGCGTACATCGCCGCCGTGACGTTCATGGCGTCGGGAGAGACCGAGTCCGGCGGTCGGCGGAGCGTCCTCGTCGCCGGTTCGGGGGCCGTCGCCGCCGGAGCGGTCCTCCTCGTCCGGTTGGCGGTCGCGCGTCCGCGTCCGCTCGACGGCGCGGCGTCGCTCGTCCTCGGCGTCGGATTCCTCGCTTGGACCGGCCGGGCGCTAGGCCGGGCTTACCGGAACCCGGTTCCGGAGACTATCGGCCCGGCGGTCGGAACGTGCGTGCTGGCGCTGGTGGTCCTCGACGCGGCGTTCGCGGCCACGGTGGACGCGGCGTGGTCGCTCGTGATACTCCTGTTTCTCGTCCCCGCGGTCGGACTCGAACGGTGGTTCAGCGTAACGTAACGCGGCGTACGGATAGCGCGTCGAGAGCGGACGTGTAGTGGACCGAGAGAACGGGGCACACGGGGAGCCCGAATCAGACCGTTGTCCGACAATAGGTGCAACCTATCGGCCTGACAGCCGCAATTCCCGCGCTCCGACGCGGTCGTAATGGAGGTGTCGGCGTCGAAACCCGCCCTTCGATATCGAAACGATACCGGAGGCTCCAAAACGAAGTTGCGGGCTTATCTGGCGAGTCGCCGAGAGCCACGTTGCGATGAGTGACGAGAAAAGTGACACCACCGACGAACAGACAGACGAACAGACGGACGGAATGACTCCCTCGCGACGCAACGTCCTCCAAGGCGTCGCCGCGGGGACTGCGGCCGGATTCGTAGGGTTAGCGGGGGCACAGCAGACGACGACCCAACAGGACGGACAGCGACAGGGCTTCTTCCAAGAGGGGACGCAGGTCGGCACCGAGATGGTAGCGAACGGTCAACTGACCGCGCCGACCGACTACGCGGTCGCTGAAGGCCCGAACAACCGCGAGTTCGTCACCGACCAGACCGGGCAGGTCTACGCCATCACGGAGAACGGTCTCAGCGACGAACCGTTCATGGACATCACCGACCGGATGGTCGAACTGGGTACGTTCTACGGCCTCTACGCCGACGCCCAGCAGAACTACGACGAGCGCGGCCTGCTCGGCATCGACTTCCACCCGAACTTCGCGGAGAACCGGAAGTTCTACCTCCACTACAGCGCGCCGCCGACGGACGAACTGCGAACTATCAACTGGGACCACATCGAGGTCGTCTCGGAGTTCCAAGCGACCGAGGACTTCGGGTCCGGCAATCCGGACTCCGAACGCCAGCTGCTGCGGATTCCGTCGCCCCAGTACAACCACGACTCCGGACCGATGGCGTTCGGTCCAGACGGCTACCTCTACGTCCCGATGGGCGACGGCGGCGGCGCGAACGACTACATGTACGGCCACGTCCCCGACTGGTACGAGAACAACATCGGCGGTAACGGACAGGACATCGTCCACAATCTAATGGGCGACGTCCTCCGCATCGATGTGGACACGCAGGGCGAAGAACTCCCCTACGGCATCCCGGACGACAACCCGTTCGCGGGCGAGGCACCGGGACGTGACGAGATATACGCCTACGGGTTCCGCAACCCGTTCGGCATCTCGTTCGACAGCGACGGCAACATGTTCGTGGCCGACGCCGGGCAGAACCTCTGGGAGGAGGTAGACCTCGTCGAGAAAGGCGGGAACTACGGGTGGAACGTCAAGGAGGGGACCCACTGCTTCAGCACGGAGCGACCCAGCGACCCGAGCGCCATCACGGACTGTCCGTCGAACGCGCCCGACCAGCCCTACGGCGGGGCACCGCTTCAGGACCCCATCGTCGAGTTCCCGCACGAGTACAACGGCGATTGGGTCGGTATCACGGTTATCGGCGGCCACCGTTACGAGCAGTCCACCATCCCGCAACTCCAAGGCAAGTACGTCTACGGCGCGTGGACCGCGGACCCGACCCGGGAGGCCCCGGACGGACGGGTATTGACCGCGGAACCGCCTCAGAATTTCGGTCAGGGCGGCCAGACGCAGACGACGGCCAACCAGACCGAGGCGGCGGGTAACCAGACGACCACTCAGGAAGGCGCGCTACAAGACGAGACGACGACTACCAACCAGACGACGGTAGAACCGGCCGAGACCGAGAACGTCGAGAAGGCACCCGCCGAAGAGGGGACGCCGGGCGACGTGACGACGACACCCACCGGCGAGGAGGACATCCCGCCCCAAGGACCGGGCGTCGTCCCGCGCGACCAACTCTGGACGATGCGCGAACTCGTCTTCGACGGCGAGTTCAACTGGTTCGTCCGCCAGTTCGGCCGGGACGCGGACGGCGAGATTCTCGTTCTCGTCAACAAGCGCGGCGTTCCGGAGGGCGACACCGGCGCGGTGCTGCGACTCGTGCCGTCCGGACAGGGCGACGGCCAGCAGACCACCGAGGGCGGCCAGCAGACCACCGCGGACACCGACGAGACCACGACCGCCGCACAGGACAGGTAGCGTCGCTCGGCGCGACGCGTCGAGAGCGGACGGTCCGAATCAGTCGTCCGCGCTCGCCGCGCCCGAACCGCCTGAAATCCGGCTCTCAGGGACAGTCCCGTCGTCGTTCCAGTCCCGGACCTCGTAGTACTCGTCGAGCGCCGACTCGAAGTTCGGCAGGTCGTAGGGCAGTTCGTCGTCGGCCCGGTCGAACCCGCGCCGGTTGTTGAAGTGGCGTTCGAGTTCCACGACGCGGGCACCGATTGCCTGCAGGTCGTCGTAGTCGGCGTCCAACAGTTTCTCGAGGCGTTCCTCGGTCAGGAAGTCCCGCGAGAACTTGCAGACGACGCCGGAGTCGAGAATCGCGTTGTGGTTCTCCTTCTCGGCCACGAGCGGCGGTTTGCCGTCGAGTCCCTCGGGGTCCACGGCCTCGTCCTTGCCGACGAGGGGGTACTCCTTCGAGTAGAACTCGGCGTACATGTGGTCCGCGCCGCGGTTCGAGGTGGCGAACGCGAGACCCTGCCCGTTGAGGTGGCGGCCGTCGTGGGCCGCGAACTCCAACCCCTTCACGGTCCAGTCCTCGACGCCCAGTTCGTCGTGGGCGCGGGCGACGCCCTCCGCGAGTAGGTCGCCCTCCTCCTCGCGGTAGGCTATCTTCTCGACCAGTTCGTGAATCAGGTCGGAGTTCCCGAACTCGTCTTCGGCCGCGAGGTACGCCGACACCGCGTCGCCGCAGGAGATGGTGTCCATCCCCAGTTCGTCGCAGAGGTCGTTGGACTTCATCACTGACACCACGTCGTCCACGCCCGCGTTCGACCCGAACGACATCACCGTCTCGTACTCCGGCCCCTCGGTTTCGAGTCCCGTCTCCTCGTCTCTGGTCGGGAGTTTGCACGCGAACGCGCACTGCGAGCAGGTTCCCTTCTCGTACTTCTTGTCGCCGACGGCGTCGCCGCCGATGTCGGCCGCGCCCTCGAACTCCAGTTCCGAGAAGTAGCGCGTCGGGAGCGCGCCGACGTGGTTGGCGTACTCGGTGACGCTGGTCGTCCCGGCCGCCTTCATCGGGTTGTCGTCGTCGGTCGCGGCCTCCCGGTGGACGTCCATCGAGACCGGGTCGATGTCGACCTCGGGCGCGGCGTCGCCGTCGAACGAGACGCACTTGACGCCCTTCGACCCGAGGACCGCGCCCAGACCCCCGCGGCCGAACGCCCGGTGTTCGGTGGTCATGATGGCCGCGAACCGGACCTCGTTCTCGCCCGCCGGACCGGCAACCGCGAGTTGGTCGTCGCCCAGACCGTGGCGCTCGGCCATGACGTCGCCGGTCTCCGAGACCGTCGCGCCTTCGAGTTCGGGGACCGCCTCGAACGTCACGCCGTCGTCCGTGACGTGAATCGCGAGCAACTCGTCGCTCCGGCCTGTAATCTCGACCACGGCGTTGCCCGCGCCGGTGAAGTTCCGCGAGAGGAACCCGCCCGCGTTCGAGGAGAGCAGGCCGTCGGTCAGCGGCGAGAGACCGGTGCAGTTCATCCGGCCGGTGAAACTCATCCGAGACATCTGAAGCGGACCGGTCGAGAAGAACAGACTGTTCTCCGGGCCGAACGGGTCGGCGTCGAACGGAATCCGGTCGTGGGCCAGTTTCGTGGCGGCGCCCCGGCCGCCGACGAACGATTCGAGAACGTCGTCCACGTCCTCGGTCCGAGTCGTGCGGTCGCTCACGTCGATGGTGAGGAGCGGACCTTCGGCGTGTTTCATAGCCGCTAGTTGGGGAATGTGAATAATAAAACGGGGAGGTTCCGCGGGTGCGCGTTACGCGGGCGGGTGACAGCGGTCGATGGCTTCCCAGACCGCGTCCTTACGGCCGAGGAAGGTGATGTGGTCGCCGTGCTGGAGGGTGAAGTCCTCCTCGGGAACCTCGCTGTTGCCGCCCCGTCCCACGAGCGCGATGAGGACGCCGTTCGGGAGTTCGTCGTCGAGTTCCGCGATGGTCTTGCCCACGAGGTCGTCGGCGGTGACCTCTATCTCCTGCACGTCGCCCGACCGGCCGAGTTCGGTCATCCAGTTCGAGAGCGCCGGACGCTCGATGACGTTGTCGATGGCCCACGCGGTGGCCGACGAGGCGTCGATTGTCCGCACGCCGAGGTCCTCGAAGGCGTCCACGTTGTCGGGGTTGTTGACCCGCGCGATGACGGTTTCGGCGTCGAACTTCGAGTTCGACAACTGGGCGACGAGCAGGTTCGCGTCGTCGTCGCCGGTCGCCGCCACGACGATTTTCGCGTTGTCTCCGCCCGCGCTCCGGAGGACTTCCGTGTCCGTCCCGTCTCCGTGATGGACGGTGAAGTCCTCGCCGCGGGCTAGCTCTACCATCTCTTGGTCTTTCTCGATGATGACCACGTTCTCGCCACGGTCTTCGAGGCGTTCGGCGAGCGAACGGCCCACCTTCCCGCCTCCGACGATTATTACACGCATAGGTATCACGTCCAAGTATTCCGCGATGTGTCGAGCGAATCCGCCCTCGAACACGACCGTCGCCAAGATGACGAGGAAGACGGTCCCGACGAGGACGTTCGCAGTCTGGTCGAGTCCCTGATTCTGCAGTTGGACCGCGAACAGGGTGGCGACCGACGCCGGGATGATTCCCCGCGGTCGACGACGCTCATGAACACCCGCTCGTTGAGGGTGTATCGGTCGCCGGTCGTCGAGAGGAAGACGCCGAGCGGTCGGACCACCAGCGCCACGGCCAGAACGACCACGAATCCCTCCCACCCGAGCGCCAGCAGGTTCTCGAATTTGAGCAACGCCGCCAGCGCGATGAACACGAACGAGAGGACCAACAGCGTGATGTCACCCTTGAACGCCGCGATGTCCTCCTCGTAGGGGAGGTCGGCGTTGCCGAGGACGATACCCGCTGTCGCGACCGCCGCGATGCCGGCCTCCGCGGCCAAGGTGTTCGCGCTCCCGAAGGCGACCAGCGCGCCCGCGAGGGTGATGAGCCGAGCGTTCTGCGGGGCGTTGGCCGGAGAGAGGTCCACGTGGCGCAGGAAGTAGATGACGATTCCGGCCACGACGAGACCCGCGAGGACGCCGATGCCGAGTCGCTGGGCGAAGTCGACGATGACCTCGTTGGCGGTCGGGTCCTCGAGAACGACCACCTCGAACGTCACGACCGCCAGAATCGCGGCGGTCACGTCGTTGACGACGCCCTCGGTTTCGAGCGCGATTTCGACGCGGTCGCGGGCGGGAACCACTTCGAGGATGGGCGTGATGACGGTCGGACCGGTGGCGACCAGCAGCGACCCGACGAGCATCGCCACGTCCCATCCGACGTTGAGCGCGAACCGGACCACCACGGCGGTCCCGACGAGCGCGATGACGGCACCGATGGTCACGAGTTTGAGGGTCGCCGAGGGTGCCTCGCGAAGTTTGTCGGTGGTGAGGTGGAACGCCCCCTCGAAGACGATGATGGCAACCGAGAGACCCACGATGGCGGACAGCGCGCCACCGAACGCCTCCGGCGTAACTATTCGCAGTCCCTCGGGTCCGATGACGATGCCCGCGAGGATGAGAAACAGCACGCTGGGCACCTGAAATCGGTCGGCTAACACCTGCGCTCCGACGCCGAGACCGATTATCGCGGCCACGATAGGGACGAGATTTGCGCCACTTCCGGCTGCCACTTTTGTAGAACCTCCGTGTGGGAGTGAAATGGGGTAATGAGGTTTAAAACGGTCGGAAGAGGTCAGGAGCCGGTGATTGCGTGCGTTTATGTACGAGGAACCGACCGGACGCCTCGTAGATAGTTCTTCCGTCTGGCGATTTTCGTCGGAGATGAGTGCGCCGACACAGCGCGCCGAGGAGGGAGTTCATCGGTCGAGGGACGTTGGCTGGTCCCGAACTGGCGAGGCGAAACAGTAGTTAGTTAACGAGACCTCCTCCCGTAGTAACCACGGAAACGATGAGTGACCGAGGAATCTTGGAGCGGTGGGGGCGCGAGAGCACGCCCTACGACGCGTTCACGAGCGTGGCCCTCGACCTGTTGGAGACCGACGAGCGGGTTCGGGCGGCCCGAGCGGAGTGGGAGGAGTTCGTCACGACGAGCCACGGCGACGTGTTCGGGGACGTGGACGCGGCGAATCCGAGAGACGAACTGTTCGTGGACGCGCTCTACTACGACTTCGTCGTGGACCAGTTCGTCGAGTTCGCCGAACGCGAGTTCGGGTTCACCCTCGTCAATCCGGAACCCAGCGCGAACACCGACGCGCTGTCGTTCGGCTTTCGGGAGTTGCACCGCCGCGTCGCTGAGGCCGACGGGACGACCGCCGCGCCGAGCGACGCGCTCACGAAAGAGGACCTCCGGAGCGCCGATACCGACTTCCTGCGCACGCTCTACGAGGGCGTCGTCTCCCGGGAAATCCGGCTCGCGCTGGGCGAGTACTACACCCCGCGCGGCGTCGCCGAACTCGCGGTGGACGCCCTCGACGCGGACGACTTCGAGACCGCGACGTTCCTCGACCCCGGGTGCGGGTCTGGCGTGTTCCCCGCCGTCTGCATCGACCGGAAGATTGCGGCGATGCGCGGGGACCGCACTCCGACAGAAATCGTCGAGAACGTCACCGATTCGGTCGTCGGCATCGACCTGAACCCGGTCGCGGTCAAGAGTACGAAACTGAACTATCTGCTCTCGTTGCTGCCCGTCCTCGAAGACGCCGACGTGGACGCGGTCGAACTCCCGGTGTTCCTGACCGACGCGCTCGGACTGAGCCACGACGGCGACCTCTCGTTCGCGGGCGAGACCATCGACCCGACCGCCGACTACCTCGTCGGCAACCCGCCGTGGATTCCGTGGGGCCGACTCTCCGAGGACGTGAAGGACCGCTGGCGCGCGACCGACGCCGACCTCGACCTCCTCCCCCACGACGGGGCCGCCTCGCGGTTGGGCTACGCCAACGACGACGTGTCGATTCCCTACGTCTGGGTCTGCATCCATCGGTACCTGACCGAGGGCGGCGGTGCGAGCTTCGTCATGAAGCGCGACATCATGACGGGACCGGCGGGCAAACTCCTCCGGACGCTCACCGTGGGCGACCGACCGCTCGCGCTCGACCGAATCCACGACTTCAACCGACTCCGACCGTTCGGCGAGCAGGTCGGCGCGAACGCGGCGATATACGCGTTCCGGGCCGACGCCGACCACTCGTTCCCCGTCGACGCCACCTCGTGGACGGCGGGCGACGCGCGGCCCGACTTCGCCACGGCCGAGGCGATTCGGGAGACGCTTGCCGCCGCCCGGACCGGCGTCGTTCCGGTGGACGACGAGGACACCACCTCGGCGTGGATACGCGAGGACGCCGAACGCGGCGCGCTCGGCGAGTGCGCACACGACATCCGTCACGGCGTCAAGGACGACGCGCAGGACGTGTTCTCCATAAACCGCGAGGAACTGGCCGAGATGGAGTCGGCGTTCGTCTACCCGTACATCAAATCGAAGCACGTCGTCAAGTACGGCCTGTTCGGTCACGAACTCCGACTGGTCCCGATGCGGAAGGCCAACGAGGACAACGAGGGAGAACTGAAGAACCGGTATCCGAAGACCTACGACTACCTGCGGAGCCACCGCGAGGCGCTGGAAGACCGGGCCTCCTCGTGGCTCCAGAAGGGACCGTTCTACAACGTCTTCGGACTGGGCGACTACACGTGGAGCGAGTACAAGGTGGTGTGGTGCAGGCTCGGGTTCAAACCCCACTTCGCGGTCGTCTCGACCGTCGAGGACGACGACCTCGGCGAGAAACTGGTCGTCCCGGGCGACCACTACATGTTCGTCGCGGCCGGGAGCGAGCGCGAGGCCCACTTCCTCTGTGCCCTGCTCAACTCGGCGATATACCAGCGGTCGCTGAAGAACGTCGCCTCCGAAGGCAAAGCCAGCCTCTCGAAGACGGTCGTCTCGAAGCTCGAACTGCCGGAGTATCGCGAGACCGAGGCGAGTCGGCGACTGGCCGACCTCTCGATGCGCGCCCACGAAATCGTCCCCGAACACACCGACACCTCCAAGCGCGCCTACAACGAGCGGACGATACCGGAACTGGCGGCCGTGCAGGCCGAAATCGACCGCACCGTCGAGGAGATGCTGACCGACGGGACGCTGTTCTCGGACTCCGGTCAGAGTACGCTCTCGACCTTCTGAGACGGGGATTCGAGCATCGTTTCCTTCAGCGGATGTTGTTGGATGGAACGACGCAACGGAATCATATTTATGGATGCTACGGAGACGATAAGAAGTGCGACCCGGCCGAACACGCGACGAACGACTCCCGGTCGTCGGGATAGTCGGAACGAACTTGTTTCCATTAGTCGGCGTACTCGCTCTCGGTTGGGACGTCGTCGCGCTACTACTGCTGTACTGGGTCGAGATAGGAATCGTACTCTGTTGGTCCGGCGTCGAAGCCCTGTTCGCCGAACGACGCTCTACTATCCACAGCACGCGAGTCCCCCTCGACGGCCTGTTCGAGAAACGCGGCGGTGTCCGCCTCTGGAGAGGTGGTCCGCGGGTGTACCCCAGAAACGTCCCCCACACGGTCGGCCTGCTCGCTATCCTCGGCGGGGTCTGGGCGTTCTCCGGATACTCACTGTTCGTCTTACAGGGGCAGGAATTACTGGCGTGGACCCCCAGCGAACTGGTCGTAGGAACGGTACTAGTGGGTGCCGTCGGCGCGTTCGTCGCTCGCGGCGTCACGTTCCGGTCCGAGTATCTCGGCGACGAGGAGTACCGAGAGGTGTCGGCGCAAGCAGTAGCGGCGGGCCCGGCTACCTACTTGCTCACGATGTGGGCGTTCGCGTCGGTCGTCGAAGCCCTCGTCAGCACCGAGACCAGCGACGTGGTCGCGTTCGTCGGGGTCGTCGGTGTCAAACTCGGATACGACCTGTATCGGTACCGGACGGGACCGACCGCGAGTCGCGTCTCCGACATCGTCGCCAACCGTCTCGGCACCGACGAGGAGTCGGCACGGACGACTATCGAGACGCCGGACGAAGAACCGACCGCTCGTTTCTTCCCCAACGGGCGAGCGGTCCGTCTCGGCGGACTCCTAATCGGACTTGGATACGCACTGTCCGTACACGGGATTTTTGTCCTGTTTCCGCTGTGGTTCCTGCTTCAGGGAGCGACCGGCGTACCCGTTGCGACGAGTATCGTCGTGGGGATAGTCGCGGCTATTACCGCCGGAAAGGGAATCGAGCAGTACGTCCAGTACGGGTCTATGGAGTACGGGCTTTCCGAGCGGAGCGTCGCGGGATACGACCGCTGTCTGGCGACACCGCAATGGCGAGTGGCGTACGACGAAATCGAGACGGTTACCGTCACGAGAGGCCTGTCCGGGCGATTATCGGGGACCGGTACGGTTCGGATTCGAACCTCCGACGGTCGAGTGATTACGCTGGCCCACCTCCCGGACGCGAAACGGGTCTCGGAGAGAGTCGATACGAGAGTCCGATGAGATAGTCGCCCTCAGGCTTCCTCGTACTCGCGCTCGTAAATCTCGTCTATCTCGTCGGCGAACCGCTTCAGGATGTTCCGGCGCTTCTTCTTCATCGTCGGGGTCAGCAGGCCGTTCTCCTCGGTGAACTCCTCGCCGACCACGCGGAACTGCTTTATCTGCTCGTGGGACTCGAACTGCCGGTTGACGCGCTCGACCTCCTCGTCCATCCACGCCCGGACGCGGTCGTGACGGGTGAGGTCTCGGTCGTCGTCAGGCAGGTCGATGCCCTCGCTCTCGGCGCGCTTGCGGACGCCCTCGAAGTTCGGGACCACGAGCGCGGAGACGAACTTGTGGCCGTCGCCGATGACGACCGCCTGTTCGACCACGTCGCTGGCCGCGAAGGCGTCCTCGATGGGTCCCGGCGCGACGTTCTTGCCGGTCGAGAGGACCAGCAGTTCCTTGGCTCGTTCGCGGAACTCGACGTAGTCGTCGTGGCGGAGTTCCACGATGTCGCCGGTACGGAACCACCGCTCGCCCGAGTCGTCCTCCGTGAACGCCCGCTCCGTCGCGTCCGGCATCTCCCAGTAGCCCTCGGTGACGTTCGGTCCCTTCACGAGGAGTTCGCCGACCTCGCCGTCGGTGCCGCCGAAGGTCTCCTCGGACACCACCGAGCTATCGACTCGAACTTCGGCGTCCACCACCGGCGGCCCGATGGTGCCGACTTTCGGCGCCTCGGGCGGGTTGACCGCCACGACGGGCGAGGTCTCGGTCAGGCCGTAGCCTTCGAGAATCGGCAGACCCATCCCGTGATAGAGCGCGCAGAGGTCGGCCGAGAGACTCCCGCCGCCGCTGATGAGGAAGTCGATGTTGCCCCCGAGCGCGTTCCGGACCTTCCGGAAGACGAGGGCGTCGGCGACGGCGCGCTTGGCCCGGAGGACCGCTCCCGGGTTCTCGGTCTCGAAGTACTCCCGGCCCACCTCGGAGGCCCACTCGAACAGGCGCTCGCCGACCGCCGAGGACTCGGCCTTCGCACGGACGGCGTCGTACATGCGCTCGTACACCCGCGGGACGCTGGTTCCGGTCGTGGGTTCGACCGCCTGAAAGTCCTCCTGTATGGTCTCGGGACTCTCGGCGTAGGCCACGGTCGCACCGGCGGCGAACATCAGGAAGTGGCCCGCGAGTCGTTCGAGGACGTGCGCCAGCGGGAGGAACGAGACGGTCCGGGCGTTCTCGTCGATGGCGGGGACGTCGGTCTTGTCCGGCCGGGGACCGAACCGCTTGTAGCACTGGTTGACGTTCGACCGGAAGTTGCGGTGGGTCAGTTTCACGCCCTTCGGCTTGCCCGTCGTTCCGGAGGTGTAGATGAGCGTGGCGAGGTCCTCGGGGTCGCGGGCGTCCACCCACGACTCGTAGCTCTCGCGGTCGAAGGCCTCGCTCCCGCGCTCGTACAGGTCGCCGAGCGTCAGTACCTCGAAGGCCGCCTCGTCGGCCACCGACGCCCCGCGGTCGCCCAGTTCGTCCATCACGACCGCGAATTCGAGGTCGAGCGAGTCCTGCACCGAGACCACGCGGTCGAGCAGTTCGGCGTTCTCCACGACGACGCCGTCGGCGTCGGGGTCGCCGAGCAGGTACTGGACCTGATTGGGCGAAGACCCGCGGTAGACGGTCGTTACAACCGCGCCCGCCGCGAGCAGGCCGAAGTCGGCCTGCGCCCACTCCATCCGGGTGTCGGCGAAGATGCCCACGCGGTCGTCGGCTTTGACGCCCAAGTCGCGGAACCCGGCCGCGAGCGACCGGACCACGTCGCGCATCTCGGCGTACGAGAGCGACCGGAACTCCCCGGCGGCCGCCGCGGGGAAGGCGGTACCGGCGAGCGACCGGTCGTAGACGGCCCCCTTGTACTGCTGGGCCGGGCGGTTCTCGTGCCGGGCCGCGCTCTCCTCGAACAGTCGCGCCATCGTGGACTGGCCGACTACTTCGTCGTCGTACTCCCGTTCGGCGTCACGCCACTCCATACCATTCAGTCAGAAGCGCGCGACATTAAGGTACTCCCGAACTTCCGGGGGGTTCAATCGCGTTTACTCGGCCCCACTGTTCCCGTCAGCGCCCTCGACGACCTCCTCGCGGGTGACCTCCCGGCCCAGTTCCGCCGAGCGATAGATGCCGTCGGTGACGACCATCGACTCCAGCGCGAGGTCGTCGGTCGGCAGGGGGTCGGCCCGGCCGCGGAGCGACTCGACCCAGTGGTAGAGCGGGTCGGCCCAGATACCCGACTCGTAGGCCGCTCGGCCGCGCTCGCCGTCGAGGAACTGCTTGCGAAACAGGTACTCTTCGAGGTCGGCGCTGGCGCGCATCTCCACGTCGGCGACCGTCGAGAAGTACTCGAAGGAGTCGAGGCGAACGCCGCCCTCGGTGCCGACCACGGCGCTCGATTCGTCCTCCATGTAACGCGACCAACTGGCCCGGACCGAGAGGACCGACCCGTCCTCGAAGGTGACGAACGCCGCGCTCACGTCTTCCACGTCGTAGCCGCTCTCCTCGATGCGCCGGGCGTACTCGGACGACTCCCCAGTTCCGCCCTCGGCGTCGAATCGCTCGGGCACGGTCTGGAACGTCTCGCCGCGTACGCGCTCGACGGCGGGCGGGTCCCCGTCGGGCGACCCCATCAGGTAGAGGAGTTGGCCGACGGTGTAGCTCCCGAGGTCGAGGACGACGCCGCCGCCCGCCGTCTCTTCCCGGACGAAGGGCGGGGAGCCGTACCCGTCGACGTAGGGCGTCCCGCGGCGGCGCGCGCCCAGCGGGACTTCCTCGGGGTCGCCGTCGCCGCCGAACGCGAACCCCGGCGACCGGGCCGCGATGCCGTGGTAGATTCGACCGAGTTCGCCCGCGTCGGCCAACGCCTTCGCGGCCCGCGTCTCGGCGGTGTAGAGTAACTGGTTCTGGACCGCGAGACGCTGTCCGGTCCGGTCGGCCGCCTCGCTCATCCGGTGAGCGTCGGCGTAGCTTCCCGCCATCGGCTTCTCGCAGAAGACGTGCGCGCCCGCTTCGAGAGCGTCCACCGCGATGTCCGCGTGGAGCGTGGTGTGAACACAGACGTTCGCGGCGTCGAGGTCGGCCGCATCGAGCATCGACTCGTGGTCGGGGTAGCTTTCGGCACCGCACTGCTCGGCGAGCGCCCGCGCCTTCGCTTCGTCCACGTCGGCGACGGCGACGACTTCCGCGCCCGGAATCGAGTCGTAGCGCGCCGCGTGGTTCCGGCCGCGGTTGCCCGCCCCGACGATACCGATTCGGATTGGTTCGGTGAGTTGCACTCCCATCAGAATCAGCAAGTCGGACGACATGGGGACGTAAACCGCTGATGGCTGTCCCGGCCGAGACGCCGCGTTCGGCCGCTCGCTGGCCGCTTTCGACCGACGGAACGGTCTTCTATCGCCGTCGGCTAGGAGGAGACATGGACGCTCCAATCGAACTCGAAACCGAACCGGAGGAGCACCAGTATCTGGTCGCCGCGAAGTGTGAGAGCTCCGCGGGTGACGTGACGAAGGAGTACGGGTTCGTCGACGCCGACTCGCCAACCGCCGCCGCGGCTATCGCCGGACAAATCTGGAGGAACTACGACAAAATTCCGGTGGGCGAGATTTACGTCGCGGACTTCACCGACTCGTTCGAATTGTCGAGCATCGACGTGGCAGACGGCGAGGAGTAGACAGAACTCGTCGGTAGCGTCACGCCCGACTACTACTCGCGACTATCCAGATACCCCACGACGCCGCGGGTGTTGAGTCGCGCCTCCTCGCTGGCCTTGCGCTCGCCCCACACGTCGGTCATCTCCGCGTGTTCGGCGAAGTAGTCCTCGACCGCTTCGGGGTCGCCCAGTTCCTCGTACTTCGCCTCGACAGTCTCGACCCACTCGCGGAGGACCTCGGCGTACTCGTCCGTGACGCCGCCATCGTACTCGCGCGGGCCGAAGTGCGGGTAGAGCAGCGTCTCAGGGTCGAGGTCCCGGATAGTTTCGAGGTCAGCGATGCACTGTTCGAGGTCGAAGTTCGAGGGCGGCGAGGTCTCGCGAATCTCCTCGGTGGCGGGGACCCAGATGCCCGCCGCGTCGGCGGTGAACACCGAGTCGTCGTCCCGGTCGTGGAAGACGACCTGATGGGGCGCGTGGCCCGGCGCGTGGTAGACGTCGAGGTGGTGGTCGCCGAGATTGATGGTGTCGCCGCCGTTGAGTTCGACGATGCGGTCCTCGGGCACGGGTTCCGGTTCGACGTAGAACTCCCACTGGTCGCCGACCGCCGCCTTCGTGCCCTTCACGAGGCGGGCGGGGTCCACGAGGTGGGGCGCGCCGATTTCGTGGACCATCACCTCGGCGTTCGGGCACGCCTCCGCGAGGAACCCCGCGCCGCCCGCGTGGTCGAGGTGAACGTGCGTCGGCGCGATGACCGCCACGTCCTCGCGGGCGATGTCCAACTCGTCCAGCGCGTCCAGAATCAGTTCGTGGTGGGTGCCGATGCCCGTGTCCACGATGGCGGGCCGGGCGGCGTCGTAAACGTAGACCGCGCCGTACTCGTCGGTATCGTACATCCCGGTGTCGAGGTAGTAGAGGTCCGAGCAGTCGCCGACCGTGACTTCCCGGAGGTCGCCCTGCGTCATGGTCGTTGGGTGGTCGCGGCGCGGTAAAAGGTGTTCGCCCTCGGAAAGTTAGTCGGGACGGTCTTCGCCAGTCGCACGGTCCCTGATACTGACTCACGGGAATCTGGGTTAATCAACGTGAGAGAGGTCAGAACTTTCGACAGCCACACAAAGATGATTACGAATAATGTCGAAATCCCGTGTTGCAGTGAAACGAACATCTGGCGATATAGCCGCTCTACTCGGGGACAAGCGCATTATGGCCAGATAATCAGCACGCTAATCGGAGAAGGGGGGAACAAGATATTTACCTTTATAATATACATCCAGACTCATGAAAGTATCTCGGCGACTTGTCCTTGGACAGTCTATAGCCATAGTCAGTTCTTTTGTTGCAGGATGTAGTGAGAGAAAGGTCTCGGAAAGACGAAAGCCTTCCGAGACGACCACGACGCATGTTACTACTTCGTGTACTCCCGTAGATGCCGACTTTGCGGTGCCTGCTCCATCGAAGCCAGCAGAACTTACTACTGAGACAGTCGAGACTCCCGTTGCTCGTATCGAGAAGGCGTACGAAGATACGCTCACGATTACGCCAGAATTACTTCCGAACGTCCCCCGAGAGGCAGAACTAAAACAGTACTCTCTTCGACGTGCGAACATCAAGGAGACCTCTCCCAGAACGTTTCGAGTGAAATTCGTCGGAGTAGCACGGTACACCGTCAGCAAGCGGAATGGCGAACGCGTAACGACAAGTAGTGAAAACAGAACCGAGCGGACGACGCAGAAATCGACGGTGGTTCACCACGACGCCCCCATTCGAGTAGCTGAATATCGCGTTACTCCCGATTTAATCGCCCGCGTGGACGGAATCGGGGACCTTAAGGGTGTACTCCACTGTTGGTAATTTCCTTCTACCTCACTCGCGGACGCTTGCCGGACTGAACGTCAAAAGTCGTGAACGTAGTTGATGCAGATTTTGAGGAACCCTTTTTCGATGGGTTTGTACTCGGCAACGGTTGACTGACCGTTCTAATCTGACGAGCGACTAAATCCAACAATAGGATAATCACATATTCCACTAACAAATATATAATCATATAATCTGGATTGAGAAAATTTTATTCTTCTATCGTAGTTATTAATTACTGTCGTAATATGAGTACATTCGACATTGGCGTTTGGTTAACAGCGGACCTGTACAACTTTGGTCCAGGAAATCCGAGTAGCGCGCTAGACAAGTTCATCACGAATGCGTTCAATGATGCAGGACACTCTGTCAATCTAGACATCCACACAGCCAACCCGAGTCCGCCAAACGAGAACATCGTCGGTGACGGGTGGCCTGCCGATGATACGATGAAGTGCGACGGGCATTATGCAACGGTGACGTACAGTTCCCTCGACGAGTGGTGGAACGATTGGCACTACTGTAAGGCCGATTACACCCACAATGACGCGAATCTCCTCGTAACGAACTACGACAGCGATTACGGGGTGACGACAGGCAACTGTTCAGATTCGAGAAGTCACCTATGTGTTGCCGAAGCCCATCGGTGCGGTGACCTAGCAGACGAATCTACGACCGCGGAAGGAAGCGAAACCCGTTACGCACAGATGTACGCGAGCGTCATCCACGAGCTTGGTCACGCTGCCATCAACGAACATTTGTCCGCTAGCTGCGGTTCGTCCCCCTTAGCCGAAGAGCAGATGGCACGCAGCTGGTATGAAACGAGTAGTGGCCCTGCCCGATGTACACCGATGGTGTCGTGGGACAACGATAACGGCTCAGTTAACGAGTGTTGTGCCGACTTGGTAGAGAACCCGTACGGAACTGGGACTGAAATCTACTGGCAGCCAACGTACTCGGACTGCACAGCAAACCATATAGAAAGTTGTAGTGATAGGTGAAATTCATGACCGAAAAATCGCGACGCGACATCCTGAAGTATACCGGTTCGAGCATCGTCGCTCCGTCTCTACTGGCGCAATCGACCTCCGCAAAGACCACAAGCGACGACTTCAGGAAGACGCCAGGACAGCATACGTTGCCGGGCAACATCCATCTAGTGAATAACAGCCAGAACACCCGAGAGGTCACGGTTACGATAAATCGGGTCACTCCGGGTAAGCAGAATCCGGTGGTCGATGAGTTCAAGTACGTAATCGACGGCCAAAACGGGAAGGTGAACAAGGATTCTGCTTCGAACATACTCGTGGACGACACGCCGATTAAGATGTCCACACCGGGTATCTTCGAGGTCAACGTGGAGACCGACGACGGACGCACGGAGTCGTACGAGTTCACTAACCCAACCGGGAGAATGAGAGAAAACGAGAGGCTCAACATTCGTCTGGTCTGGGGTTCACTAAGAATCACGAGACAGCGGACGTAGGAAACCCCACTGCTTCCAGCCGTTCTCTTTTGTAAAGATACGCGTCGCTCGCATCCTCCGAGAGAGTGCCAGCACGGTTTCGGGGATAGCCAGTCGTCAAACACTCCTGCGCGGAAAGTGGGGTGACTCCGCGATGTACTGTAGGCAGTCAAGCGGTCAGACTGTATCCCCTGATGCCGCTACCGTTTCGTAGCAATCTTCCGAAATACGAGTTGTAAGGTTCTTCTAGTTATCCCAATATTTTCTCGGTCGCGTATCACTTTATCTTGCTTGACCGAGGACAGGCGTTGCCTGACCCCGTCCACGCCCTGCCAACCACTGCCCCACGAACGATACGGTTTTTTGCCGGGAGCGGGATTTGGAGAGTAGGAATGCTAGACCGGAACTACATTCGGGACAACCCCGAGGAGGTCCGCGAGGGACTCCGCGTTCGCGGGGCCGACGAGGACCTCGACGCGATACTGGAGAAAGACGAGGAGTGGCGCGACCTGAAGGCCCGCGGCGACGACCTGCGCCACGAGCGCAATCAGGTCAGCGACGAAATCGGCGAGTTGAAACAGGCCGGGAAGCACGACGAGGCCGACGAGGCCATAGAGCGGAGCCAAGAACTCAAGGCCGAAATCGAGGAAGTCGAAGAGCGCGCCGCCGAACTGGAGGAAGAGCTAGAGGAGGCGCTCCTGCGCGTCCCGCAGGTCCCCCACGAGAGCGTCCCCGAGGGCGACGACGAGGACGACAACGTCGAGACGCGCCGCGAGGGCTTCGACGACCTCCGGGACCTGCCCGACGAGGTGACGCCCCACTACGACCTCGGCGAGGAGTTGGACATCATCGACGAGGCGCGGGCCGCCAAGACGACCGGCAGCGGCTACTACTTCCTCAAAGGAGAGGGGAGCCAACTCGAACACGCCCTGATGCAGTTCATGATGGACGTCCACCGCGAGCAGGGGTATCAAGACGTCTTCCCGCCCATCCCGGTGAACAGCGAGTCGATGACCGGGACGGGCCAGCTCCCGAAGTTCGACGAGGACGCCTACAAAATCGAGGACGAGGACCTCTGGCTCTGCCCGACCGCGGAGGTTCCGGTCACGAACATGTACGCCGACGACATCCTCCTGAAGGACGACCTCCCGCTGAAGCATCAGGCCTACACGCCCAACTTCCGGCGCGAGGCGGGCGAACACGGCACCGAGACCCGCGGTATCGTCCGCGTCCACCAGTTCAACAAGGTCGAGATGGTCAACTTCGTGGAACCCGACGAGAGCTACGACCGACTCCACGAGCTGCTGGACGAGGCCGAGGAGGTCCTCCGACGCCTCGGCCTGCCGTACCGGGTCCTCGAACTCTGCACGGGCGACCTCGGCTTCAAGGCCGCCAAGCAGATAGACCTCGAAGTCTGGGCACCCGGCGACGACATGGAGGACGGTCCCGAACGGGGCGGCCGCTGGCTGGAGGTCTCGACGGCATCGAACTTCGAGGCCTTTCAGGCCCGACGCGCCGGTCTGCGCTACCGGCCCGAGCGCCACGAATCGACCGAGTACCTCCACACGCTCAACGCCTCGGGTCTCGCCCTGCCGCGCGTGATGGTCGCCGTCCTCGAATACTACCAGAACGACGACGGCACCGTGACGGTTCCCGAGGCCCTCCGGCCGTACATGGGCGACAAAGAGGTCATCGAGGGCCACGAACCGGTCGGCGAGAGCGCGCTCGGTGCGGGCGAGAAGGACTAACTCGTCGTCAGGTACACGCCGACGGCCGCCAGCACGATTCCGGCGGCCTTCCTCGCGGTCAGCGGGTCGTTCAGAAACACGACGCCGAGTAGCGAACTGCCGACGAGGAACATCCCGAAGATGGGGACGACGGTGCTGACCGGTCCTGCTCCCAGGGCCTGATAGTACGCGATGATGCCGACGCTCAGGAATATCCCTGCCGCGTACATGTAAATCGCGTTCTCGCCCGCGAGGTACGGGACGACCGACTCGTTCCGGTAGGCGATGACGACGGCCGCCGACACCGCGAGCATGCTGTTGGCCACCAGCGCGACGACCGTACTCGGAATCTGGTTGGTCGCCAGACTCGCCAGCGGTGTGAAGACGGAGTAACCGACGAGCGCGACGACCGCCCACGCGACGTAGTTCATGGCAGCCATTGGGAACTGCCACACGTATCGGTTGGGATTCCGGAGCGCCTCACGTCCGGCGATGCGTAAGCGACAGCGACGGACCGACGGCCGCCGTCACTCCGCGAGCGATACGACGTCGCTACTCCCGCACTCCGGACACGTCTCGGTGTCGGCGAAGAACCGTTCGCCGCAGTCTCGACACTCGTGGCTCGCTTCCTCGTCGGCCGCGGCCTCCGACGCCTGCTTGAACTCCTCGACTTTGTTGCCGAGGTCTCTGAAGAGACCCATCGTGTGTATACGTGGGAGAACAGCGGCATAAGTCTTGGTAGCGGAGCGAACGGGGAACGGGGCAGAGGACCGTCCCGAGTGGGAGGAGAACCGGCGACTACTGGGTGTAGGTCCGGATGCGGGAGATTCGGGGAGTCCGGTCCTCCTCTGCGGCTTCGACCTCGAAGACGTCCACGAACGCGAACATCGGAGCGCCGTCGGCGTCGCGCAGGCGGCCCCGGACCGCGACGTCCCCGCCGTCCGCCTCGACGTACACCGCTTCGACCTCGTGAGCGGTCTCCTCGTTCGGACGCCCCTCTCGCATGAACGCCACGAGCGTCTCGCGACCCTCGATGGTCCGGTCGGGTCGCTCGTGGACCACGTCGGGCGCGAGGAGGTCGGCGAAGCGGTCGTAGTCGCCCGCGTCGATGGCGTCGTAGTAGGCCCGTGCGGTTTCGGTCGCCTCGGTCATGGGACCACCGACGGCGGTCGGACGTATCAATCCCATCGGATTTCGCGCGTTTCCATCGGATTCGTCGCGTTTATCGGGGTCGGCCGAAATGGGGGGAGTATGGACCCGCTTCACGCCCGGTACCCGTTTCTCGCGGCGGCCCGCGAGAGCGTGCGGGAGGCCGACATCGGTCTCGTCGCCATCGTGACCGGCGACGAGCGCCACCCCGCGGTCGAGCGCGGCGTCGAGCGGGTGCGCCGTGCGCTCATCGACGGGACGGTCAGACCCGACGCCGAGGACGGGCGGCGATGGAACCCGCGGGCGGAACTGCTCTCGTACCCCGTGGCGCGCGTGCTGGTGTCGCTCGTGGACGCGCCGGGCGCGGTCGAGAAGTACGCCAGCGCCGAGGCCGGCACGGCCTACGAGCGGTTCACCGACGACTTCCGGAACCCCGACGACGGCCTGAAGAGTACGGCCGACAAGGCGATTTCGCTCGACGCGCTCCTCGCGGAGTTCGACCTCTCGGGCGACGTGGCGGAGACGCCGGAGGGCGACGGCTACCGAATCGCGGTCGGCAAGTACCTCACGCTGTCGTCGAATCTCGACGGTGAGTCGTGGACGCTCGCCGCCCGGCAGTTGGCCGACGGGACGGTCAAAATCACGGAGACGGAACTCCACGAACTCCTCCGGGAGGCGGTCCGCCAACGGGTCGCGGCGGGCCTGCCGACCGCCGTCCCCGACGAGATTCGGGAGGGACTGACCGACGAGGTAGCCCGACTGGAGGACACCTTCTCGGAGGTCGATATCTCCCCCGACATCGACGTTCTCGCCCCCGAGTGCTTCCCGCCGTGCGTCGCGTCGCTGATGGAGCGAGCGCAGGCGGGCGAGAACCTCTCGGACCACGCGGAGTTCGCGCTGGTGTCGTTCCTGACGAGCGCCAACGCCGACACCGACGAACTGCTGGCGCTCTGCGGCGTGGACAGCGACACGGCGGCGACGGCGGTCCGCTACCGGGCCGACCGCGTCGGCGACGAGTCGGGCGCGCAGTACGCGCCGCCGTCCTGCGAGACGATGCAGGCCTACGAGGAGTGCCCGGTCGTCGACGAGGAGGACCCGACCGCGGACGCCCGATGCGACTCGATTTCTCACCCGCTGAGCTACTACGAGGACGCGCTGGCCGACGCAGAGAGTGTTAGCGAGTAATCGGAGTCAGGAACCGCTCTCGTCCCGAATAGCGGTCCGTCTCCCCGCGAAACGATTCCAGAAACAGCGACGCGTTGGCGCGATGCTGGAGAGGTCGGGTCGGCCGCGGAGTAGTTAGCGTGCGTCGCTCGTAACGTATCAGAGAGACCCGCCGAAGACGAGACGACCGGCGTGCGGTCGGGGGAGATGCGCCCGAGAGCACGGCGGTCAGTACTGCTGTGCCATCCAGTAGCCGACGCCGGTCATCAGCAGTACGAAGACGACGATGACGCCGACGACCGCCAACGCACCCGTTTGCGTGAGACTGCCGTCCCCGTACGTCGTGCCGACCCACATCAGCGACCCGACGAACAGGCCGACGGACACCACGCCGACGAGTATCTCGCGGCGCGTCTCTTGGTCGATTTCCATGCCGAGGGCTTCCGAGGGTACCGGCAAAAGGGCTTCGGAACGGCCCCCAGTCTGGTATGTTCCACCGCGAGCGGGGCGCGTCAGACCGCGGTCGCGCGAGGTCAGATACGGGGGTTCCGACTTCCACCGAAGACCGGGTTTTCGACCCGCGACAACGATGGTCGAAGCGGAGACTCGACACCGCCATTTATTCGCGCCCCTATCCATCGAACGTATCTGTTATCGGGCCATTACCGCCCGCGAGACGCGCTTCTAGCTATTCCGACAGATGCAAGACTTAGGGGTGTCCAGCCCCTACCTATTCGTACGCGGAATCGACCGCAGGCACGACGATTGGGGGTGGAGACGCCGATACCGTAGACTGCCGGTCACCGCAACACACAGGGGAAGCCTATGGCAAACACAACAGCTTCCGAACGAACGCGCGCATCGCTCCCTCCGGCGAGCCGCGTGACCGACATCCGGTCACAGCGCGCTCGCATGGAGCGGATGGCAGTCACGCCGCTCGGCGGCGGCGTCTACGAAGTCGAGAGCCAGAGCGGGAACACGTACTCCGTGGACCTGCCCGGCGGACGGTGTACCTGCCCGGACCACAACTTCCGGGGCGTCCGGTGCAAGCACCTCCGGCGAGTCGCCATGGAGGTCAACGAGGGTCTCGTCGCACCGCCCGGCCAGAAGGCCGTGACGTGCGCCAGTTGCGGCGATGAGACCTTCGTGGACGAGACCAGCGACGGACCGCACTTCTGCGAGGAGTGCGAACTCGAACCCGGCGAGACCGTGGTGGACCGCGAGACGGGCGACCTGCTCGTCGTGGTCCGGACGACCGCCCGCCGGGCCGACCAAGTCAGGATTACCGACCGCGACTGCACGGTCGCGGACTACCACAACAACGAGGCGTACCGCACAGACGACGTGGTGGTCGAGGCGATGTACCCGGTACCAGCGGGACTCGGCTCCGACGACATGAAACCCCACCACCTGCGTCGGTACTCGTTCCCGCGAGGCCGACTCGCCCGCCGAGGGGAAGTCACGGACGACGACCAGTCGGAACTCGCAGACTTCGAGACGGACGAGTGACCGACCCCGTATTTTGATGGTAAAGAGCGGCGGGTCCGGCCCTCCGTCGGTCCTGTCCCGTCGCGGCCCGCCGCCGGTGAGTCGAGGCGCTCGGAATCGCCGAATGTCAGACCGCGTAGTCCGGTCGCTGTGCGCCGGTGACGTAGCCCGCGAGCGACGCGACGCTACGAACCGGGACACCGATTCGGTCAGTCGCGAGTCACTGTCACCGACATCGTCAAAATAGTCACAACAACAAATATATTTTTCCATATGTTTTCTCGCTACGGACAGAAGTCGGAGTAGGAAACGAGTCGAAGGGAGAGTCGAAAGGACGAGTCGTAGACAGGTCGAGAGGCCGAAGGGAAAGGAGGGAGTGAAGGAAGGAGACGGGAGAGCTTTATTCGAGCATCGACGCCGCTTCGTCGGGCGACAGCACGCCCTGTTCCACTGCGTGTAGCACGTCCCTGATGTCGTGACCGTCGTCGTCTTCGTCGTCCGCGTCGGTCGCTCTGAGCGCGTCCATCGGGTCGCCGTCTTCGAGGGCGGTCTCCTTCTTCACGCGGTAGTTGCCGCCGTCTGTCTGGTAGACGTCCGCCGGGTGGAAGAAGTACCAGTCCTCGCGGTCGAACCGCACGCCGATTTTGGGTTTCGCGCCGAAGTTCTGGCTGAAGTAGACGAGGGCTTCGACCTCCTCGCCGGTGAGATAGATGGGGTCGCCCGAACTCGACTTGGCTTCGACGGCGTAGAAGACGTCGCCGTCGCCCGCGAGCACGTCCGGGAGTTCGCGTTCGGTGGCGCTCCCGCTGGCGGGCGCGCGCATGACCGCGAACCCGGCCTCGTCGAGTCGGTTGACGAGTTCGCGCTCGCGGCGGTCGCCCTTAGCGTTCGACATCGCGGCCACCCCACGAGTCCGGTTCCGGTAGACCCCGTACGTCGGTCATATCCGGAAGTCGTCTCTTCCCCGTGTTAAGTCCCCCGCAAGCGCGGCGGAACTGAAACGGGTGGCGTCGAGGACGGTCACTCTTCGGCGAGACGGGCGACAGCCTCGACTTCGACCACCATCTCGGGGTCGATGAGGCGCTCGACCTGTACCATACTGGTGGCGGGGCGAACGTCGCCGAACACCTCACCGTGCGCTCGGCCGATAGCCTCCCAATCGTCGATGTCGGTGACGAACAGCCGGGTTCTCACCACGTCTTCGACGCTCGCTCCGGCCGCTTCCAGCGCCATCTCGACGTTCGAGAGTGCCTGCTTCGTCTGGGCGTAGGGGTCTGTCTCGCCGACGATATTCCCGTCGTCGTCGGTCGCAGTGGTTCCGGACACCTCGACGACCCGCCCGACGCGAACCGCCCGAGAGTAGCCGACCGCCGATTCCCACTCGGTTCCGCTTGCGACGTTCTGTCGGTCCACGTCCGGGGTGAGAACAGGAGACGCCTTCAAATCCCCGTCGTCGGCTCTTCGATACTACGCCTCGGAGAGGAACTCGACCACCGCTTCGGTCGCGTCGTCGTCCGGTTCGAGCCACGGCATGTGGCCGTGGTCGTTCAGCGTCACGAAGTCGGCGTTCGCCATCGTGCTGGCAACCGGGCGACCGACCGACGGCGACCAGAAGTAGTCCTCGGTCCCCCAGACGAACCGCGTCGGCGTCTCGATTCCCGAGACCGCTTCGCGCAGGTCGAACTGGGGTCGCATCCCCCGCATCGTCCCGAGGGTCTCCATCAGCGAGCGCAGACTCTCGCGCTGGCCCGGCAGGTCCTCGGCGACGAGTCCGGGTTCGAAGTAGGCGTCGGGGAGCGCGGAATCGTCCTCGACGTTTATCCGACGGTAGGCGTCCCGAGCGTCCGCGACCGACTCCGCCTCGATGAAGTCGAACAGCCAGTCACCGACCAAGGGAAGGTCGAGGACTCGGAACAGGGGCGGAATCGACCGCGAGAGTCCGGCGGGCGCGCCGACGAGACAGAGGCGGCGCACGCGCTCGGGGTAATCTACGGCCAGCGCGAGCGACTGGAACCCGCCGAGCGAGTTGCCCACCACCGCCGTCTCCTCGATTCCGAGCGCGTCGAGCAGGTCGGCGAGGTACTCGACGCCGAATTGCCGGAAACCGGTCTCGCGGTAGTCCACCGCGGTCGAGAGACCGCGACCCGGTCGGTCGGGTGCGTAGACGGTGAAGTGGTCCGTCAGGGCGTCGAACATCGGAACCCACGTGGCCCCGTTAGTGCTGAGTCCGTGGAGGAGGAGCAGGGGCGGCCCCTCGCCCGCGGTCAGGTAGTGGACTTTACTGGCGGGGTCGGAAAGCGTGGCGTACTGAGATTCGACGTCCACGTCGTAGTGGTCGCAGACATCCGCGAGCGCTTCGACGTAGGGTTTCGCCTCATCGCTCGGGTCGGCGGCGTGGTGGAGAGACATGTTCCGGGATTAGACAGGTCGGCGGAAAGAGTTTGTCCTGCGTCCGTAGAGACCCCAGACGGCGTCCGCTACGGGAGTTCACCGCTTTTTCGGGGCCGTGAATTGGCGGATACGCCGAACAGGCGGGTTGCCACGACAGGGACGCCGGCGTCGGAGGACGTCTCCGAGACTGCCGATGCGGTCACGGTGTCCAGACCCGCCCCGTCAGTGCTCTGTGACGGTCAGGCGACGAGCACCCGTGACCGTGACCCGGAAACCACAGTACTCGAACGTGACGGACTCGATTCCGCCGCTTTCACCCGCTGACGGAGTGAGAAGCGAGTCGAGGGCCTCAGGGTCGAGGGTTTCGTACAGCGGGTCGAGCGGGTCGTCAGCGGCGGCGTCTCGCACGACGCTTCGCCCGGACGCGGTGGCGACGGCGTCGACGACTGCGCTGCTGACGGACTCGGTCTGTGGTATCTGGCTCCTGTACACTGTCGGGTCGGCCGAACCGGACGTCTGGTCCACTTTCGCCATCAATAATCAACGAAACGTTGGTGACGTAGGGTTGAATCTCCGCGTCTTTAGCCACTCAATGCTTTATCAGTGGTCAGCGTTCGATGGTGTTGCGCAGGAGGTTCTCTTGACCCCGCCGGAGTCGGGTCGACAGGGCCTGCACAGATATCCCCAGTTCGTCCGCGACCTCTTCCAGAGTCGTCTCGCGAGGAACGGCGAAGTACCCCATCTCCAGTGACTTCTGGAGCGCGGTCCGCTGGGCGTCGGTGAGACCGTAGCGGCCGTCCACGCCCCCGTCGCCGGCGAGGTCCGATTCGCTGTAGAGGTTCTTCAGTCGGAAGTCGACGCCCCGTTCGCTACACTCGTCGCGGTAGGTGACCAACGCCTCCCGACTCGGTACCCGCGACCGCAGGGAGAACCCGTCGTCGGTCACTCGCACGTCGAACACCGCGAAGTCGAGTCGTCTGGCCGTCTCGAACGTCGCCGCCTCCTCACCGGTTTCCGAGAGAGTCACCCGGTACAGACACCGGCTTCCCTGTTCGGTGAGCGCCTCCACCTCGGCTATCGTCGGGTCGGCGGTCAGCGCCGTCTCGAACGCCTCGACGGAGTCCACGTCCGTCCAGAACAGGTACTGACTCGACCCGTCCGGCGAGACGTATACGTCCTCGACGTAGAGAGTCACGTCCGACACCGCCGACAGCGCGTCGCGGAAGATGGGAGACTCAATCTCGTATTCGGCGATGACGCTCATGGCGGACGGTTCGGTCCGAGCGACCTTCGACCTTGCTACCGGATTGCAAACGACGACCGGCGGTGACCTCGCGGAAAGTGACCGATTTTAGCAACCGGGGCGACCCCGCTCCGAGGCGCTACGTCCCGTGCTGCCAGCTACCCATGTACTCCTCTTGCTCGGGCGTCAGGTCGTCGTACTCGACGCCCTCGGCGTCCAGTTTGATTTCCGCAATCTCCCGGTCCAGTTCGTCGGGGACTTCGTGGACACCGGCGTCGTACTGGTCGCCGTTCTCGACCAGTTCGCGGACCGACGCGGCCTGCACGCCGAAGCTCTGGTCCATGACCTCGACCGGGTGGCCCAGCGCGATGGGACTGGCGAGGTTGACGAGGCGACCCTCCGCGAGGACGTTGAGGCGGCGACCGTCGTCCATCTCGTACTCGCGGACGCCGTCGCGGGCCTCGCGCTGGTTCACGGCGAGGTCCGAGAGGTCGTCGAGGTTGACCTCCACGTCGAAGTGGCCCGCGTTGGCCAGCAGGACGCCGTCGTCCATCTTCTCGAAGTGGTCTCGCGTAATCACGTCGCGGTTGCCCGTGGTGGTGAGGAACACGTCGCCGATTTCGGCGGCCTCGGCCATCGGCATCACGTCGTAGCCCTCCATGTGGGCTTCGAGCGCGCGCCGGGGTTCGACCTCGGTCACGATGACGTTGGCGTTCTGTCCGGACGCCTTCTTGGCGACGCCGCGGCCGCAGTCGCCGTAGCCCGCGACGACGACGTTCTTGCCCGCCCACGAGAGGTTCGTGGTCATGGCGATGTTCGCCAGCGAGGACTCGCCCGTGCCGTGGACGTTGTCGAACAGGCGCTTCATCGGCGTGTCGTTCACGGCGAAGACGGGGTACTTGAGTTCGCCGTCGGCGTCCATCGCGCGCAGGCGGTGGACGCCCGTGGTTGTCTCCTCGCACCCGCCGACGATGGAGTCGATGAGTTCGGGGTAGTCCTCGTGGATGGCCGCGACGAGGTCCATCCCGTCGTCCACGGTGATGGTCGGTTCGTGGGAGATGACCGCCTCGATGGCCTCGTAGTACTCCTCGTCGTCCACCTCGCGCTTCGCGTAGGAGGTGATGTTGGGGTGTTCGTCGAGCGCGGCGCTCACGTCGTCGTGGGTCGAGAGGGGGTTACAGCCGGTGATAGCGACGTCCGCGCCGCCTTCGGCGAGGGTCTCGACCAGCACGGCGGTCTTGGCTTCGACGTGCATCGCCATCCCGATTCGGTGGCCCTCGAAGGGCTGGTTCGCCTCGAAGTCGGCCTGCATCGCGGTCAGAATCGGCATGTGCTCTCGCGCCCAGTCCATCTTGCGATGGCCGTCGGTGCGAGCAGATTCGAGGTCGTCCACCTGCTCGCTAATGGATGGATAGTCTGCCATACCCGAGCAAAGGGGAACCGCGCCCAAAACGCTACCGAAGGCTGACGCCACTGGTCGGAGACAGTCGGTCGTTCCTCGGCGCATCGCATCGAGGAGACGGCCGCGGCGCTGTTGCTGGGGCACGCGGACGACCTGCCTGTAGACGAACCTGTGAGCGTCTGCTCGCCGAGCGACGTGCCAAAGAAAGAACGGATAGTCAGCCAGAATCGGGAACCGAAGGGGCGACTTCGGCAGAACGGAACTACTTATCGACCGTTGCCTTTGGCCTTCCCGTTACCGTTGCCGTTACTACCACCATCGTTTCCGGCATCGCCGCTACCGTTGCCTTTCTGGTCGTCGCCGTCCTCGTCGTTACCGGCGTTCTCGGGCGGACCCTGCGAACTGCCTTCGTCAGTCTCGTTCTCCGCGGTGGTGTTGTCAGACGGACCGGCGTGGTCGGGCTTGCCCGCGTCGTCGGGTTTCTTCTCGGAGGCGTTGCCCGGGTTGTTCTCGGTCACGAACTCCGAGACGGCCTGTCCGATGGGACCGCCGTCGTCGCCCGCGTTCAGCATCTCGTGGACGAACGACGACACGAGGTTACCGAAGGACTGCTCGCCCTCGCTCGCGGTGAGCGTGGCCGTTGTCGTTCCGGTCGCGTTGTCCTTCGTCGCGGTGACCTCCACGGTCACGTTCTCCGACGGTGCCGGGAGCGAGACGGTACCGCTCGCGTCGGTGGTGTAGTCGCCAGCGCCCGCGTACGTAGTGTTATCGTCGGTAACGCCGACGGTCACGGACGCGCCTTCGACTGCCGAACCGTTGTGCGTCACAGACACCGTCGCGCCGTCGTCAGTCTCCGAGACGCTGACGCCGAGCGAACCTTCGAGCGGTTCCTCGGTGGCGTCGGCGACCAGCGTCGCGGAGGTCGCGCCGGTCGCGCCGTTCTTCTCCGCGGCGACCTCGACGGTCACGTTCTCTGCGGGTGCCGACAGTTCGACGGTCCCGTTCTCGTCGGTCACGTACTCGCCAGCGCCCGCGTACGTGACGTTGTCGTCAGTGACGCTGACGTTCACGGAGGCGTTCGTGACTGCCGAACCGTTGTGCGTCACCGTGACGGTCGCGCTATAGTCGTCGGCCTGGTCTACCGTGACCGAGAGCGAATCGTTCGCTGTCACTTCGGCCGCTGCACTTCCCATACCCGCGGTCGCCACGCCCGACAGGAGCAGGACTCCCGCGAGGACGACCGACAGGGTTCGTTTTTTCGAGGTCATTCCACTCGGTGATAGAGGAAATGAGAGATTAAACCCCGTCTGCCGTCCATTTGGTTTTCGTGGTTCAATTTACCAGAATTAAAGACCCATATCTCGTTAGACGGTTCAAAAGCTGCTTTAACCGTTCAACTGAAATCTTCAACCTCGCGTTTCGACGCCCGAATCGGAGGGCGAAACCGGACTGTCTAACCGGAGACACTATCGAGCGGGACTCGGAGAGAGGGTCACCGGAACGCGACCGGTCGGAATCGGGCTACGGCGTCACTCCGCACGTTCGACGGCGGCCGCGGCGCGCTCTTCGGCGCGCTGGCGGACCGCCTCGGCGTCTAGGGTCAGCACCTCGCCGTCGCGCATCAGCACCGCGCCGTCGCAGACGGTGTGGCGCACGTCGGACCCGCGGGCCGCGTAGACGAGGTGGCTCACGAGGTCGTGTCGGGGAGTCAGGTGCGCGGCGTCGAGGTCCACGACGGCGATGTCGGCGTTCGCGCCCGCCTCGATGCGACCGCTGTCGAAGCCGAGCGCGGACGCGCTCCCTTCCGTCGCCATCTGGACGACGCTCTCGGCGGGGACGGCACTGGCGTCGTTCGCCGCGAGTTTGCCGACCATGGCGGCGTCCCGCATCTCGTCGAACACGTCGAGGTCGTTGTTCGACGCCGCGCCGTCGGTGCCGAGACCGACCGTCACGCCCGCGTCGAGGAGGTCCTGCACCGGGGCCATCCCGCTTGCGAGTTTCATGTTCGACGCCGGGCAGTGGACGACGCTCGCCCCGGTCTCCGCGAGCAGGTCGATTTCGGCCGCGTCGAGGTGGACGCCGTGGGCCACGAAGTCCGACTCGTCGGTCATGTCGAGGTCGCGGGCGTATTCGAGGGGACGCTGGCCCTCCTCCTCGACGATGGGTTCGACCTCGTCGGTGGTCTCGTTGGCGTGGTAGTGGAGTGGAATGTCCTCTTCGCGGGCCTCTGGGACGTACTCCCGGAGGTACTCTTCGCCGACGGTCGTCAAGCTATGGGGCATGAACGCCGTCTTGACCCGGCCGTCGGCAGCGCCGTCGAACTCCCGGGCGGTGGCGAGGCTCTGTTCGCAGTCCTCGCGCGCGCCGTCCTCGTCCTTGCCGAGGGTGACGACGCCGTAGCCGAGGCGGGCGCGCAGACCGGCATCCTCGACGGCATCCACGACCTCCTCCTCGTGGAAGTACATGTCCGCGAACGCGGTGGTTCCGGACCGAATCATCTCCAGCAGGCCGAGTTCGGTTCCGGCCCGCACGTCCTCGGGAGTCAGTTCGCCCTCGACCGGCCAGATGTCCTCCCGAAGCCACGCGTCGAGTTCCTTGTCGTCGGCGTACCCCCGCAGGAGCGTCATGGCGACGTGGGTGTGGGCGTTGACCAGTCCCGGCATTACCAGTCCGTCCTCGGCGTCTAACGTCTCGTCGCCCTCGGGCACGTCCTCGGGGTCGCCGACCGCGACGATGTCGCCGGACTCGGAATCGACCAGTACGTCGGCGCGCTCGACGGTCGCGTCGGGACGGAGGACCCGCCCGCCCGCGATTCGCAGTCTCGTCATGGAGGAGCGTTCTCGGGCACGGCGTGTCAATCCATCGGGTTCGGTCGCCGACGCCGCGACTCACTCGTCGGTTCGACCCCAGAGTCGGTCGAGTCGCCGGCCGAGCGAGGGCCGCATCAGGACGAGGGTGCGGAGTCGCCCCGACTCGTAGGAGACCTGATACTCGTCGGCGAGGGTTTCGAGGGTCTCGACGTACGTCTCGGCCCCGACGCGCTCGACCGCGTAGTCGTCGGCCGCGAAGACGAGACGCCTGCCGAACCACGGGAGCGCGACGGCGAGGACGAGGATTGCGAGGGCGAGCGGACCGGACCCGAGGTGCGTCGCGCGCTGGAGTTCGCCCGTCAGTACTGCGATTATCAGAGCGGAGACCGCCATCACGACCCCGAACTTGGTCTCTCGATAGTAGTACTTCGCTCGGCCGGCCTTGCTGGCCAGCACGGCCGCGGCCGCGTCGTCGTCGAGGTCGGCGAGCAGGTCCTCGGTGACGAGCAGGTGGCGGCGGCCGGGAAGGCCCGCGAAGACGACGGTGGCCACGCTGTTCGCGTCGAGTCGGAGAACGCCCACGCGATGGGGCGAGACGCCCGCGGTCTCGCAGAGTCCCACGATTCGGTCGCGCTCCTCGTCGGTCGGTTCGCGGACGTCGTTTAGCAGTCCGAGGATGCGCGGTTGCAGGGCGGAGAGGACGACCCCGAGCGCGGCGAGAACGCCCACGACCGGGAGTGCCGTATCGAGCGCCCCGGCGGGGAGCAGGTTCAGCGTCCCCACGACGACGACGAGCAGCGCGAACGCGGCGCCGAGGAGTTTCGCCACGCTCCCGGCGGCGCTCGCGGCCGACACGTCCAAGCCGCGAATCTCGCGGACGTACGGGTACGCGCCGAGGTAGCCCGCGACGACCGCGACCGTGACGCCGAGAAACGTCGGAACCCACGTCAGCACGGCCCCGACCGCGGAGTCGGCCAGCGCGGGACTCAGCGCGCCGAGCGCGGACTCGGTCAGGTCGAGTGCGTCCGCGAGGACGAGCGCGAACAGCGCGACCAGTCCGGTCAGCGACAGTCCGACCGCGAGCGCCGTTCTGATTCGGCGCATGGCGGTCTTGGGCGGGTCCTTCGCCGCGCGCCACGCGTAGAGCCGAATCGACGCGAACGAGACGAGCGCGACGACCGCGACCGCGAGAATCGGAGCAGTGAGGGCGGAGAGCGCCATATCCCCGACTGTTCAACCCAGAGACAAATTCGTTTCTACTCGGCCGAATCGCGGCGACCGTCAATCGAGCGGGAAGGGGACGGCGTCGGCTATCGCGTCCAGCGACGGTTCGACCGTCGGAGACTCCCCGACCGCGCTCGCGGTCTTCTCGGGCCACGCGACCCCCGCGCCGGTTCCGACCGCGACCACCGTGTCGTCCGTGCCGACCACGCCGTCCGCGAAGGCTTGCGAGACCACGGCGGGCGCGAGCGCGGAGGCGGGTTCGAGGAAGACGCCGTCGCGACCCACCGCTCGGATGGCCCCCTCGACCGCCTCGCGGTCGGCCGCGTAGGCCGCACCGGCGGAGGCGCGAACCGCCGCCAGCGCGTGGTCGCCCGAGGTGGTGCCCATGGTGGACGTACTGAGGGGTTCGGGTCCGTCGTCGCGCCCGACCGACTCGGCGTCGGTCTCGTAGGCGGCCGCGAGGGGGTGGCGTTCCGCGCTCTCGGCGCTGACCATCCGGGGCGTGTCGGCGACGACGCCGCGGGCCGCGAGTTCCCGGAACCCCTTCCAGATACCGTAGAAGCCGTCGCCCGCGCCGACCGGGACGACCACCGCGTCGGGGACTTCGCCTAACTGCTCGACCAGTTCGTAGGCGATGGTCTTGTAGCCCTCGTAGACGTAGGGCTGGCCGGTGTAGCGCCCGGCGAGATTGTAGGCGACGAACCACCCGCTGTCGGCCAGTTCGCCGAGGAGTCGCTTGCGCTCGCCGTAGTCCGAGAGCCGAATCGACTCGGCACCGTAGGCCCGAATCTGGCGGTGGTGGGGCGGTTCGCTGGACGGCGAGAGGAACGCGAGCGTCCGCTCGACCCCGGCCCGCGAGGCGTAGGCCGCCACCGCGCTCGCGTGGTTGCCCGTCGAGGCGGCGGCGATTCGGGAGGCGCCATCGGCGACCGCGTGCGGGACGACGACCGACGCGAGGCGGTCCTTCCACGACCACGTCGGGTTGGTCGTCTCGTTCTTCAGGTAGAGTTCCGGACCCGCCGCGTCGAAGTCGGCGGCCGCCGCCTCGGCGGCGAGAGGTGCGTCTGAGAGCGGGGTCCAGCCTTCGCCCATCGAGGACGGGGGTGCCTCCGTCGAGGGCGCAGGGTCGCCTGCGGCGGCGAGTCCGAGTCCCTCGGTCGGGAGCCAGTCGGCGTACCGCCAGAGGTCCGTCCGGTCGGAGTCGGGAAGCGTGTCGGGCAAGTCCTCGTGAGCGACTTCGAGGCGGCCGCCGCACTCGGGGCATCCCGCGGGCCGGTCGTCGGGGTCGGTGGTCGCGCCGCACGACAGGCACTCGAAGGCGTAGGTCATGGTCGTCGTGTTGGCCCGGTAGACGGTTAGTGATTCGGGAACCGGCCTGACGGGCCGTCAGCGGTCGATGAGGTCCCGCGCGTCGGTCTCGATTCGCTCCATCACGGCGGGTTCGGTGCCGTCGGGCAGGTCCAGATGACGGAAGTCGTTCATGATTCGGACCATTGCCAGTACCTCGTAGAGCGGTTCGGGGGTCGAGACCGCCTCGGCGTGGTCCGGGTCCGTCGCCCGGTACCCCGACAGCATCGCCTCGCGGACGAGGTCACGGCGGTCCGACGCGTCGGGGAGACCCGCGAGGAAGGCCCCGCCGTAGAGGTAGACGGCGAACTCGAAGTCGAAGGCGGCCGGAACGGCGAGCGTGTACCCCCAGTCGAGCATCGCCGTAATCTCGCCAGTCTGCGGGTCGAGGCGGAGGTTGTGGAGGCCGTGGTCGTTGCGGCCCAAGACGGGGTCGAACGGGCCGTCCAACTCGTCGATGCCCGCCTCGACCCAGCGTTCCAGTTCGGGCGTCAGGTCCGCGAACCGGGAGTCGGCGTGGCGGTCGAGTTCGCGGGTGGCGTAGTCGCGCAGGGACGTCGGCCACTCCTCGGCGGGGTCGCCGACGGTCAGGTCCGCCGGGTCGCCCTCTGGCGGTTCGTCAGTCAGGGACGGGCCGTCGTGCCGGACGTGTCCGAAGCGTTCGACCGCTGGCACCGAGTGGAGTTGCGCCAAGTACGTGCCGGTCTCTCGGGCGAGTCGCCGGAGCGCATCGTCTCCGAGTCGGGCTACGCGCTCGTAGGCCACCTCCTCGCCGGGGAGTGCGCGCATGAGGTAGTACGGCGTCGGGCGCTCCTCGTGGTCGTCGGTGGCGGCCAACACCTCCGGAACGGGAATCGACGTGCGGGCGCTGAGGACCGCCTGCAGTCGGGCCTCGGTCGGAATACCCCACGTTCGCTCGTCCGGCGAGGCCTTGAGGTACAGCTCGCGGGTGGTCTCGTCGTCGGACACCGCGAGTCGGTAGACCGAACAGAATCCGCGCTCGGTCGGGACTGCTTCTTCGAGTTCCAGAGTCGGTTCGGCCGACCGAAGTATCTCTCGGAGCGTCGCGTCCGGAATCTCGCGCGCCTCCGGAATCTCGTCCATGCTCCGGCTACCGCCTCACCCGTCAGAATCGTTTCGGTGGTGTGTCACAGAGTAACGTCCTACACTGTCGAGGTCCGACCGACGACGGCGAGTAACGGCGAACCTTGCGGGAGGACGAAAGGTAGTTCCGCCGCGAACGCGAACAGGCGGACCGATACATGAGAATCGCCGTCCCGAACAAGGGCCGACTCCACGACCCGGCGATGGAACTACTCGAAAGCGCCGGCCTTCACGCCGTGGACGGTGCCGACCGGAAACTGTACGCCGACACGGTGGACCCCGAGGTCACGCTATTGTTCGCTCGCGCCGCCGACATCCCGGAGTACGTCAGCGACGGCGCGGCGGACGCGGGTATCACCGGACTCGACCAAGCGCGAGAGGCCGACACCGGCAACATCGAGTCGCTGCTGGACCTCGGGTTCGGCCAGTGCCGACTCGTCCTCGCGGCCCCCGAGGACGGCGACATCCGGAGCGTCGCCGACGTGGCGGGCAAGACCGTGGCCACCGAGTTCCCCAACATCGCGAGACAGTACTTCGAGGAGCGAGACGTGGACGTAGACGTGGTGGAGGTCAGCGGCGCGACGGAACTCACGCCCCACGTCGAGATGGCCGACGCCATCATCGACATCACCAGCACCGGAACCACGCTGAAGGTCAACCGCCTCGCCATCGTGGACGAGGTGCTGTCGAGTTCGGTCCACCTGTTCGCCCGCGACGACGTCGCGGACGACGAGAAGGTCCAGCAGGTCGTGATGGCGCTCCAGTCGGTCCTCTCGGCCGACGGGAAGCGCTACCTGATGATGAACGCGCCCGAGGCGCGACTGGAGGAGGTTCGGGACGTGATTCCGGGTCTCGGCGGCCCGACGGTGATGAACGTCGAGAGCGAGCGCGAGGACGGAGCGGACGGTGACGCCGCGAGCGAGGACGACGCGATGGTCGCGGTCCACGCCGTCGTGGACGAGCGCGACGTGTTCGAGACCATCAACGAGTTGAAGTCGGTCGGCGCGAGCGGGATTCTCGTGACCGAAATCGAGCGACTGGTGGAGTAGTCACGTGACTGGCGAATAGTCACGTCGGCGCGGTTCCGAGCAGGCGAACCAGATTGAATATCGTAATCGCGGCGATGACGCTCACGGTGTAGTGGGCCGCCGCCACGACGCCCGCCGTCTTGTACTTCAATCGGTACACCGCCCGGATAGCGAAGAAGTCGGCGGTCGCGCTGACGAGGATGATGACTCCGGGATGGTAGGCCTGCAGCGCGAACGCGATTATCGCGGGGACGACGCCGACCGCGAGCGCCCGCGGTACCGGCACGTCGCCGAGGACGTACCGCGCGGCGATGTGGGCCGTGACGCCGTAGAACAGTACGGCGAGCAGGAACGTGCCGACCAGCGCGACGATGGGGACCGCCATGTGGGCCACTCGGGAGGCGCGGGCCAAGGAAGTAGCGGTTCGGCGCGACGCGAGGCCGAGTGCCGGTCGCACTCCACCGAAAAACGAAGTACCGCCCTGTGGTTCGGCCGCGTTACTCCAGCAGACCGAGTTCTTCGAGTCGCGAGACGATTTTGTCGACCGCCTGTTCGGCGTCTTCGGGCTTCTTCCCGCCGGTGATGACGAGTTTGCCGGAACCGAACAGCAGCGCCACGACTTCGGGTTCGTCGAGTCGGTAGACGAGACCGGGGAACTGCTCGGGTTCGTACTCGATGTTCTCCAGTCCGAGACCGATAGCGATGGCGTTGAGGTTGAGATTACGCCCGAGGTCCGCGGAGGTGACGATGTTCTGAACGACGATTTCGGGGTCCTCGTTCACGTCGATTTGGAGTTCACGGAGTTTGTCGAAGACGATTTCGAGACTCTCGTGTACGTCGGCCGTACTCTTCGCGCCGGTACAGACGATTTTGCCGGACCGGAAGATGAGCGCCGCGGACTTCGGGTTCTGGGTGCGGTAGACGAGACCGGGGAACTGCTCCGGGTCGTAGTCGGCCCCTTCGAGGTCCATGGCCACGCTCTGCAGGTCGAGTTCCTGCCCGATTCCGGTGGAGGCGACCACGTTTTCAATGTTGATGGTCTCCTTTGGGTCGGTCATGTGCGACTTAAATGTCGTATTTAAGGTTTATAAAGGTTGGTACTCCATCCTGACAGATGGTCTCGCGGGTTTTAATATCGGATTCGCCCGCCGTGAGGGCGTTCTCGGACGGCGGTGCGTCGGACGAGCGCGGCGCAGACGAAACCCCCAAGAGCCACCGCCGAGTCCGATACACCGTGTACGCGCTCGAACTAGCCGGAGAGGACGACGAGTTCGCGGCCGCGGAGGCGGCGAGCGCCGCGACCGGCGTCGAAGTCGTCGCGCCCGGACTCGCCACCGCGAACGCCGTCACCGACCGCGTGCGGACTCTGGCGTACACTCGCCGCGCGAGCGAGTTGGTCGGGAAGACCGACGCCAGCGTCGAGTCGGCCCGCGTGCTGCTCGAAGCGGGCGAACACGACCGCGAGGCGACCGACGCGAACCGCAAGGAGACGGTGGCGGTGCGCGCCCGTGACGTACGAGAGACCGCCGGAGTCGATACTCAACGCGCCGAACGCGTCCTCGGGCAGACGCTCGTGGACCGGGGCTTCGCGGTGGACCTCGACGACCCCGACCGCGAACTTCGCGCCCTGTTCTCGGCGGACACCTGCTTGCTCGGATGGCTCGAAACCGAGAGTGTCCGCGACTACGGCACCCGAAAGCCGACCGACCGGCCGTTCTTCCAACCCGGCGGGATGGACCCTCTGCTGGCCCGCGCGCTGGTGAACCTCGCGGGCGCTCGGCCCGGCGCGACCCTGCTCGACCCGATGTGCGGGACCGGCGGCGTTCTCATTGAGGCCGGACTGGTCGGCGCGACTCCGCTGGGCGCGGACGCCCAGCGCAAGATGGCCCGCGGCGCGGCCGAGAATCTCGCCCACTACCTCCCCGCGGACGCCGACTGGGCCACCCTGCAAGGCGACGCGACCCACTTGCCCTTCTCCGAGGATTCCATCGACGCCGTGGTGTTCGACGCGCCCTACGGCAGGCAGTCGAAAATCGCCAACCTCGACCTCGACGACCTCGTCTCGGGCGCGCTCGCGGAGGCCCGGCGCGTCGCCGGCAGGGCCGTCGTCGTCGGCGACCGCTCGCTGGCGGCCGAGGCCCGAGCGGAGGGCTGGACCGTCGAGGCGGAGTTCGAGCGCCGAGTTCACCGGTCGCTCGTCCGCCACATCACGGTGCTGGACGACGCGGACGCGGATTCGGTCGGTCTCGACTGATTCCTGTTCGGGCGCGTTCGGAGACGCGGACGCCCGCTCTGGACGGCTACGGTTCCGCTTCGAGCGCCTCTTCGCGCAGTTCGCGCTCTTCGTCGGTCTCGACCGTCAGTTCCGGGACGGGGACCGGTTTCCCGTCCTCGCCGATGGCGACGAAGGTGAACGACGACTCGGTGGTGCGCTCGGTGTCACCGCTTCTGGGGTCTTCGCGCCACGCCCGGACGCGGACCGTGACGCTGGTCCTGCCCGCCCTGTAGGCGTACGCTTCTATCAGGGCGATGTCGCCGACCGGGACCGGGCGGTGGAACGAGAGGTCGTCCACGCCCGCGGTTACACACGTCTCGCCGGCGAAGCGCATCGCGGACATGGCACCGATTTCGTCCATCCACTTCATCAGTTCGCCGCCGTGGAGCGTCTCGTAGTTGTTGGCGTCGTTCGGTTGGACGCGGTAGCGATTCCGGATGTGCGTGTCGGAGAGTCTGGACATAGAACGTGTTTCGCAGGGGAGGGTCAAGAGTCAGGGGGACGAATCGGTCGCCGTCGAGAGCAGGTCGCGAATTCGAAGTCTGGCCACGACGACGCCGAGGCCGACCGCGGCCAGTCACAACCCGACCGCGAGCGTCCGGTTCGTCCCGGCCGACTCGGAGGTACCGACAAGCCAGAAGAGCGAGGCGAGGAAGTAACTCGTGAACGAGAACTTCCAGATTTGGTGGTACGTGACCGCGAGGCGGTCGCCGGCCACGAGGAGGCCGACGACGAGTCCGGGGAGGAACCACAGAGAGAGGGGAAATCGCGGCGCATCGGCAATTCCGTACACGAGGAAACTGAGTGTGCTCGTCGGGAGCGATAGCAGAAACGCGCTTCCGACGACGACGACGCCGATTCGTTCGAGGGTGTCCGGGAGGGCCATCGTCTGGGTGTCGAAGTCCCGACAGAAAACCGTTCGGTCCGAGTCGCTACGCCTCGCCCTTCGCACCGAGTTCCGCGAGCATGTGCCCGAGGTGGACCCGGTCGCTGGACCCCTCGGCGAGGTCCGCGTCGATTTCGCCCGCGAGTCGGGTCAGTTCCGCGAGTTCCTCCTCGCGGCCCGTGTACCGATTCGAGTTGCGCGCGACCGTCAGCACCTTCTGGAGGACCTCCTGCCCGTTGTACCCCTCGTCCACGAGCAGGTCGTCCAGCGTCTTGCGGGCGTCGCTGAACTCGCCCGCCTCCGCGGCGTCGAGCATCTCCTCGATTCGGTTCCGAATTCCGATTTCCCGGACGGTCTGGACCGTCTCTCTCGTGATTTCGCCCTCCTTCTCGTGGAGCGTCTGGGCGCTCAGGATGGCCTCGCGGAGGTTACCTTCGGCGTATCCGGCCACGATGTGGAGACCCATCTCGTCGTACTCGACGCCTTCGGCGTCCGCGATGCGCTTCAGCACCTCGACAATCTCGTCGTTCGTCGGCGCGCGAACCGCGACCGGGAAGCACCGCGACTTGATGGGCGGGATGAGTTTCGTCGGTTGTCGGGTCGTGATGACGAACTGGGTCGTCTCGTGGAACTGCTCCATCGTCCGGCGAAGCGACTGCTGGAAGTCCTCGCGGATGTCCTCGGCGTTGTCGAGGACGAGCGTCCGGTACTCGCCCGAAGAGGGCGCGTACCCCGCGTACTCCTTGAGGATGTGGTTTATCATGTCGCGCTTCGACCACTGGCGCTTGTACTGCTTTCGCTGGTCGGACCCGCGCTTGAACTGCTTGGAGAACTCCGTCTCTCCCTGCAGGAACTGCTCGAAGCGCGGGTCGTTGCGAATCTCCTTCTTCGTGCGGTCGAAGAAGTCCGCGACGTTGAGTATCGTCAGGTCGTTCTCCGGGTCCTCGTGTGCCTCCCGGGCCAGCGCCCGCACTGCCGCGGTCTTACCCGCTCCGGGCGGGCCGTGGAGAACGAGGTTTATCGGGTCGTTCACGGCCTTCTGGAGGTACTCCCGAACCTCCGGTTGCGGGAGGTCGGCGAGGTCAGGGGCGTACCGTTCCGTCCACAGCGGCGCGTCCATTAGTGCAGGCTAGGGGGTCGGCGGGTAAGAATCGGTCGGTCCGGTCCGGGGCGCGAGACCTGCGACCGCAAGCAAAAGGGAACCGAAGTATCGGGCCTGAACGGCAGACGCCCGTTCAGGAGGACGGAGCGTCGAGATTCCAACCGGGGTCCCGACCGGTGCGTTCGATATGGTCGGACCGGCACGCCGGGCAGTAATCGGGGGTGGAAGTCACGCTGTCGGGAACGTAGACCGCGCCGCCGCACTCCACGCACGCATCGTCGACGATGGTCGCGCAGTCGACGCAGAGGTTGAAGTCGTCGACCGTGAGGTCGCGCAGGGGTTCGAGTTGTTTGTCCAAGATGTACTCGTCGATGACCGCCTGACAGTTTTGGCACGGTTGCATGTCGATTCACTCGACACCATGAGATTGACACACAAAGACCTATCGCCTCTGCGGAAATTAGCCACCCCGTACTCCACCCACGACTGACAGTTAGTGAGCGAGGCGTATCGCAGTAAGTCAGCACGCGATATCTACTGTACTCTGACTCCGCTACACCGCTGAAAACGAAGTGCCGTTCACCGACCGCTGTCGGTTCCGCGTTGTCGCGTTCAGTTACCGTTGCCTTGACCGCTCTGCTCGCCGAACGTCCGCTTCAGTTCCACCGACTCGTCCTCGGTCTCGATTTCGACTTCGAGTTCCTTCCGGTCGGGAACTACGACGGTCAGCGTTCCGTCTTCGGCGGTCTCGCCTGCGATTTCGCCGTTCACCGAGACCGTCGCGTTCGCCACGGCGGTTCCGTTGCGCGTCACCGAGACGGTGGCGTTCTCTCCGCGAGTGACGTTACCGACGAAGGTCGCGTTCAGTTCCTCGGCGTCCGTCACCGTCTCGTTGTCTTCCTTCTCGTCGTCTTCCTTCTCGTCCACGTCTTCGATTTCCTTGTCGGTCCCCGACTCGCTGATGACCGGCTTGAGGATGTACTTACCGCTCTTGCCCGCCTTGAACACGGAGATGTCGAAGACGTAATCGACCGACTGGTTCGGGCCGACCGAGAACGTCTGGTGAATCTGGAGTTTCTCGCTCGGCAGTTTGACCCGGACCTGCTCGCCCCCGGTCAGGGTCCCGTTCACCTCGCTGACGTGGACGAAGACCGTCTCGTAGGTCCGGTTCTCGACCGGGAAGGTGCCGAGTCGGGTCGCGTTCGCGCCCGTCAACTCGGTCAGGTCCACCGTGCGGTCGTTCACGTCGTGGGTCGTCCAGTTTCCGCCGGACTCCTTGAGACCGACCTTCGAGATGGTGACGTTCAGGTGCGCGAAGTCGCTCATCGCGTTCTTCTCGTCGCTCACGTAGAAGTTCACCGCGCTCCCGCCGTCGCTCGACGCCGCGTCGTCGCCCGACGCCGTATCGTCGCTCGAAGCGGTCGTTTCGCCGACTGTCGTCGCGGCGTCACCCGTCGTGGGCGACGCGGTCGTTCCTCCCTGCCCGCCGACACATCCGGCGAGCAGCAACATGACTGCGATGCCAACGGCAGCGTATCGTTCCATGACGGTTCGTCTGCACTCAGCAGCGGTTAATAAAAGCACACCGCCGTTCGTATCCGTTCTGATGGCGCTTCCGTCGTGCGATTTAACGGTATTGAACTCCGAAAATGGTAAAATATGTGTCGCTTCCGAGGGGCGACCCGTCAGACCGGAACTACGCTTCGGTCGTCGTGGTCGTCGTCTCGTTACCGGCGGGCGTCTCGGTTTCCGCGGGGGTGGTCGTCTGCGCGGCCGCTTCCTCGATTACGATGATACCGAGTTCACCGAAGTTCTGGGTGTACACCCCGTGGACGTACTGTCCCGGAGGAATGCCCTCCGTACTGACTTCGAAGGTCACGGTCGTCTGCTCGCCCGCGTCGAGCGTGACCGTCTGACGGCCGACGACGGTTCCTTCGAGTCGGAACGCGACGGATTGGGTGACCTGCTGGTCGTTAGGATTCGAGATGGTAGCCGTCACGTCGATGGTCTCGCCAGCCGTCACGCTCTCGGGCGCGTCCAGTCCAGAGACCCTGAAGGAGTCGACTTGGGCCTCCGTAGTCGTCGTGGTCGTCTCTGTCTCGGTCGTAGTCGTGGTGGTCTCCTCAGTCGGCGTCTCTGTCTCGGTCGTTGTGGTCGTGGTCGTCTCCTCAGTCGGCGTCTCCGTTTCGGTCGTTGTGGTCGTGGTCGTCTCCTCTTCGGTCGTCGTGGTCGTGGTCGTCTCCTCTTCGGTCGTCGTGGTCGTCTCCTCAGTCGTCGTCGTGGTCATCATCGGCGGCTGCGGAAGTTCGATGTCCTCCGGAGCCGTGACGACGAACGTGACGTTCTCGATAGTGACGTCGGTGATGACGAACCGGACGGTCGGGATGTCCTTGGAGATGTTCTCCTCTATCATCTGCTCGACCTGTTCGGGACTCTGCGTCGTCATCTGGCCGACCTCCTGCTGGTTGGCCGCGCTCTGACGCAGAATCTCGCTCAGGTTGATGGTGACCCGACGGTCGGTGATACTGATGTTGCTGACGGTCTCGGTCCGGTCGGGCGTTTCCTCGTCACCGATGACGAACGACCACCGGTCGATGTGCATCCGCTCTATCTGGAAGACGAAGCGCTCCGTCTCGGCTGGCTGGTCTTCGTCCTCGACTTCGGTCGTAGCCTCATCTTCGTCCTCGACTTCGGTCGTAGCCTCATCTTCGTCCTCGACCTCGGTCGTCGTGGTCGTCTCACCGTCAGCCTCCTCGGTCGTGGTCGTCGTCTCCTGTGCGACGCTCACGTTCGCTTCGTCGACCACTGCCTGCCCGTCAACGGTGTACGGGCCATCGATTTCGCCGGTCGAGAGGACGAAGTCGTACACCTGGTTGTTGTTGGTGTCCAGATGCGGCATGGCGACGAGCGTCTGGGTCTCGCTGATGGGCCGCGCGAGCGTGACGGTCACGTTCTCGTGGGTCCCGGCTTCGAGGTAGACCGAGTTCCCGAGGACGCTCGACAGCGGAGCGTCTTGGTACGAGCTATCGTGGATGGCGATGAAGCCGCCCTCCGGTAGGGTCGCCGACTCGATGACGACCTGCTCGCCTTCGGTCTGTTGCTCGTTTATCGTGACGTTCGCCTGCTGCTGCTCCGCCGGTTCGTCCGCCGCCCTCGTAGTCGTCTCCTGCACCGACGCCGCGTTCGTCCCGGCGTCCGATGCCGAATTACTCGTCACTGCGAGCGATACGGCTGTACCACTCGCTAAAATCAACAGCACCGCCATGAAGACGGCACTAAACGTCCTGCTATTACGTGTCATGTGTAACCCCCATTCCGCAAAGTACCGGACGACGAGTCCGAGAATAAACGGACGCGACTGTTCACGCGCGTAACAGCCAGATACGGCGCATTAGGCCGGGACTATCCTTCGATTTCGGTCGCGCGGCGTCGGTCGAAACACGCTGTTTCCCCCGAGGTAACTTGGCGTACCCCCTCGGATTTCGAAGGCGCTTTCCCACGCGCTCTCCGAGGTACTCCCGAGGATGTCGATGCGCGTTACCTTTCTCGGAACCGGCGGGGCAGTGCCGACTACAGAGCGGAACCCGAGTTCGGTGCTGGTCAACCGGGACGGGGACCGACTGTTGTTCGACGCGGGCGAGGGGACCCAGCGCCAGATGATGCGCTTCGGCACCGGGTTCACCATCTCGGATATCTTCGTCACGCACCTCCACGGCGACCACGTACTCGGACTGCCGGGTCTGGTTCAGACGCTCGATTTCAACGACCGGGACGAGGCGCTGTCCATCTACGCGCCCGCCGGAACCGAGGAGGACATCGACGCGCTCGTCCACGCCGCCGACAACCAGCCCTCGTTCCCGGTCCACGTCTACGGCGTCGGACCCGACGAGGCCGCAGTCCGACGCGACGACTACGAGGTCCGGACGTACCGGACCGACCACGACACCAACTCGCTGGGCTACGCCCTCGTCGAGGACGACCGCAAGGGTCGGTTCGACCGCGAGAAGGCCGAGGAGTTGGGAGTTCCGGTCGGCCCGAAGTTCTCGCAACTCCACGAGGGGAACCCGGTCGAACTCGACGACGGCACCGTCGTGGAACCCGAGCAGGTGGTCGGCGACGCTCGACCCGGTCGGACGGTCGTCTACACCGGCGACACCAGACCGAGTTCAACGGTCGCCGAAGTCGCCGCGGACGCGGACCTGCTGATTCACGACGCCACCTTCGCCGAGGACCGCGCCGACCGCGCCGCCACCACCGGCCACTCGACGGCGCGGCAGGCCGCGGAAATCGCGAGGCGGGCCGACGCCGAACGCCTCGCGCTGACTCACATCTCTTCGCGCTACGCCGGGGACGTGTCCGACCACCTCGCGGAGGCCCGCGAGCGTTCGACGGGAACGCGTTCGTTCCGGACGACGGCGAGACGCTCGACGTTCCGTTCTCCGACGAGTAATTCCATTCTACATTTTCCGGCCAAATGATTTCCCTGAACTCTATTGACTAATGGTAGGTAAATAGCTAGTTTTATCTCCATCATCTACCGTTTTACTGCTGCATGCGTCAGTCCGCATCGCTGTTACTGGTTCTCTGTCTCGTCGTCGCAGGTGCCGTACCACCTGTCGCGGCGGGTGCTACCGAGTCGCACAGTGCAACCGAGAGTACCACGCCCGCCCCGAGCGCGGCGCAGGCTCCGACGAACAACACGACGAGCGAGGGCACGACGCTGACCCTCCTGTCGTACAACGACATCCAGACCGCGGCCGCCCAAGACGGGACGTTCCCGCGGATGGTCCACCTGATAAACCAGCGTCGCGCCGCCCACGAGAACCCGACCGTGGTGGTCGGCGGCGGCGACCAAGTCAGCCCCCACTCGCTCTCGCCGCTCAGTCAGTGGCGACTGCCCGTGAAGGCGCTGAACGTCCTCGACCCGGCCGCCGAGGTCATCGGGAATCACGACCTCGACTACGGCTTCGACGCCGTGGCGAACTTCAGCCAGCAGTCGGAGTTCCCGTGGCTGATGGCCAATATCGTGGACTCCGAGACCGGTGAGCCGATTCCCGGCACGAAACCCTACACCGTCGTCGAGCGCGAGGGCGTGAAGGTCGGTATCGTCGGCGTCGCCGACGAGAAGATACAGTCCAAAACCGCCGTGGACTTCGACCAGCAGGGTTACGAACTCCGGAACTACTCGGAGACCGCCAGCGAGTACGCCACGATGCTCAAGCAGGAGAAGAACGTGGACGTCGTGGTCGTCTCGGCCCACCTCGGCGTCCCCGTGGCGAAGACCCTCGCCAACACCACCGAGAACGTGGACGCCATCGTGGTCGGCGACGACGAAATCGAGTATCCGCCACAGGAGACCGGCGGTGCGGTCATCATGGAGGCGGAGGCCCGCGCCGAACACGTCGCGGAACTCAACCTCACGGTCGAGAACGGCGAGGTGACGGCGTGGAACGGTCGCCTCCTCGACGTGACCGAGAACGTGTCCAAGAACGAGACGGTCTCGAACATCATCACCGAGGCCCGGCAGGAGAGACTCAACGACGTAGCCGGGCGCACCGAAGTCGCACTCGACTCGCGGTTCGCCTCGAACTACCACGACGAGACCGCACTGGGCAACATGATTACCGACTCGTTCCGTTCCCAGACCGGCGCGGAGGTCGCCGTCACGAACGCGGGCGGTATTCGGTCGAACGAGGTCTACGGCCCCGGTAACGTCACGGTCGGCGACGTGTACAACATCCTGCCGTTCAGCAACACGCTGGTCACGGTGGAACTGACCGGCGCGGAACTGGAGCAACTGCTCGCCAGTCAGGTCGTCACGCTCGAGAGCGAGACCGGCCAGAACTACGGCGTGGAGTCCCAGTTGCAGGTCAGCGGCGTGACCTACGAGTGGGTCGGCCACGAGAACGAGAGCTACGTCCGCGACGTGTGGGTCAACGGCGAACCCCTCGACGAGGACGAGACCTACAACGTGACGGTCAACTCCTACATGGCCGGTTGGGACGGGTCGGTCCTCGAAGACGCGCCGCGCGTCAGCGAGAGCCACATGCTGTACGGGACGGCCCTGCTGAAGTACATCCAGCAGAACTCGCCCGTCGCGCCCGAGGACACCGACCGCATCCGGCGCGTGGACGCCGTGACCGAGGTGCAGTCGGTCTCGGTCCGGAAGGGCACCGCCACGGTCAGCCTCGACGCGCCGAACGGCACGACTGACGTCGTCACCGGTAGCTTCTACGCGGTCCGGGGCGACTCCGGCGAGCACCTCGAAGCCGATTCGGTCTCGCTCGAAGACGGCCGAGTGAAAGTCCGCTTCGAGAACTCCGAGTACCGAAAGCTCGCGGGTGAGGGCGGTCAACTCCAGATTTACGGCGAGTACGACACCTCGGCCTACGAGCGCGTCTACTTCGAGCACTCGGTCCTGAACGCCGACTTCGAGGCCAGCGACTCGGGCCAGAAGAAGGGCCACCAGAAGGACGGGAAGAAGAAAGGTGGGAAGAAGAAGGGTCACCAGAAGAACGGTCACGACAGCCTCGCACCCATCACGCAGGCTTCGGCGACGCCGATTACCGCCGCGTAATCGCACTCCGAACGACTCCCGACCGCTTCTTTTTCGGCGCACCGCGCGAACTCGGTAGCCTCTCGATACCGTGGTGTCGGAACGGGAGAAACGCACTCCGGAACCGAGGTTGCGCGTCGGATTTATATCCGCCGACACCCTACCCCGGAGCGTGAACGCCCGCACGAGTGCGCTCGACACGCTCGTCTTCGGCGTGGACGTCCAGAGCGGGGACGTCCGCGGCGACGCACCCTCCTACGCGCTCGTCGCGTTCGATGGCGAGAACATCGACCGCGACGTCGTCTCTCACCGCAAACTCCGACGGCTCATCGAGCGCGAGCAACCGGCGTTAGTGGCGACCGACAACATGTACGAGTTAGCGTCCGACAAGGACGCGCTCGTCCACTTCCTGCGCGACCTCCCGGACGGGACTCGTCTCGTGCAGGTCACCGGGGCCGAGCGACCGGAACCCCTCTCTCGGGTCGCCTCGCGCCACGGCGTCCCCTACGGCAAGAAGCCCATGAAGGAGGCCGAGGCGGCCGCGCGCCTCGCGGCCGGGAACGTCGGCTACGAGGTCTCCGCTTTCACGAACACCACCGAAATCAAGGTCTCGCGCGGTCGCTCGACCGGAAAGGGCGGGTGGAGCGAGGACCGGTACACCCGCCGGATTCACGGTGCGGTCCGGAAGCGAAGCCGCGAAATCGAGAGCGAACTCGACGGCGCGGGACTCGACTACGAGCGCGACGTGACCGAGAAGTACGGCGGGTACTCGAACGCGGTCTTCGAGGTCGAGGGTCGGCCCGAGGACATCCCCGTCTCGAACGAGCGCTCGGGCGACGTCCGCGTCGAAGTCGAGCGCCAGCGACGCGACGGCATCGAGTTCGAACCCCTCGCCAAGCGCCGGGACCACGTACTGGTCGGCATCGACCCCGGCACGACCACAGCGGTCGCGGTCACCGACCTCGACGGGAACGTCCTCGACGTACTCAGCACGCGGACCGCGGACACCGCCGAGGTCATCGAGTGGATAATCGAACGCGGGCGGCCGGTCGTGGTCGCCGCCGACGTGGAACCGATGCCCGAGACCGTCGAGAAGATTCGCCGGAGTTTCGACGCCGAGGGGTGGATTCCCAACTCGGACCTGCCGGTGGACGAGAAGCAACACCGGACCGCGACCACGACTACGACAACGACCACGAACGCGACGCGATGGCCGCGGCGCTCCACGCCTACGACGACCACGAGGACCAGTTCGAGCGCATCGCGGAGAAGGTGCCCCCGCGGATGGACCGCGGCGAGGTCACCGCGCGCGTGGTCGCGGGCGAGGACTCGGTCGAGACCGCGCTGGTCGCCCTCTCGGACGACGAGGAGACCGAGGAGGAGGAGACCGAACACACGCCCCGCGAGTTGACCGAGGACGAGAAGCGCATCAAGCAGTTGGAGTCGCAGGTCGAACGCCTCGAAGACCACGTCGAGGACCTGAACGACACCATCGAACAGAAGGAGGGCCGTATTGGGCAACTGAAGGGCGACCTCGAAGCGGCCAAGAGCGAGGAGCGAAAGGACGTGCGCGAGCGCCGGGAGGTCACGCGACTCGAACGCGAGAACGACCGACTGGAGCGCGAACTCGACCAGCGGGACGAGCGCATCGACGAACTGGAAGGCAAACTCGCACGTCTCAAGGAACTCTGGAAACTCGACCACTCGAACTTCAGCGACGTCTCCGAGAAGAAGGCCGGACTCACGCCGGTCAAACCCGTCGAGAAGTTCACCAAGGGAGCCATCGAGTCTGCTCACGAGAGTTTCGGTCTCGCCACCGACGACGTGGTGTACCTCCGGGACGCCTCCGGCGCGGGACGCTCGACCGCCGAGCGACTCGCGGAGGTGGACCCGAAGGTCGTGCTAATCGGCGACGGCGGTCTCTCGGACGCCGCCGACCGCGTCCTCTTCGAGAACGAGATTCCGGTCGGTCCCGCCGACGACGTGACGATACAGGAGGTGGACGAACTGGCGGTGACCCGCGAGCGAGAGGTCGAAGCCGTCGTCGAGGACTGGGAGGACCGCGCGGAGGAACGTCGGAAAGAGCAGAAGGCCGAGCAGTTGGACCGTCTCATCAGCGAACACCGGGCCGACCGGAGTTACGACTCGGGGTCCGAGGCTAGCGGCCAGAGTCCCTGACTATATTTCATCCTTTGTTTCTCATATAAATAGCGCGAGGGACGCCGACGTACACGTCCGAACCGTTGGCACGGTCCCGGAACGCTAAAGCACCGCGCGGGACACAGACCGCGTATGGACACCTACGAGTTGATTACGCGGAACGTCGAGGAGACAGTGACAGAGGAGGAGGTACGCGAACTCGCCGAGGACCCGGAAGGCAAGCGCGTCTACGTCGGGTACGAACCGTCCGGGGTACTCCACATCGGGCACATGCTCGCCGCGAACAAACTCATCGACCTGCAGGAGGCGGGCATGGAGGTCGTCGTCCTGCTGGCCGACGTCCACGCCTACCTCAACGACAAGGGGACCTTCGAGGAGATAGAGCAGACCGCCGAGAAGATGCGCAAGCAGTTCCTCGCCTACGGTCTCGACGAGGAGCAGACCGAGTTCGTCTACGGGTCGGAGTTCCAGTTGGACGACGACTACGCGCTCGACCTCCACAAACTGGAGTTGGACACCACCCTCAACCGCGCCCAGCGCGCGATGGCCGAGATTCAGGGCGGCGAGACTGCGAAGGTCAGCCACGTCGTCTACCCCCTGATGCAGGCGCTCGACATCGAATATCTCGACCTCGACTTGGCGGTGGGCGGGATGGACCAGCGCAAGGTCCACATGCTGATGCGCGAGGAGTTGCCCGAAGTCGGCTACGACTCCCGGCCGGTGCTCCACACACCCATCATCGCCGACCTCGGCACAGGCGAGGGCAAAATGTCGAGCAGTTCGGGCGTCACCATCTCGATGGAGGACAGCACCGAGGACATCGAGGAGAAGGTCAACTCGGCGTTCTGCCCGCCGACCCGCGACCCCGAAGACGACCTCGAAAATCCGGTCCTCGAAATCTTCCGGTACCACGTCTTCCCGCGGTTCGAGACCGTCGTGGTCGAACGCCCCGAGGAGTACGGCGGTAATCTGGAGTACGACGACTACGAGTCGCTGGCCGACGACTTGGAGAGCGGCGAACTCCACCCCGCCGACGCGAAGGGCGCGTTGGCGAACTACCTCGACGAGTTGATTGCGCCGGGCCGCGAGAAGTTGCGAGAGATTGAGGGGTAATCGACACGACCCGCTCGTTCCCAGCCGCTGTACGTGCGTATACCCGGTCGCTCGAAGATGCGATAAAACCGGTATACTGTCGTACACGCCCTGAAATAGCGTGAATCGTCATATTCTCTTATGGCGACAGTAGCTCATTGTCCGCCCGGAGATGACGACAAAACGACAGCGTGTTTCGATACGTTCGAAATCGGAGACGGTCCTCGCCGCACTGGTGTTCACAGGTATCGGTTCGCTCGCGGGGCTGTTGGCGGCTACTATCCCCGGAATGGCCGGGTTCGTGGCGGCGACGACTTCCGACGCGGTCTACATCGTGAGCAGTCGCGGCGTCCAGTTCGGGTTCGGCGTGTTCGCGCTCGGTTATCTGTCCTATACGGGTAGTTGGGACCGGTATGCACGCTTTCGACGACCGGGTCTACGAGACGTCGGTGCCGTTCTCGGCGCGTTTCTCGCGCTCCTCGCGGTCGGGTACGTCGTAAACGCGCTCGTCGGGCTATTCGGCTTGCCCCACGAGGTCACCACGGGAACCAGCGAACACAGTCTTACGCTTCACGCACAGCCGCGCTTGTGGCCCCTCGCGTTCTTGGCGTGGTTCGCGTTTGCAACGCCAGCCGAAGAGCTGTTCTATCGCGGACTTGTCCAGACGCGTCTACGTGACGCGTTCTCTGCCACAGCCGTCGTCGTCGTTCTGGCCGGTGCCTGTTTCGCCCTGTCCCACGCGTCGTTCGCAGCGCTCAGTGGCGCGAGTGGTGCTGCGCTCGCGGCGACCTTCATCGAGTTGCTCGGCGCGGGCATCGTGTTCGGCGCGCTCTACGAGGTGACTGACAACCTCACGACCGTCGCCATCTTTCACGGATTGACGTGGCTCGAACTCGCCCACACCGTCGAACGGATAGTTGCCACTGTCCTGTGACCCGCACGAGGTGCAAGCTGTGAGCGGAAAACTACAGTTCGTCCCATATTTTCCGCAGACGCTCTCCGGGACGGCGGAGCAAGTCGAGGGCGCTCGCCACTGCGCTTGCAGGGTCTCGGCGGAAGGTCAAGACAGCCGGGAGAACGTCGTGTTTGAGTGTCTGTGCGGCCTTGATGAGGAAGACCCCCGAGAGCGCCACGACGACCACGAGCGAACAGAGGTACACGAGGACGGTGGCACCGGCACTCGTACCGAGAAGGTCTCTCGACGTCGTCGAATCGACGAGCAACGTCACGAACAGCGGGACGGTCGCGCTCGCAGTTAGTTTCAGCAGGCCGTCCGCACGACTGTCCCAGCGGTTCTCCTCGAACTGCTCGCGGACGGAGACCTTCGTCTCGCGGCGTATCTCGGCCGCGGTCTGCAGGTCGAGGTCGTCAAGACTCCGTAGGTCCCCAGACTGTTCGGCCAACTCGTCGGCCCGACAGCGAGCGCGCGACAGGACGGTCTTCCGGTCCACTCCCTCCATTTCCCGAACTCGTTCGAGGACCAACGTCGCGTCCGCGAGGGCCTCGCGGAGTTCGTCCTCCGAGAGGTCCTCGACGGCGAGGCCGAGTTGCGCGTCCGGGTAGCCGGCGAGCACTCGGGTGTCGAGCAGTCCGGCCGCGAGTCGCTTCCTAATCTGTCGTTCGTCTCGGCGGCGCTTCTGTTCGTCCAAGTCCGCGAAATCGTTCCGAACCCGTCGGCGCTGGGTCTTGGTGAGAAGTGACGCCATCCTGTCATCCATAGCTGGAGTGTGTCCGCACGAAGCCTTAATAACCAAGTATCGTCGAGCGAATCGAAGCCGGGTACGTCGGAATACACCGACACCGCGCGTAGTTCCGAGCCTTGCGTGCTCGAAACGACGTTACGGACGAGTTACTCGAAGCCGCCACCGCCGCCGCCCATCATCCCGCCGAGACCGAAACTGGACATGAGACCGGAGATGAGACCCCACGCTATCAACACGAACCCGACGACGACGAGTCCGATTCCGGCCGCGACTATCGGCTGTTGCCACGCGACGACGCCGAGACCCCCTATCAGGAGCAACACCCCGACGATGCCTTTCGCTCCGAGTTTACCGAGCATACGTCGGGGTGTGTCCGGGTGTGACTTAAACACCCTTGCTCCGGGGCGGGACGGACGAACGACAGTATATTTAAACCTCCTCGCCACCAAGTGGAAACTATGAGTGACAACGACGGCGGACGGCGAAAGAACCTCCGTATGCCCGACGACGACGAGGTATTCGCCACAGTCACTAACATGCTCGGTGCGAATCGCGTGAAAGTACGATGCGCCGACGGGACGGAGCGCACGGCCCGCATCCCCGGCAAGATGCAGAAGCGCATCTGGATTCGGGAGGACGACGTCGTGCTGGTCGAACCGTGGGACTGGCAGGACGAGAAGGCCGACATCAAGTGGCGCTACGACAAGCAGGAAGCCGACCAACTCCGCGACGAAGGTCACATCCAGTAGAGCCTGTTACTCGGGGCGTTCGTTCGCCGTTGGTGTTTGGCGCTCGACCGCGCCGTTCGGTAGGTTCGCCGCTTCGACTCGATAGAAGTAGTTGTAGTTTCGAATGCCGGTAGTTACACCGATGTCGGGTGGTTACACCTGCGTCAGGACACCAGACCCCAATCGGCAAGAACGCGGGCTTGCGTCCGGACCTTAAGTGATACGCTCCTACATCTCTCCGATGAGCACTGGCGACACCAAGTTCGAAACCGACGCAGCGCACGACGAGGAAATTCCGGAAGCGATTCGGGCGATTCGGACCCGGCGGTCGGGACACAACTTCGACCCCGACGCCGAACTGGACGACGAGACGCTCGAAGAACTGATTCGAGACGCCGCTATCGCGCCCTCGTCGTACAACCTCCAGCCGTGGGAGTTCGTCGCCGTGCAGGACGACGACCGACTGGACGAGGTCGTCGAACTCGCGTACGGACAGGAGCACGTCGAGGAGGCCGGGACCGCGATTCTGGTCGTCGGCCACACCGAACCCGAGACGGCCGACCGCGTCTTCGACGAGTGGGTCGAGGCGGGTCGCTTCGACGAGGAGACCGGCCAGCAGGTCAAAGAGCAGACCGTCGCCGGCTACCAGAGCGAGCAGGCCGGACGCGACTACGGCATCCGCAACGCCAGTCTCGCGGCCCAGAACCTGCTGCTGTCCGCCCACGCACGCGGACTTACCGCCACGCCGATGACCGGTTTCGACTTCGAAGGGATGGCCGAGTTCCTCGACCTCCCCGAAGACAAGATACCCGTGATGCTAATCGCGGTCGGGCCGACCGGCGGCGAGGAACCCGAGCGACTCCCCCGACGCGACGTCGAGGAGATTCTTCACCGCGAAACCTACTGAGGTCTACTCTCTCGTACCGAAGCCCACCCTTTTATCGCTGGACGCGCTAGGTCGGCACAGATGACGGAGGAGCACAGCCTGCTCGAACCCGATAACGTCGAGGGCGTCGGGGACGAGTGGGAGGAGATAGACGTATCCGACACCGAGGCCGACAAAGTCCAGCGCCAGCGCGACCGGGAGTTCAACAAGTTCCGCGAGCGCCTGAAGAACACCGAGCAGTTCAAAGTCGAGCAGTCGGTGTTCGACGACGCGACGCTGGCGGCGCTCTACAAACTGGTCCAAGACGGCTACGTGCAGGCGTTCGGCGGGCCGCTCTCCTCGGGGAAGGAGGCGAACGTCTACTCCGCGCTCGGGAGCGAGGAGCGGGGCGAAGTCGCGGTCAAGGTCTATCGCATCAACGCCTCGGACTTCCGCGACATGCGTGAGTACCTCGTCGGCGACCCCCGATTCGAGGAGCTGGGCGGCAACAAGAAGCGGGTCGTGCTGGCGTGGACCCGCAAGGAGTTCGCCAACCTCAAGCGCGCCCGCAAGGCCGGTGTGCGCGTCCCCGAACCCATCGCGGTCCAGCGGAACGTCCTCGTCATGGAGTTTCTGGGGTCCGACGGCGAGCGCGCGCCCACCCTCGACGACGCCCGCCTCGAGAATCCCGAGACCACCTTCGAGGTGGTCCGGGAGTACATGCGGCGACTCTACGACGCCGGACTGGTCCACGGCGACCTGAGCGAGTACAACATCATCGTCCACGACGGCGAACTCGTCATCATCGACCTCGGACAGGCCGTGACGATTCACCACCCCAACAGCGGCGAGTTCCTGACGCGCGACTGCGCCAACGTCGCCTCGTTCTTCCAGCGACAGGGGATGGACGTTCGCGGCGACGAACTGGAGGCGTGGATTCGGGACAACGCCGACCCCAGCAAGTGACCAACCCCAGCAAGTGACCTCGACCGCACGCCTCGAGAACTGAACCGGCGAAACGTTCAAATGTCGAACCCGACTACTCGGACACGATGAGGTCCGCTCTCCCGACTTGGCGCTGGCAGACGCACGGAGAGCGGACAGTGTCGTAACTCGCGGCGCTCGGCTTCACCGGGCGTCGGCGGTGACGGCGCTCACTCGCTTTCTTCGCGCATCGACTTCCGAGCGACAGCGAAACGTCACGACACCATGCCAGCAAACGATAGTTCAGACGACTTCACCGTCACGCCCTACGCGGTCGAAGGAGAGATAGACTACCGCGAACTCCTCGACCGGTTCGGCGCGGACGAACTGACCGACGACCAGATAGCTCGCTTCCCCGGGTCCCACCCGATGGTCCGGCGGCGGGCGTACTACGCGGGCCGGACGTGGACCGGTTCCTCGCGGCGGCCGAGGAGGGACAGACCGTCTCGCTCGTGACCGGCATCGGCCCGTCCGGACCGATGCACCTCGGACACGTCCCGCAGTTCTACTTCGCGAAGCACCTACAGGAACAGACCGGCGCGCACGTCTACGTCCCGCTCTCGGACGACGAGAAGCACTTCACCAAGGACCTCTCGCTCGATGAGATAGCGGAGTACGCCAGAGAGAACCTCCGGGACCTGCTCGCGGTGGGGTTCGACCCCGAGCGAACGCGCATCGTCGTGGACACCGCCGACGCCGACGTAATCTACCCCGTCGCGGTCCAGTTCGCCAAGCACGTCACCCAGTCCACGATGGAGGCGACGTACGGGCGACCGGACAACGTGGGGATGTCGTTCTACCCCGCGGTCCAGATAGCTCACTTGCTGCTGCCCCAACTGGTCCACGGGCGACACGCCAGTGTGGTTCCCATCGCGGTGGACCAAGACCCGCACGTCCGACTCGCGCGCGACGTCGCCGCGAAAGAGACCTTCGACGTGGACAAGCCCGGAGCGCTCCTGAGCAAGTTCCTGCCGACGCTGGACGGGCCGGGGAAGATGAGCAGTTCGGATAGCGCGCCCGCCATCTACCTCACCGACGACCGCGAGACGGTCGAGGAGAAGATTCAGACGCACGCCTACTCCGGCGGCGAGTCGAGCCTCGACGCCCACCGCGAACACGGGGGTGACCCGGAGGTGGACGTCGCCTACCAACTGCTCGCGTTCTTCTTCGAGGAAGACGACGCGACCCTCGAACGCCTCGCCGAGGAGTACCGCGCCGGCGACCTGCTCAGCGGGGAACTCAAGGCCCACGCCGCCGAGAAGATAGCCGACTTCCTCGACGCACATCAGGAGCGCCGCGAGCGCATCGACGACCTCGAAGCCGAGTTCGAGCGGTACCGTCTCACCGACGACGAACGCGAGCGCGCGCTCCCGGACGGGGTCGGTCTCTTCGACTGACCGCTACCGGTTGCCGATGCAGATTCCGATACTACTCGCACGCGGACGAAGCCTTAAAACACCCGGAGCGACTACCATACGCCATGCAACACGTGAAGATTCCGCAGGACCGAATCGGTGTTCTCATCGGCGAAGGAGGTGAGACGATGCGCGAAATCGAGAGTCGCGCGGAGGTGCGACTCGACATCGACTCCGAGAACGGGAAGGTAGACGTCGAGAAGACCGGCGACCCCATCCTCGGTCTGAAAGGACCGGAGATAGTGAAGGCCATCGGGCGCGGATTCGCCCCCGACGAAGCCCTCACCCTACTGGAGGACGACATGATGATGTTAGACATCATCGACATCGACGCCGCCGCTCGGAACCAGAACGACCTCGAACGGCAGAAGGGCCGACTCATCGGCGAGAACGGCCGGACTCGCGAACTCATGGAGGAGTTGACCGGAGCGAGCGTCGTCATCTACGGCACCACGATGGGTGTCATCGGCAGTCCCCAACAGGTCGACGTGGTCCGGAGCGCGGCCGAGATGATTCTCGACGGCGCGCCCCACGGGTCGGTGTACTCGTTCCTCGAGCGCAAGCGCAACGAGATGAAGCGCGAGGGGATGGAGTTCCACCAGTTCCCGGGGTAGAATCGACGCACGCTTTTCTCGACGTAGTTACCGTGACACCTCGTCTCCGGAGTACCCCGTTTTAGAAAGGTCCGTCTACTTCCGTTCTGTCGGTCCTGTTACCGAGCAGTTCCGGCGGATGATATTACCGGAGTCGCAGTTAGGACGTTGCCGAACGCCATCGTAATTTGGCGTCGTGCCCGCAGCGTGGCCGGTCCCCACGCCATCTTATAAAACTACCTGTGATAAGGATTCACATATCAAGTTCAGGGTTCTGTGCTGGCGTTCTAACAGCACCTAGGGAAAGCTTTATGTAGAATGGCAATCAATCATTGCAACGAACATGGCACAACGAATGGGCAACCAGCCGATGATTGTACTTTCCGAGGACAGCCAGCGCACCTCCGGAAAGGACGCGCAGTCGATGAACATCACCGCAGGGACCGCCGTCGCCGAGGCCGTTCGGACGACACTCGGTCCGAAAGGCATGGACAAGATGCTCGTGGACTCCACGGGCGAGGTCGTCGTCACGAACGACGGCGTCACCATCCTCAAGGAGATGGACATCGAGCACCCCGCGGCCAACATGGTCGTGGAAGTCTCCGAGACGCAGGAGAACGAGGTCGGCGACGGCACGACCAGCGCGGTCGTCGTCGCCGGTGAACTTCTCGAGAAGGCCGAGGACCTCCTCGAACAGGACATCCACGCGACCACGCTCGCGCAGGGGTACCGACAGGCCTCCGAGAAGGCCAAGGAACTCCTCACCGAGAAGGCCATCGACGTGGACGCCGACGACACCGAGACGCTCGAGAAGATAGCGTCCACCGCGATGACCGGCAAAGGCGCGGAGAACGCCAAGGGCCTGCTCTCGGAACTCGTCGTGCGCGCCGTCCAGAGCGTCGCCGACGAGGACGGCATCGACACCGACAACGTCAAAGTCGAGACCGTCGTCGGCGGTTCCATCGACCAGTCCGAACTCGTCGAGGGCGTCATCGTGGACAAGGAGCGCGTCCACGAGAACATGCCCTACTTCGTCGAGGACGCCAACGTCGCCCTGCTCGACACCGCCCTCGAGATTCAGGAGACCGAAATCGACGCCGAAGTCAACGTCACGGACCCCGACCAGCTCCAGCAGTTCCTCGACCAAGAAGAGGAGCAGCTTCGCGAGATGGTCGACAAGCTCGAAGCCGTCGGCGCCGACGTCGTCTTCGTGGACGGCGGCATCGACGACATGGCCCAGCACTTCCTCGCGGAAGCGGGCATCATCGCGGTCCGCCGCGCCAAGTCCGACGACATGGACAAGCTCGCCCGCGCGACCGGCGCGAGCGTCGTCAGCAACGTCGACGACATCGAGGAGTCGGACCTCGGCTTCGCCGGTAGCGTCGCTCAGAAGGACGTCGGCGGCGACCAGCGCATCTTCGTCGAGGACGTCGAAGAGGCCAAGTCCGTGAGCCTCATCCTCCGCGGCGGCACCGAACACGTCGTGGACGAGGTCGAGCGCGCCATCGAGGACAGCCTCGGCGTGGTCCGCGTCACCCTGGAGGACGGCAAGGTCGTCCCCGGCGGCGGCGCGCCCGAGACCGAACTCGCGCTCGAACTCCGCAACTACGCCGACTCCGTCGGCGGCCGCGAGCAGCTCGCGGTCGAGGCGTTCGCGGACACGCTCGAAGTCATCCCGCGCACCCTCGCCGAGAACGCGGGTCTCGACCCCATCGACAGCCTCGTTGACCTCCGCAGTCAGCACGACGCCGGTAACTTCGCCTCCGGTCTCGACGCCTACACCGGCGACATCGTGAACATGGAGGAAGACGGCGTGGTCGAGCCGCTCCGCGTCAAGACCCAGGCCATCGAGTCCGCCACCGAGGCGGCCGTCATGCTCCTCCGCATCGACGACGTCATCGCCGCGGGCGACCTGAAAGGCGGTCAGGTCGACGGCGACGACGGCGGCGACGGCGGCGCGCCCGGCGGTGCCGGCGGCATGGGCGGCGGCATGGGCGGCATGGGCGGCATGGGCGGTATGGGCGGCGCAATGTGACGTAGGCCACGACCCTACCTTCACTGCCCGTTCGACTGCCCGGCCGCATCGGCCCACTCCCGTTCGAATCGCGCGGTGTCGTTCGACACTGTGCCACGACGTCCGGTATTCTCCGTTTTTCTCGCGGTTTCGCGCGTAAATCGTGAGTCCTGCGTTCGACGAGCGTTCAACGGCTTCGAGTCGAGAGGCGTGACTGCTTCGAGTAGCAACGGCGATTTCCGTGACGACGACGGCTGTATCGCTCACGGTCGCCGTTTCTCGTGACCCGAGACGTCGGAGCGTAGCGCTCAGAAGTCGCTCAGGAGCGTGTTCGAGACGAGTTTCGAGATGCCCCGGCGGAGGCGCTCGGAGGCAGACTGGCCGCTAATGTCGAGTTCGTCGCCCAGTTCCTCCAGTGCCGTCTCGCGGGGAACCTCGAAGTAACCCACGCGCTCGGCCGTTATCAGCGCGTCTCGCTGTTCGGAACTCAGACCGAACTCGTCTTCGAGTTCCGACTCGCCCGGCGTGTAGAGCCGGTGGAGTCGGAAGTCCACGGCCTTGTCGGCACAGGTGTTGCGCATCTCCACCACCGAATCGCGGTCGGGGAATCGAACTCGCCGTTGCCAGCCGTCGGCCGACGCCGTGGCGGCTATCGGCGACGCACCGAGGTCGTGGTAGACGGGATAGATAGCACAGACGTGGTCGTAGTCGAGTCGCACGCGATAGAGTTTCCGACCGGCCAGTTCCTCGATGACCGCACTTTCGAGAACCGTCTCGTCGCGTTCGAGTCCCGCCTCCAACCGCTCGAGGTCGCCACCGAACGCCCAGAATATCATCACGGGCGCGTCGAACTCGGTCGCCATCTGGTGTTCGAGTTCGACGGTCACGTTAGTGGCTTCGTCGAGAGCGTCGGCCAACGCGAGTTCCGAAGACCTGAGGGAGAACTCCGCGATGAGACTCATTAGGAACTACCTACTCTCGATTGCTTGAAAGCCTATCGGTCCTAAATCAAGCAAATAATGTCTCGTGGCCTAGTCACTTCCGTCGATATCTAGGTCGAACTGCTCGTGCTCGCTGGCGGCGTTGAGGACGACGCTGGTGTTGCTCTCCTTGATATCGGGGTCGTTCAGCAGGGTCTTGATACCGCGATTCATCCCGTCAGTGTCGGTGAACTTCCCGACCGCGATGATGTCGTAGTCGCCCGTCACCTCGTAGACGCTAATCATCTGGTCGTGATTCTGGAGGCTCTCTGTCACGTCTTCCAGCGCGTTCCCCTCGACCTTGAGTTGGAGGATGGCGGTCACGTCGTACCCGAGGGCGTCGTAGTCCACTTTGGGCGTGTAGCCGTCGATGACGCCCTCGTCTTCGAGGTCCTGTAGGTGGTTCGAGACGGTCGTCACCGACACGTCGAGGTCCTCTGCCAGACTCCGGAGACTGGCCCGACCGTCGCCCAATAGCGCGTTCACCAACTTCGCGTCGAGATTTTCGTACGTCATTACGCTTCCAAACGGGACCCGTCCTTTAGAATTTTACGAATATCCAATTCTAGGCCGGAAAGTCAGAATTGAGCCAATCGGTAAGGTTTTAATAGTACACGTAGTGGTGTAGAATGCCAACAAAAATGACGGATGGACAAGTTGCGGCCAGCAAAGAGGCGGGGTTGACGGACGCCGAGCAAGACGTACTCGAACAAATCGAGGAGGAGAACGTCGACTTCGTTCGCCTCCAGTTCACGGACATCACGGGGACGGTCAAGAACGTCAGCGTCCCGGCCTCGCAGGTCGAGAAGGCCTTCGAGGAGGGAATCTGGTTCGACGGCTCCTCCATCGAGGGGTTCGTCCGAATTCAGGAGAGCGACATGCGTCTCGAACCGGACCCCGAGACGTTCGCCGTCCTGCCATGGCGTTCGGACGGTGACACCGCGAGCGCTCGACTCATCTGCGACGTGGTGAACACCGACGGAACGCCCTTCGAGGGCGGCCCGCGTCAGGTACTCAAGAGCGTCCTCGCGGAGGCCGAGGAGATGGGCTACTCGGTCAGCATCGGTCCGGAACCCGAGTTCTTCCTGTTCCAGAAGGACGAGGACGGCCGGGCGACGACCGTTCCCCACGACTCGGGCGGCTACTTCGACCTCGCGCCGAAGGACCTCGCGAGCGACGTGCGCCGCGAAATCATCTTCACGCTGGAGCAGATGGGCTTCGAGGTCGAGGCCAGCCACCACGAGGTGGCCGACGGCCAGCACGAGATTAACTTCAAGTACGACGACGCGCTGTCGGCCGCGGACAACATCGCGACCTTCCGCGCGGTCGTCCGCGCCGTCGCCGAGCAGAACGACATCCACGCCACGTTCATGCCCAAGCCCATCAGCGCCATCAACGGGTCGGGCATGCACAGCCACATCAGCCTCTTCGACGACGAGGGCAACGCCTTCGCCGACGAGGACGACGAGTTCAACCTGAGCGAGACCGCCTACAAGTTCATGGGCGGCGTCCTGAACCACGCGGAGGCGTTCACCGCCGTCACGAACCCGACGGTCAACTCCTACAAGCGCCTCGTCCCCGGTTACGAGGCACCCGTCTACGTCGCGTGGAGCGACGTGAACCGCTCGGCGCTCATCCGCGTCCCGGACGCCGCGGGCGCGAGTTCCCGGTTCGAGATTCGGAGTCCCGACCCGTCGTGTAATCCCTACCTCGCGCTCGCCGTGGTCATCAAGGCCGGACTCGAAGGCATCGAGAACGACGCCGACCCCGGCGACCCGGTCCGCGAGGACATCTACGAGTTCGACGACGCCAAACTCGACGAGTACGGTATCACCACGCTCCCCGGTAGCCTCGACAGGGCTATCGACGCGCTCGAAGAGGACGAAGTCGTCCGAGAGGCCCTCGGCGAACACGTCACCGAGAAGTTCGTGGAGGCCAAGCGCGCCGACTACGCCGACTACAAGACCCACGTCTCGGCGTGGGAGAAAGAGAAGTACCTCGAGAAGTTCTGAGTCGGCCTCCCAGTTCAGGTCACTGTCGCCGACTCCTCTTTTCGCACGCGCTCGACCGCCAGCGGGAGCGCCACGATTCCCGCGGGAACTAGCAGATTCAGGCCGAAGAGTGCCGGGAGCGACAGTTCGAGCGCGTTCCCGGCGTAGCCGAGCGCACCCAGTACGGCGAGTCCTGCGAACGCGGCGAGCGGTCGTACCGACGCCTCCGACGGTATCTCGAACACCGTCCACGCCGCGCCCGCACCGAGGACGCCCGCGAGCGCAGCGGTCGCGTCCGGCGTGAGTCCGTTCGTCAGAAGCGCGGCCGCCGCGAAGACGCCCGCGACGGCGAAGGCCCGTCTCGGTCGCCAGTCGCTGACGCCGACGAGCGCCGCCACGTACGCGAGTCCCACGCCGACGCCGACGACCACGTCCACGGCGTAGTGGACCCCGATGACGACCCGGGAGAGGGAGACGACCGCGACTACGACCGCGGCGACCGCCGTGCGACTGCGTCGAGTACGTCGGTCGAGAGCGAGCGCGAGGAGAGCGAACGCCACCGTCGCGGAGAGGGCGTGACCGCTCGGAAAGCCGTAGCCGGTCGCGCGAGCGACGCGGAGGGTCGCCGGTGGGCGCGGGAGCGCGAAGAGACCCTTCAGCGCGAGCGTCAGCGAGGACGCGCCGAGGACGCCCGCGAGCGCGACCGCCCCGCGTCGTCGGTCGCCGAACCAGTAGCACAGTGCGACCGCGGCGAGCAAGACGCCGACGTCGCCGACGTTCGTGAGCAGGCCGAACAGTTCGCGGACCGCCGGCGGGAGGTGACGGTCGAACGCGACCGCGACGCCGATGCTGCGACCGGTCATCGACTGGGGGTAAGACCGGCGGCAGGTATACCTTTCGACCGAGTGTTACCGATACTGTCTCCGACCGGAAGGTATCGATGCGGTCACCGACCGGAAGGTATCGATGCGGTCACCGACTGGAAGGTATCGATACGGTCTACGACCGGAGGGTGTCGAGACGGCCTACGACCGGAAGTTGCCGATACGGTCGCTGATGCGACTGGGGAGGGTCAGCACGCCGACGCCGAACCCGAGCATCACCATCAGCGCGTAGAGTCCGAGCGTCGAGAGCCAGACGACGCCCATGGCGAAGATGGCCCAGAACTCCTCCAGCCAGAAGAACGCGCCGAGAGTCATGAGCGTCCCGTACAGCAACACGAGATACGGCCCCCAACCGCGGGCGTGGCCCCGGCGCAGTCGCTTGCGGACGTACTGCTTCAGTTCGGACTCGACTTCCGGCTTCTCGACCGTGCGCGATTCGATGTCCTCTTCGAACGATTCCACGTCTGCTCGCAACTCCCGCAACTCGTCGCGGAGTTCCACGATGTCGGGAGCGGATTCGTCGTCGTCGGTCATGTATTGGGAGAGTAGTTCCTGCTTGCGTTCGATGCGCCGTTCCTCCGGGTCTTTGGTTCGCTCGGCGTAGCTTCCGCGATTGGCGAGGACGACGTTGACGACGCCGCCGAGCAACACCAGAATGCTGGCGAAGTACAGCCACGTCACCAGCAGGAGAGCGGTCCCGAGAAACTGGGAGGGGCCGGTCGAAGAGGCCGCCGCGTAGACGCGGAACAGCACCTGCAGTATCGTCCACCCGACCGTCGCCAGCACGGCCCCGGGGAGCGCCTCCCGAATCGACACGTCTGCGTCGGGGAAGACGACGTACACCGGGAGGAACACCGGCACCAGCGCCACCAACTGGACGACCGTCGCCACGACGCCGACGAACGGGAACTGCGGGAACAGCGCGGTCGCCGCGCCCGCCAGCACGAGGATGACGACACCGACCCCGATGGCGGCCAGCACGAGAAGAGCGTCCTTGACTTGGTCCGCGATTCCCGTCTTGGCGTCGGTCGTGTAGATGGCCGAGAACGCCTCGTCGAAGCCCCGGAACACCTTGATTGCGCTCCAAATCAGCACCACGAGACCGATTATGGTCGTCCCGCCGCGTCCGGTCGGGTCGGTGATGAACTGCCGTAGCTCCGACTGCCCCGTCGCCGTCAGCAGTCCCGACGCCTGATTGACGACCTGCGTCGCGAACTGGTCGCCGGCCACGAACGAGACGACGATGAAGGCCAGCAGTAGCAGGGGGATGAGCGAGACGAACGAGTAGTAGGCGGTACTCGCCGCCAAGAAGGTAATCTCCTGCGCGCGCGCCTCCTCGATGACCGAGCGACCGGCGTTCAGAGCGTTTCCGAGACTGGGCACGCGACTCATTTCGCCAACGAGATACAAATATTCATTGGCAATACGCCGGGTATTCGGTTCGGAAACGCGGAGTTACGACTCGCGTGTCGCCTCGCGTATCGCTTCGACGGTCGCCGGCGTCTTGAACGTGGTTCCGCCGTAGTGAGTCCGGGACGTCTCGTAGCCCGCGTCCCGGAGGTCGCCGAGGAACTCGTCCATGGCCGGGGCCGCCCGGCCCCACTCCTTGCAGAGGCGGTGCTGGTCGTAGTGGGTCGGTTCGTGGAGTTCACCTTCGAGGGTGTCGAGCAGGCGCTCGACCTTGCTCTCGGTCCCCATCGAGTCGTCCAACTCCTCGCGGACCGCGGCGACGAAGTCGGCGTCGTGGGTCGGACCGAGCCACAGCGGCCCGGCCGTCAGCGTGCGCTCGCTTCCGCACTCCGGGCACGTCTCGATGGGGTCGGCGAGGAGACCGAACTCGTGCTCGCGGTAGAGGCAGTCCTCGCAGTGGTAGACGTGGCCCAACTCGTCGATGGCGGCGTTGGCGTCGCTGGCGCTGTGGTCGAGTTCGAGGTAGGTCCGGACGTAGTGGCTCGTGGCGTGGGTGAGAATCGGCGTCACGCCCGCGTCGTAGCGCGCGGCGGTCCGGGCCATCGCCGACAGCAGGACGCGGACGCCCATCTCGGCGTGGTAGTCGGTGTTTCGCGGGACCGCGCCGTACTTCCGGACGCCGCTGTGGAAGTGCGCCCCGCAGAGCGGTGCGGTGTCGGTCGCAGTGACGCAGACGAGGTCGCGGGTGTTGGCGAACGCGGCGTCCGCGAACGGAATCGGCGTCCCGAAGGGGTCGATGTCCACCACGTCGAACACCTCCTCGTGCATCAGGGCGTTGGCGTCGCGCTGGACGACTTCGCCGTCGAGGTCGTTGCGTTCCAGATTCCGCTCGCAGAGTTCGACGGCGTCGGGGTCGATGTCCGCGAGGGTGGCGTTCCAGCCGTCGGCGGCGGCGCGGACGCCGCGGATGCCGCTGGCGGCCATCGCGTCGAGGTAGTACTCGGCGCGCTGCTCGCGGTCCCGGTAGGCCCGGAGCGTGGCCACGGTCAGGTCGCGGTTCAGCTCCTGAACCGGGTTGAAGAACACCTCGTCGCCGATTCCCTCGTCGGCCTGTTCGGGGACCTCGACCTCGACTCCGCCTTCGCTGACGCGCATACCGCCACTCGTCGCTCCCCGGCGAAAAGCCAACCGATGCAGAACCACCTTTTTCTCGTCGGGTGTCCTCGCGCCTGCGGCGCTGTGGGCACCCTCCTCGAAAAATCTGCACCGGCAGAGACAAGCTCTGACGAGCCTTCGTTCGCGTCGTTCACGAAGAGACCAAAAAGCCGCTCGCTCCCTTCGGTCGCTCGCGGTGCAGTCACTAGTTCTCCCGGTGGCCGCTCCGGTTCGGCCCTCCCTCGGGTAGACTGGCGGTCCCCGCCCGACTCCGGACGACCGCGCGACCGGAACCTGTTTAGGCCCGCCCTCCAAACCCCTCTGGCGTGTTCCCGGCCGACGCCACCCGACGCTCCTCGCCGCCCGTCGCTGCCCGGAGGCGGTGGTACTCGTGAACGAGGTCGAGGAGTGGCAAGAGGACCTCGAAGCGGCGGGCGAACTCACGCCCGGCGTGACCAACCACATCCTGTCGGTCCACGACGACAGGGGCGCGCAGGCCATCGAGGCCGTCTCGGAGGGCCGAATCAAAGAGTACCGGGACTTCACGGTCGTCGTCGGTCACGACGACGAGTACATCGTTGAGGGTCGCGGCTGTGGCTGTCGGGACAGCGAATACAACCTCGACCCCGAGGACCCGACCGACCTCTGTTGGCACGTCATCGCCGTCGCAATCGCGCGCCGCGTGGACGAGGTAGACGACCACGATATGTGGTACTCGGAGGTCCGGGACTTCCTGTAACGCTGGAAAGCGAGTCCGAGTCGGAGGGAGACGGCGGGCGTTACTCCCGGCAGATGTCTACGAAGTTACGGAGGATTCGGAGACCGGTCTCGCCGCTCTTCTCCGGGTGGAACTGAGTGCCGAAGACGTGCCCGAGTCGTCGGCGACGATGGCGGGGAACGCTCGCCCGTAGTCGGTCGTCGCGACGACCGCGTCCTCGTCGTCGGGCACCGCGTAGTAGGAGTGGACGAAGTAGGCGTACTTCCCGTCGATACCGTCCACGAGAGAGTGGTCGCGCTGTACGTCGAGTTGGTTCCAGCCCATGTGGGGGACTTTCTGGCCCTCGGCGAACCTGACGTTCGTTCCGGGAATCAGGTCGAGACCGCGGACGTCCCCTTCTCCGGCGTGTTCGGCCTCCTCGCTCGACGTGAGCAACATCTGCATCCCGAGACAGATGCCGAACACGGGCGTCCCGCTCTCGGCGACGTCGAGGAGGGCCTCGCGGTACGGCCCGGCGTTCTCGACGCCCTCGCGGAACGCGCCCACGCCGGGGAGGACGACGCCGTCTGCCGATTCGAAGCGCTCCGGGTCGTCGCTGGTCTCGACGTCCGCGCCCGCCCGCTCCAGTCCGCGGGTGACGCTCCGCAGGTTGCCGAGTCCGTAATCGACGACGACGACCGACGCCGCGTCTCCGCGCTCCTGCGTGCGCGTACGCTGACTACTCATATTCGAACGTGGGGCTGGCGCAGGCAAGTCGCTTTCCCTTGTGGCAGGAACTCCCTCGACCGCGCGCGGCGTTCGGTTGCCGACGATTGGGACGATTTAGCCATCTGTCGCCTTTCTACGGCCCGAATGGAGGTGAAGTATATAGCAAAAATAGGAAGACTTAACCGACGTGTGTCTGACGAATAATACGATTCGGTCATGGCAAACCGACGAAAATTCCTCAAGACGACTGGCGTAATCGGGACAGTTGGACTCGCGGGTTGTATGGGTGGTGGCGGCTCGGACGAAGGGACCACCACGACCGCCTCGGACACCACCGAGGGTGGCGAGAGCGACGCGACGGAGACGACCACGGAAGCGAAGCTGGACTTCCAGAACGGCGAGGTTAACTTCAACGTCTCTCCGGCCGTCGCTCAGGAACGACTCCAAGCGCAGTATCAGCCCATCAAGGAGCACCTCCAGAACGAGTTCGACGTCCCCGCGAAACTCAAGTTGGCGAACAACTACAGCGCCGTCATTCAGGCGCTTGGCGCTGGCACGTCGGACATGGCCGAGACCGGTCCGTTCTCGGCCGCGCTGGGCGTCGAGGCGGGAAAGGCCGAAATCGCGCTCCAGCGGAAGGGGTACGGTAGCTGGGAGTACAAGAGCATCATCGTCGCGGCCGACGAGGTGGACGTGAGCAACCTCGACGAGATGAAGACGTACGTCGAGAACAACGACACGACCATCGCGTTCGCCGACCGACTCTCGGCGAGTGGCTGTCTGTTCCCGCTGTACGACCTGAAGAAGGCCGGTATCAACATCGGCGACCTGCCCGAGGGCGGCGGCAGTAACGCCTCGTTCACGCCGAACTTCTCCAGCCACACCGGCGCGTACGAGACGCTCAAGAACGGACAGGCCGACTTCGCCGGAGTCGGCGGGTTCGTCCCCGGCCTACAGGACAACTTCGACAAGAACGCGACCATCATCAAGGAGCACACGGGCCTGCCCCGCGCGCCCATCGTCGTGAGTCCCAAGCTGACCGAGGAAGAGAAGACGGCGCTCGTCGAGGCCTTCACGAGTGCTCCCGACAAGATTTACCTCGGAAAGGACGGCAAGAAGGACACCGACGACGACCTCTGGTTCAACGGCGTTCGGAAGGTCAGTTCCGACAAGTATCAGCCGGTCATCGACGCCGCCAAAGAACTCGGCGTCGGCACGGACTACTTCAAAACGTCCTGAAATAAATAGATAAATAAACCGTTACACTCGTTTTTTCACCGATGCCAGCAGTCTCACTCGATAACGTAACTAAGGTCTACGGGAGGGACACGGTCGCCTTGGAGGACATCAGCTTCGAGATTCCCGAAGGCGAGTTCGTGGTTCTCCTCGGTCCGTCGGGGGCGGGCAAGTCCACCATGCTACGCGTCCTCAACGGATTGACACAACCAACCGAGGGCGAGGTCATCATCAACGAGAAACCGGTCGGCGGGGAGCGGAGCGAGGTCGGCATGGTCTTCCAGATGCACTACCTCATCGAGAGCATGAGCGCGTTCAGAAACGCGCTCACCGGCGCGCTCTCCCGGTCGAACTTCGCACAGAGCGCGCTCACCATGTACCCGGACGAGGACAAACGCGCCGCACTGGAGGCGCTGGACACGGTCGGCCTGCTCGACGAGGCCGGACAGCGCGCCGGGTCGATGAGCGGCGGGCAGAAACAGCGCGTCGGCATCGCCCGGGCGCTGGTGCAGGACCCCGACCTGCTGCTCGCCGACGAACCGGTGTCGAGTCTCGACCCGAAGGCCGCGAAGGACGTGATGCGGTACATGAAGGAGGCGGCCAAAGAGCGCAACCTGACGACCGTCGCCAGCCTCCACCAAGTCAACATCGCCCGCGAGTTCGGCGACCGATTCCTCGGCGTCCGAGACGGCGAACTCATCTTCGACGGCGACCGCGAGGACCTCACGATGGACGTCGTGGACCAGATTTACTACGGCGACGACGAGGCGGCCAAGGAGAGAGCGGAGAATCTCGCCACCACGGCACCCGAGCGAGGTGAGGACGATGAGTAGTTCCCGAATCGACGAGACGCTGCAGGTGCTGGAGCGACGCCGACGCATCCGACAGTTGTTCGCCGTGGCCATGCTGGCGGTCGTCCTCGCGGCGACGTACTTCGGTCTCGACTTCATCGGCTTCGACCCGAAGGAACTCTGGGCGCAGGTGCCCCAAGAAATAGAGTTCATCAAGAGCTTCGTGCCGCCGAACTTCGTGGACTTCACCATCTACACCGAGCAGAACAACATCACCGGGCTGAAGGCGATTCCGGCCAGTTTCCGGAACTTCGGTCAGCCCATCGTCGAGAGCGTGACGAGCGACAGCGCGTCGCTGGTGCGACTCAGCATGGTGACCATCGTTCTCGGGTTCACCGGCACGGTACTGGGCTTCCCGCTCGCGCTGTTCTTCGGCGTGCTCGGGTCCGAACAGGTCACGCCGTTCCCGTTCAACTTCATCTTCCGCGGCGCGATGAGCGCGATTCGGGCGATTCCGGCGCTGGTCTGGATTCTCATCTACGTGCCGCTGGCGGGCATCAACGAGGTCAGCGCAGTGCTGGCCATCGCCACCGACACCGTCGGAAATCTCGGCCGACTGTTCACCGACGAACTCGAAGAAATCGAGGACGGACCCATCGAGGCCATCCAATCGACGGGGGCCTCGCGCCCGCAGGTCATCGGCTTCGGGATGCTGAGTCAGGTCTCGACCTCCTACGTCGCGTGGACGCTCTACATCCTCGAAATCAACACTCGCATCGCCATCAGTCTCGGCGTCGTCGGCGCGGGCGGCATCGGTCGGTACATCCGCCTGCGACAGGACCTGTTCAAGTATCAGAAGGCCGCGGCGGGCATCATCATGGTGTTCGTCATCGTCATCTCGGTGGAACTGCTCTCCTCGCGCATCCGCGCGCGACTCCGCCCGGACGAACACGAGAGCAAGTCCATCCTCGACGCCATCCGGGACCTCGCCGACGGAAGTAAGTGGCTCGGAACCGGCTCGAACCGGCCCTAAACGCTTTTCTCCCGAATCTCCGTTTCTTTTCGACGGGGACCCGCGTCGCAGTCGGCTGACGGGGACGCGCATCTACTCTCCGCTTTCTACCACGTGTTTACACCGCCCATATTTCGCTACTGCGTCGCATTCCAGTGACTGGCGGCTGTCGGGAGCCAAATCACCCAAACGATGAAGGCCGCAGAGCGTCCCCAGCCGATATGGTCTCCCGAGAGACGAGTCGGCGAACGTTCCTCCTCGGTGCAGGCGGACTCGGTGGCGCGAGTCGGTCCGCGGCGGACACCCGTGCGGTCGGTACAACCCGCGTGTCTGCGACGGGGCAACCGGCGGTTGGCGTTCCCGGTATCGACACCGACCACCGAGTTCGGTGGACGTTCGAGACCGACGCGGCGGCGACAGTCTACCCCCCGGTCAGGACCCGAGAAGCGCTCGTCACGCTCGTCCGGAGCAGGTCCGACGGGGAGTCGCAGTACGAGGTGTGCGCCCTCGACGCCGAAACGGGACAGACTCGCTGGCGACGCGAGTTGGACGGCCGCTCGACGTTTCCGAAGGCCGCCGACGGACTGGTGTACGTCGTGGACGGCGAGCGACTGCGGGCGCTCGACGCCAACGACGGCAGCGACCGGTGGCGAGTCGCCACGGGCAACCTCGATTACCGGAACGTCGTGGTCGGCGACGGCGCGGTCGTCACCGCCGCCGACGGACGCGTGACCGCCACCGACGCCGCCCAAGGCGGTGAGTTGTGGACGACCGAACTCGACGGCGAGGACCGACTCGCCGGTCCGTTGCTGGACGACGAGCGCGTCTACCTCGGCGGGACGGGCGGCTACTACGCGCTCGGCCGGGAGGACGGTCGTCAGCGGTGGGTCGCCCGGACGCCCGAGGAAGAGCGGACGTGGGCCGCCGAAGTGCGGGACGGCCTGCTGGTCGGGTGGTCCGACGAAGCGGTCTACGGACTCCGAGTCGGCGACGGAACCAGACGCTGGCGGACACCCCACGAGCGACTCCCGCCTCACCCCGCGATGGGCACCGTCACCGCCGACACCGTCTTCGTCTGGGGACAGTCGCTGGCCGCGATAGACGTCAGAACCGGCGAGAAGCGGTGGACCTTCGGCGGCGACGGCGACCGAGGCCACGGCGTCGAGACGGACGGAGACGGTGTCTACTTCTCGGTCGGCGACGGGTTGGTCGCGGTCGACGCCGAGTCGGGCCGCGAGCGCTGGCGCGCCGACACCGGAAGCGGGAACAACTACTGGGGGACCGTGCGAGACGGACTCGTCTACGCGGTCGGGAGAACCGGGACCGCCGCCATCGACGCCGGGTCGGGAGACGAACGCTGGAGACTCGACTTCGCGGACGACCGGGGACTCTGGGCCGACGTCGTCGGCGACCTCGCGCTGGTGGCGACCCAGAGCGGGACGCTGTACGCCGTGGACCGACCCTCGCCGCTCGCCACCGCACCGCTGGCCGCGGCCGGGCGATTCGCCACCTCCCCGTCGGGACTCGGACTGTTCGGCCTGCTCGGGGCCGGTCTCCTCGGCGTCGGCTACCGCCGAGCGACGCGCGAGACCCCCGGCAGCGACTCCGGTGCGGAGTTCGGCCGCCTCGACCGACTCGGCGGCGGTCCCGTCACCGAGACGTACCGCGAGCGCGTCCGGACGCCCGACGGGCCGACGCTGGTCGCCGAGACTCGCGTCCGCGACGGCGTGGACACCGAGACCCGGCGGCCGTCGCCGACGCCGTCGAGCGGTGGGCCGACCTCTCCGGGGCGGCCGACGGCGTCCTTCCGATTCGGGAATTCGACGTCGGCCCGGACGGCGACCCGGTTCCGTGGTTCCGGACCCCCTTCGTCGCGGGCGGGTCGCTGGCCGACTCATGGCCGGTCGCGGACCGCGAGCGCGTCGAAGTCGTCTCGGGCGTCGCCCGGGCGCTCCACGCGGCCCACCGCGAGGGCGCGGCACACGGCCGACTCGCGCCCCGGCACGTCTTCCGCGAGGCGTCGGACGAGGGCCAGCGCGACCTGACGACCGCCGGCGACGTGCTGGTCGGCGACTGGTTTCTGGCGGAGGTGTTGGCCGACGACCGAGACGCGGCCGACCCCTACGCGCCGCCCGAACGACTGCAGGGAGACGTGACGTCACGGAAGGCAACCGGAGCGTCGATGCAGGAGACCGACGCGGCGAGCGTCGCGGGTGACGTCTACCGGGTCGGCGCGTTAGCCTACCACCTGCTCACGGGCGCGATTCCGGGGCCGAACCCCGCGACAGCGAGTTCGGCGAACCCCGCGCTCCCCGCCGAACTCGACCCCGTCCTCGACCGGGCGCTCGTGGCCGACCCGGCCGACCGCTACGAGACGGCGCTGGCGTTCGACGACGAGTTCCGGTGGGCCGCGCTGGACCGCTAGCGGCCCCGGACCGCCACGTAGCACGCCGCGACGAGCGGACACGCGACCCCGGAGAGGAAGGTCGTCGCGCCCCACGCGAGGGGTGCGAGCGCCTTGTCGCGCGAACCCGCCGAACTCCGTCGCCAGCGGGCGTCGAGATACACCAACGAAGCGAGGACGAACGGCACGAGGACGGCAGTTGCGACGACTGTGAGCGATTCTGACACCGCGACGAGACCGGGAATCTGGAACGGCATGGGACCCGTTCTTCCGACGGCGGTCCCATTGTTATTCGGCGATTACTGTCGGAGAGCGAGACGAACCACCGGGTCGGAAGCGCGAGACCGCTTGGGGTTCAGAAGTCGCCGAGTTGGGACTGGCCGTTCGAGTCGCCGTCCGCCATCGCGGCGGCCTTGTCGAAGGCGGCGTCGAGCGACTCCTCCTGACTGCGGTCGTAGAAGGTCGCCGCGGGGTGGACGCAGACGAGGACGTCCCGGACAGCGCCGCCGAGGTCCACCTGTTCGACGGTCGCGGCCTCCTTCGTGACGGCCACGTCGCGGTCCAGCAGGTGTTCGCTCGGCACCTTGCCGAGCGTGATTATCACCTCGGGGTCGACCTGCTCTATCTCGGACTCGAGGTACGGCCAACAGTTCTCCAGTTCCTCGACGGTGGGGTCGCGGTTCTCCGGCGGGCGGCACCGCACGCAGTTGGTGATGCGCACGTCCTCGCGGGCCAGTCCCCGTTCGCGGAGTTTGTCGTCCAGAACCGTCCCGCTCCGGCCGACGAACGGTTCGCCCTGCTCGTCCTCCTGTGCGCCCGGTCCCTCGCCGACGAACAGGAGGTCGGCGTCGGCCGGACCGGTGCCGTTGACGATTTGGCTTCTGCTGTCCACGAGTTCGGGACAGCGCGTGCATTCGGTCACTTCGAGACCGTCCATGTCTCCCATGGGTGAGACCACGCGTCTCGAGTATTAAGAATCGGCGGCCTGCCGTCGGAAGTCGTCGCCCGCCCGCGCCGCCAGTCGCGCCACTCGCAGGGGTTCGGGCCGGCCGCCCTCGGGCGTGAACGCCCGCACCGCGTCGCGGGCCTCGCTCGAATCGACGCCGACCGACCGGACGAAGACGGTCTGGTCGTTCACCGCGAGTCGCTCTCGGGGCGGTTGGCGCTCGAAGGCGGCTTTCCGTCGGGCGAGTTCCTCGCCCTCGAACTCGGTCTCCAGCGCCTCGACCAGTCCCGGACTCTCCTCGAACGTCACCGAAATCACGGGGCGGTCGGTCGCCTCCGACACCCGGTGCAGGTCCACGACGTTGTACCACGCCAGCGCGATACCGGCGACGAAGAGGTATCGCACGTCCTCGCGGTCGAGGTCCGAGAAGAGGTCGATAACGGCGTCGGTGGCGTCCGTCCCGCCGACGGTGCAGGACTCGTAGGCGAAGCCGTCGGTGACGCGACTCGCGCGGGTGACAACGCCCGCCAGCGTGCTACGGCGTTCGCGATAGGACTCGGCGATACCCAGCGCGCGGACGCCGGACTTCACGGCTCGTAGGGTCGGTCGTAGTTCCGTCCCGGTCCGAATCCGTCGTCTGATTGTGTCACGTTCGATACACCGTTAGTGGACGACCAGTGCTGAACAGAGTTACGACCGACCCTATCAGGTCTCGCTCTGTCCGTCGTCTTTGATGTCTTGTAGTCGGTCGATGAGTTCGTCGTTCGAGGCACCGATTTCGAAATCGACGCTGCCCTCGTGGGAGTTCTCCTCCGTATCGACGCCGCTGTCGTCGAGGTCGGCGTCGTAGTCCTGATTGTCCTGTTCGGACTCGTCGTAGCTCCCAAAGCCCATGTCTACTAGCATGTTGGCGCTTCGAACACTAAAGTCCCCCGCCGCCCGTCAGCGTTTTGAGGGGAGGTGCCGAACAGCCCGGCATGCACGTTCACAACGTCACCGCCGACGCGGAGACGTTCACCTGTAACGCCTATCTCGTGGAGGGCGACCGGACAGTACTGGTAGACGCCGGGAGCATGTCCGGCGTCACGGACATCGTCGCCGACCGCGTCGAGGACGTGGACGCGGTGGTGTTGACCCACCAGCACGGCGACCACGTCGGCCAACTCGACGCCGTGCTGGACGCCTACGACCCGGAACTGCTCTGTTACGGCGACCACCCGCGCCGAACTCGGAGACTCGACGACGGCGACACCGTCCGCATCGGCGACGAGGAGTTCGAGGCGGTCTACTCGCCCGGTCACGCCGACGACCACCTCGCGTTCGTCAGTGACTCGACGCTCTTCAGCGGCGACGTGGTGGTGTACAACGACGGCGCGTTCGACGACGGGAGCTTCGGCCGGACGGACTCGGCCGGTCAGTCCCGCGAGCGCGAAATCGAGAGCATCCGGGAAATTCTGAACCGGATGCCCGAGGGCGTCGAGAACATGTACGCGGGCCACGGCGACGAGTTCCACGGAGACGTACGCGAGGTAATCGAGCGCGCGCTGGAGCGCGCCGAGCGCCGCGAACCGAAGTATCCCGAGGAGTAGCGGTCGCCGACGAGTAACCGACAATCGTTTTACCCTTCGACGTCCGGGTCTCAGTTGCGACAGATGAAAGCCCAAGAGAGAGTCGCCGAGTTCTTCGCGGAACACGACATGGAGGGCGAACCGGCCTATCAGATTCTGGACCTCGCCTCGGAGGTCGGCGAACTCGCCAAGGACGTCAACGACTCGACCGACTACGGCGCGTCGCCCGAGGCGTTGGACGTGAAGACCGACGAACTCGGCGACGTGCTGTTCTCCCTACTCGCGGTCGCCGAGTCGCTCGACGTGGACGCCGACGAGGCGCTGGACGAGGCGCTGGCGAAGTACCGGTCGCGAATCGAGGAGACGGGCGATCCCGGTTCCGGAGAGTAACGCCGGACTCGCCACGTCGCCGTCGCTGTCTCAGTCGGAAGCGTAGAGACCGCCGACAAGCGGTCGCGTGTCGCAACTGCGAAAGAGCGACGCGACTGCTCGGGCGACGCCGCGCGAAAGAAGACGGACCGTAGGACGGAGTAACGGGACGCCGGAGTGACGATTCAGGCGTTCCGCGGTTCCTTGCTCTTCGGTCGGAGGTTGCCGTAGCCGCACTTCCGGCAGTTGTCGGCGTTCTTGGGGTTGCGAGCGTTACACCGCATGCAAATCGTCTTGTCGAGGGTTCGCGCTGTCGCTTTCTCGAAGCTAGCCATACCGACGCGTTGGCCGTCATCGCATTTAAGTCTTGCAGAGTGAGACGGACCGACGGTCGGTCGCGGGCGGCGACAAGCCATAACTTCGCGTCCGGTGACGTCTGGGCCATGTCGGAGGGAATCGTCGCCACGCTCCTCGGACTGATTGTCGTGCTCGGCGTCGTCGGTCCCGCGGGAGCGGTCGCAGGCGTCTCGGCGGAATCCGGACCAGTCGGGACAGTATCGACCGACTGGACCGACGGGACCGAAACGACCGAAACGACCGGCGCAACCGAAATCACGAGTTGCACGACCGTCACCGAGTCCGGCGTGTACGTCCTCGCGGACGACGTGACGAACGCGTCGCCGACTCGCCCGCGGACCGGTCTGGGGGCCTGCATCGCCATCCGAGCCGACGACGTGACGCTGCGCGGCGGCGGCCACACCGTCGCGGCGGACGAGCGCGGCGGGCGACCCGGCGTCGTGGGGGTCCTCGTGAGCGCGCGAACGAGGGCTGGGGTGGCTACGCTCGTTCGGGGGGCCACGCGCCCCGGTAGACAGGAGCGGCGCTCGAACGTCACCGTCACGAACCTCTCGACGACGCGCTGGGGTGCGGGCGTCGCCGTCCTCGGCACGACCGACGCGACGCTCCGGAACGTCTCGGCCGTGGAGAACCTCGGCGACGGCGTCTTCGTGGAGAACTCGCCCGGCGTCGAACTCCTCGGCGGGACCGTCCGCGCGAGCAACACCGGACTCTTCCTCCGGAACGCTCCCGACGCCCGCGTCGCGGGACTGAACCTGACCGACAATCTCGCCGGCGTCTCGGTCCGGAACTCCGACGGCGTGACGGTCGAAGGGGTCCGCGTCGCAGGGAGTTCCCAGTACGGTCTCGGCGTCTTCGCGTCGGCGAACGCGACTATCGCCGATTCCACCGCCGCGGGCAACGGGTTCGCCGACGTGGTCCTCTCGCGGTCCGACGACGCCGCGCTCCGGAATCTCACGATAGCGCGGGAGAGCGGAGGGACGGGCGGTGGAGACGTGAGACCCCGGAGTCGAAGGGTCGGTATCTACCTGAACGACTCCGACGACGCCGCGCTCACCCGCGTCTCGGTGGCCGACGCGCCGGGGACCGCGATTTACGCGGCCCGCGACTCGACCGCGGCCGGCGAGCGCGTGACGCTCGGGGACGCCACGCTCTCGTTCGAGACCCGCGACGTGGCGCTCGACCCCGCGACGGACGCGCCGCCGCTCCCGACCGAGCGACAGGTCGTCGGCGTCCCGCTCCGGGCGGTGCCGACCGACGACGACGCACATCTCGCGCTGTCGGTCGGTTACGACGACGCCGCGGTTGACCGGGCCAGTGCGACCGAGGACGCGCTGTCGCTGTGGCGGTTCGACGCGGGCGAGGGGTGGCGACGGGTCGAGTCGGTCGCGGACGCCGAGCGAAACGTCGCGTCGGCCGAGTTCGGAGACCTGAGTCGGAACGGCACGGTCCTCGCGCTCGTCGGCGAGGGACTCGCGGAGGCAGGAAACGCGACCGGCCGGAGCAACTACGGGTCGGTCGCCGACTGTTCCGCTCCGGCGTCGAGATACTCCTGCTGGACCGCGACGACTTCGGTCGAATCCTCGCAGTCGGCGTAGCGCCGGAGGGGTTCGTCGTTGAGTTCGAGGAACGTCTCGCCCCACGTGAACTTCGCGAGAATTCGCTCGGCGTGGTCGCGCTCGCCCAGAATCGTCAGGGCGGCGGCGAACGCCTCGACCGTGTTGAGTCGGAAGGGCTTGCCGTAGTTGACGGGGTTGGCCGCCACGAGGAACGGGAGCGCCCGGTGGACGCCCGGCATCTCGAACAGCGCGCGCTCGGCGGTCTCCCACGAGCAGTCGAGCGCGACCAGCGTGTCGGTCTCGGCGCGGTCGGCGGGCGAGAGCGCCTGCTCGGCGTGGGGGTTCAGCACGATGCCGTATGGGGTCGCCGACGCGCTCCGGTGGAGTTTGGCGAGGTCGAACCGGGCGAGTTTCCGGGCCGTGCACTTGTCGGGGTCGTCGTCGCCCTCGTAGCGGACGTGAAGGTTCACTGCTCTGGCGTGAGGTTGGTCGCAGGCGGTGAAAAGTGGCTCGGAGAACCGACGGAGGTCGAGAGAAAGAGGACAGCTACAACGACACAGTCACCGTGACTTCTTCGAAAGCCCCCGGTCGCTCGCGGTCGCTCAGCGACATATCCTCGGCTCACCTTCGGTTCGCCTCGGATAGAGGTCGCTGAGACGACTACAGTGAACGCGAGCGACCGGCCCCTTTCAGTCCCGCCCAGTGGTCCAGGTAGTTCAGCTATCGCTCGTGGACGGGTCTACATCGGCGCGCGCTGGCGTCATCGTGCCGTGGCGCGATTGCTCGGAAGACGATTTGTCTTCCGGCGGACCCTCGTGGTCCGCCAACGCTGTGCGAGGGACGCGGGAGCGAAGTGAGCGAGGAGGCTTGGGAGGTGCGAGGCCCGCGTTGCGGTGACTCCTTGGTGTCGGCAGTAGCTAGCTGCTCGTTCGCTCCCGTCTTCGTTTCTCCACTCTAGAAAAAACCCTCACGGAAATTACGGAGACGTCCGTTCCTACTCGTAAGCGGCGATGCCAGTCAGGTCCTCACCCAGAATCAGGGTGTGGATGTCGTGGGTGCCCTCGTAGGTGTAGACCGTCTCCATGTTCGCCATGTGGCGCATCGGCGAGTAGTCGGTCGTGATGCCGTTCCCGCCGAGCATCTCGCGCGCGATGCGCGACTGGTCGCGGGCCATGCGGACGTTGTTGCGCTTGGCCATCGAGACGTGCTGGGGGCGCAGGTCCCCGCGCTCCTTCAGCTCAGCCAGCCTGTGGGCCAGCAGTTGACTCGTCGTAATCTGGGTCGCCATCTCGGCGAGCTTCTGCTGTTGAATCTGGAAGCGCCCGATGGGGCCGCCGAACTGGTCGCGCTCGGTGGCGTACTCGCGGGCGGTCTCGAAGGAGTCGCGGGCCGCGCCGACCGCGCCCCACGCGATGCCGTACCGGGCCTGCGTGAGACACGACAGCGGTCCCTTCATCCCTTCGACGCCCGGCAGGACCGCGTCCTCCGGGACGTACACGTCGTTCAGGCCGATTTCGCCGGTGACCGACGCGCGCATCGAGAGCTTGTCGTCTATCTTGTTGGTCGTCACGCCGTCTTTGTCGGTCTCGACGAGGAAGCCCCGAACCGGGTTGTCTTCAGCCGAGCGGTCCCGCGCCCAGACGACCGCCACGTCCGAGATGGGGGAGTTGGTAATCCACGTCTTCGACCCGTTGAGGACGTACTCGCCCGCGTCCTTCTCGGCGGTAGTCTCCATGCCCGAGGGGTTCGACCCGTGTTCGGGTTCCGTGAGGCCGAAACAGCCGACGAGTTCCCCGGTGCCGAGACCCGGGAGCCACCGCTCCTTCTGCTCCTCGGAGCCGTAGGCGTGGATGGGGTACATCACGAGCGCGCCCTGCACGCTCGCCATCGAGCGGATGCCGGAGTCGCCCGCCTCCAACTCCTGCATCAGCAGGCCGTAGGCCGTTTCGCTGACGTTCGGCGAGCCGTACCCTTCGAGGTTGGGCGCGTAGAATCCCAACTCGCCCATCTCCGGGATGAGTTCGGTCGGGAAGGTTCCGTCCTCGAAGTGGTCGCCGATGTCGGGTTTGACCTGCTCCTCGACGAACTGCCGCGCGGTGTCTCGAATCATGCGCTCCTCCTCGTCGAGGTCGTCCTCTAGGGAGACGTAATCGAGCATGACAGACGTTGGAACGGGGAGTGTGAAAAACGCTCCTACTCCGGCGCAATTCTTGCCGAGGCTCGCGCGGTCGGACCGCGTCGTGCCGGTCCGACCGTCAGACCTCCACGTTGTCGTCTCGGCTCACCGCGATGTCCAGATACGCGTCGGCCTGCTCGACGTACGGGCCGGGCGCGACTACCCCGTCGTCCTCGTCGTACTCGACGAGACCCATCATCGATAGCTTCGGCAACTGGGAGTGGCGAAGCGACGTGAACACCCGCTTGCAGTGTTCCTCGGACACGAGGTCGATGGGCTTGCCGGTCTCCCACGCCGCGACCGTGTCCACGAGTTCCCGGGTGTCGAGGGGTCCGTCGGCCTCTCGGAGGGCGACGAGGACGTACCGACTCCGCCGGGAGGACAGCGCGTCGAAGAGGTTGTCTTGGGACAGCGGGGGAACGTCGATGCTGGGTTCCGTGTAGGACGGACGGGGTGACGCCGAACCGCCGTTGCCGTCGGCGAGGTCGTCGTTCATTTTCAAAAGTTACTCCGCGAACCCGGGTGGGCTTGCTGGTTCACAGATAATGGTGTTTAAGTAGTGTCCGATACGGAATCGGCGGAAGGCGGCGTGACTGCGGGTGACGCTCGGGGGTCGCTACGCCGAAGCGGTCTCGCTCTCGCCCGAGGGGTCCGCGTCGCGGACCTCGCGGACGAACTCGCAGAAGTTCTCGAAGACCAGTTTGGCCTCGCAGGCCGCCCGGTAGTTCTCCTCGTCGATGCCCGAGAGAACCTCGGCCATGCGTTCCTCCGACAGGTCCTTGCCCTCCGTGACCGACTCGGCCGTCTCTATATCGTACTCGGGGTGGAACTGGACGCCGAACACGCGGTCCTTGCGGAAGGCGTGGTTGGAGTAGTCGTTGGCCGCGATTTCCTCCGCACCCGGCGGGAGTTCGACCACCGCGTCCGAGTGGGTCGTGAAGACGGTGAACCGCCGGTCGATACCGTCGAACAGCCGCGAGTCGCCGGTGTGTTCGACCTCTCGGTAGCCGATTTCGTACTCGCCCATGTCGCTGACTTCGCCGCCCAGCACGTCCGCGAGCAGTTGGTGGCCCCAGCAGACGCCGAGGCACGGGAGTCCGGCCTCGATGGCGTCTCGGACCCACGCTTTCGTCGGTTCTATCCACTCTTCGTCCCAGTAGACCGACGAGCGAGACCCCGACACCACGACACCGTCGAAGTCGAGGGTATCGGGAAGTTCGCCGCCCGTCGCGTCGAACTCCACGAGGTCGGCGTCCAACTCCCGGCGGAAGTTTCGCCGGGTGTCGGTGCCGTCGTGGGCGGCGTTGACGAACGCGATTCGCAATCGACTCATTACCAGTCACAAAACACTCGGGGTCCAAAAGGCGTTGCGCTGTGGGGAGTTCTGCCGGTATTCGGGACGCCCCGTCGCCGCGGGTTGCTTCAGTCAGTGACCGCCGGGAAGAACTCCCCGTGGAAGCCGAAGGGCACGACGTGGGGGAGCGTCGCGCGCGCTCGCTCCTCGAACGTCTCGGCGTCGAGGACGAGGAGGACCGACCGCTCGTTGTCGGCGTCGAGCGCGAGCGACAGCACCGCGCCGCAGTCCTCGGCGTCCGCGTCCGGACGCGGGACGAATATCGGTTCGCCCGCGTAGACGCCCGCTTCCCACCACTCCAGCGCCTCGCCCGTCTCGACGTTCACCTTCGCCAGTCCGTTCCCGGTCTCGCGCAGGGTCGCCTGCCCGTAGGCGTACCGGTACGTGCTCCCGCGTGCGGCCGGGGCCACCCGGGGCAGTTCCGTCCCGCGATACAGCGTCTCGCGCTCGACTTCACCGCCGTCGCCGCCATCGTCGAGGGGCACGCGGAAGCGCGCGAGCGTCCCGTCGGCGGCGTCGAGTTCCGGACTCCCTTCCGGGCCTCCCGCCGACCCGCTCTCGGCGTCCCCGTCCATCGCGCTCATGAAGAGCTTGTCCACGATGGTCGCGTCGTCGTACGCCACGAGGTCCACGACCACCTCGTCGTCGGTCTCGAACCCGTTGGCGGTGTGGAAGAAGAAGAAGGCCGCCGTGGACCGGTCGGCGACCAGTTCCCCCGACGAGCGGTCGAAGACCCGAAACCGGGTGCCGCGCTCGGGTCGCCACCGGTAGCTGTCGATGAATCCGCCGCCGCCCGGCAGGAGGAACCGGAGCGGGTTCACGACGTACGGCGGTTCGACGAGGACGGCGTACGTCGGCGTGAGCGCGAAGCTGTGGACGTACGCCGGTCTGTCCACCTCGACCGACGCCACGGGGACGCGCTCGGGCCGGTCGTCGGGCACCCGGTAGACGTGATACCGGTTCCGGCGGCCGAACTCGGTCCCGTACCCGACCGTCTCGCCCCGCTCCGGGTCGTGCTGGAGGTGGGCGGTGACGTGGTGGAGGGTTAGGTCGTCCCGGTAGCGCAAGTCGCCCCGCGTCGAGAGGTCGGCCGGGTCGAACCGCACGCGCCGGCGCGTCTCGGTCAGCGCGACGTACTCGCCGCCGAGGCGCGCGACGTGGACGTTGGCGTTGTCGGTCGGGTCGGTCAGGAACGACTTGAGCCGCCGGAGGTAGCTCCCCGAGGTGGCGAACTGACTCGATAGCTCGCCCTCCTCGACGGCCGACCGGTAGGTCTCGGTCCGCAGGAATCGGTTCGAGTACGTCACCGTGCCGTCGTCGAAGCGGAACGCCCGGAGCATCGCCAGTCCGTCGAACCAGTGGGCGACGCGCTCGCCGCCGACCTCGAACCTGCCCGGGCCGTTACGCACGAGCGTCCCCGAGAGCCACGCCGGAATCTCGCCCGCGACGGGTACGTCGAGTCGGTCGCACTCGGACTCGCGCGAGCGGAAGCCGGGGCTGTACGCTGGCATCGGACGGTACTCACTCCTTATCGATGCGCTCCTCGCCCGAGAGGTCGCGCCGAAGCGCCGCGCGGTCGAGTTCGCCCGTCGAGCGCCGGGGGAGCGACTCCAGTCGGTCGAGTTCCCGGACGGCGACGGTCTCCGGCAATTCGTCGCCGAGGACCGACCGGAGTTCGCCGGGGTCGGCGTCGCCGACGAAGGCCGCCAGCACGCCCTCCGCGTCGGGGACCACTCCCGCGGCGTCCACTCCCTCGCGCGCTTCGAGCGCTTGCTCGGCCGCTCGGGGGTGGACGCGGGCCGACGCGGCGTCGAAGGTCTCGCTGGCGCGCCCGAGCAGGTAGTAGTCGCCGCCCTCGCGGGTGGCCAAGTCGCGCGTCGGCACCCACTCGGGAAACGTCTCGCCGCCGTCGCCGTCCGCCGTTCCGTCGTCGGGGAGATACCCCCGCGCCGTCACCGGCCCGCGGAACTGGAGTTCGCCGACCTCGCCGTCGGCGACCGGGGTTCCGTCCTCGCCGACGAGTCTGGCCTCGCAGTCGGGGAACGGTCGGCCCACGCGGTCGGGGTCGGCGTCGTCGGACGCCTCACCGTCGGTCGTCTCGTCGCCGGACCCACCTCCAACGCCGCCCTCGGGAGGGACGAAGAGGTTGTTCGGCCCAGTTTCGACTCGGCCGTAGGTCCGGACCACGGGCGCGTGCCGGGCCAGCGCGCCTCGGACGTCCGCGGTGAGCGCCGACCCGTTGGCGAGCAACTCGACGCTCCCGAAGTCGGTCCCCGCGAACGACTCGCTCTCGACCAGTTCGCGGTACTCGGTCGCCCCCGCGAACAGCGCGGTCGCGCCCTCCTCGGACACCGCGTTCAGGGCGTCCTCGGGGTCGAACGCCCGGAGTAGGACGACTCGACCGCCGACGTAGAGCAGCGGCAGGGTGAGTCGGAGGAGTCCCTCGGCGTCCGAGAGCGGAAGCAGGGCGGGCGCGCAGTCGCCCCGGCCGAGACCCCACGCCGCGGCCGCGGTGATGCAGTTCCACTCGACCGTGCTGGCCGGAAGGTCCACCACGCGCGGGGCCGTCGTCGGGTCCGCGTTCAGCGACTCGCCCGGTCGATTCTTCCCCTCGTCCTCGCCCACGGCGGGGCGGTCGGCCTCCGCTTTCGTGTGCAGGTAGAGCAGCGAGTCCTCTGGGTCGGGGTCGGCGCGCTCGTACGCCTCGCCGTCGCGGCGGCCGAACTCCTCGAAGGTGTAGGTCAGGTCGTCGGGCAGTTCCCGAATCAGGTCCCGCTGTGCCGACTCGTGGACGACCACCGCCGGGTCCACGACCGCCAGCGGGCGCTCGACGGTCGCGGGCGTGAGTCGATACGAGACCGGCGCGAACACCGCGCCGAGTCGCCGCGTCGCGAACAGGAGCGCCAGCGTCTCGACGCGATTGCGCGAGAGGACGGCGACCGGGTCGCCGGATTCGACCCCGAGCGCCGAGAGCCGTCGGGCCATCGCGTCGGCCTCTGATTCGAGGTCGGCGTAACTGACCCGCCGGTCGGCGTTCTCGTCCACCACCGCAGTTCGGTCCCCCCAGAGCGCGGCCCGGCGTTCGAGCGAGAGCGTCATGGAGTGTGGTTCGACGCCGCGGGACGTAGGCGTTGTTGCGGATTCAGTCCTCGACGTGGTCGGTCAGGAACCCCACCAGCGAGTCGTTGACCGCCTTCGAGCGTTCGACGTAGAAGAGTCGCTCGCCGGGGAACGCCTCGAACTCGCCCTTCGGAAGTCCGTCGGCCAGCAGTCGGCCGTCCGCGGCCGGAATCACCCGGTCGTCGCTCCCGTGGGCCACGAGCGCGGGAATCGTAATCTCGTAGAGGCTGTCGCTGGCGTCGAAGTCGGCCATCGCGTCGAAGTGGGCGCGCTGGACCGCCTCCGGGGCGTCCTCGTCGCGCCGCCACGCGACGATTCGCTCCACGAGGTCGTCGGTCTCCAGCAGTTCCGCACTCGCGACCGGTTCGAGTGATTCGCGGAGGGCCGCCGAATCGTCGGGGCTCGCGAGCAGTCGCTCGCGCAGGCCGTCGGCGACGGGGGTCGCGCGCGGCCCGCCCGGCGAGGTGCCGAGGAGCGCCAGCGACCGGGCGCGCGAGAAGTCGAGCGAGTACCGGAGCGCGACCATCCCGCCCATCCCGGCGCCGACGAGGTGGGCCTTCCGCGCTCCGTGGTCGGCGAGGACGGCTTCGAGGTCGGCGGCCATCGCGTCGATGCCGTAGGAGTCGGTGGCGTCCGGGTCGGGGGCGCCCGAGTCGCCCGTCCCGCGCGTGCTGGGGACGACGACCTCGAAGGGACCGGCGAGCGCCGAGTACTGCCAGCCCCACTGCCACGGACCGTAGCCCGCGTCGGCCAGTAGGACGACCGGCGCGTCGCTCTCAACCGCGCCGTCGCCGCCGACCTCGTAGTGTACAGAAACGCCGTCGTTGTCCGCGTAAGGCATGGCGGGGGCTTCGAGTCGGGGGCGTTTCAGTGGTTCGCTCCCCGTCTCAGTCCCGCTTCGTCACCAGAACCGTCCACGCGAGGAGCGCGAGTCCCGTGACCGCGCTGGTCGCCGCCATGACGGTGACGCCGACGTAGGGGTAGTTCCGGACGAGGTGCCACGCGAGCGCGACGAAGCCGAGACCGGTCGCGCCCACGAGCAGGCGGAAGAAGGGGTTGGCCGGGAGCGAACCGCGCTTGTGGGACTCGACTGCCGCACCGACGGCGAAAAAGACACCGAAGATTGCCGGAAAGACCGCCAACGCTCGGCCGCCAGTCGCGGACAGATACCCCGCGGTCGCGAACGCGACGAGCGCGAGGACGCTCCGGACGCGCGGGTCGAACCAGCGTCGCCGGAATCGCGTCGACGTCGCTTTCAGGACGTGATAGCCACCGACGACCGCCCACGTGGAGACCATCGGGAGGAGGTCGGAGGGGACATCGTGGAGACCAGTCAGGGAGGCGAGACCGACGGCCGCGGCGACTCCCAGTACGAGCAGGCCTCCGGCGAGTTCCGATTTCGAGGCGTTATGCGATGGCACGGAATCGAAACGTAATATAGGTGTCAAGAAAACGCTTTTGTTTTCGTCGCACAGCCAGCGATACGAAATCGCCGTGGTAAGTGGTCGGGATTACAACCGCCGCGGCGGTCGTCTGTGCCGTCGATAGGGTCGGACGCCCTCGGAACGGCGGTCCCCTTCCTCCCGAGGTTCTCCTCGTGGCCTCGACGGTTCGCTTCCCCGGGCGTCGTGTTCGACGACCGGCGCTCGGTACTCGTTTACAGTCCGGGCGTCTACTACCTCGCCCGCGAGACCTGCTCACCGCCCGGAGTCGAGGGCGACTTGGCGAAGGCGGTCCGGCGGATTCGAACGGTAAGTGAGGTCCGAACCCTGACGTTTCGCCGCCGTGTCGGCGCTCGTCTTGGCGGCTCCCGCGGTATCGCTTACTCGAAACTTGACGGAGTTTGCGTGACCGTCACGACCAGTGACGAGCAATACCCACGCACCAGATTCCGAAACGGCGTCTTTGAGTTCTACCGGACCGTTCCGGAGACGCCGCGTTCTATCGAATCTCACGTTTCGCGTTGAACGATTGTCGGTAGGTATGTGTGTAGTTAACATACTTCGTCTCGGTTCACCGCACTCGGCTATCCGGTGAATGAGGAGTAATAATGCAAGGAGAACAACCCTATTCACGGATTTCGGACGAGGAGCGTCGGAAGTTCCTCAAGGTCCTTGGCGTGGCCAGTGCCGCCGCGACCGGCGGTTCGGCCATCGACGACGTGACACTGGGCGACCTGCGGGACCTCGTCGCTGTCGAGTCGGCGGGCGAGTTCGCTCGCCGCGGGGAGGCCATCCGAAACGACCTCTCCGGGTCGCTCGATGCCGAACTACTGGCGACGGAGATGGCGGGCGTCGCCGACGCGATAGCGGACCTGTCGGCGGTACGCGCCGCAGGTGTTCCGGACCGCGGCGAGGAACTGTACGCGGAACTGACGACGCCTGCGTGGCGAATCGACGACCACCTGACCGAGGTCGGCTTCTACGCGAGCGCCGAAGCTAACCTCCCGCGGTTCACGTCCGAACACATCGAGCGCATGACGAAACAGCTCGTCCACACGGCGTCGCTCGCCGAGACCCTCTCGGAGGTCGGATTCGGCGAGCACGAACAGACGGCGCTGGTCGCGAACGTGGTGAGTCAGGCCGACCGACTCGCGCTCTGGGAGCCGACGTGGGTGCTGGAGGAGGCACCGGTCGAAGAAGTGAATCCCGACTACGTCTCGCCGCTCCAAAAACGGGCGGCGAGCGGCGCTCTCCTCTGGATAGACGGGTTAGACAAGCACCTCCGCCAGAATCAGGTGCTGTTAACCGACGAACTGCTCGACGACGGTATCGCCGACGTCCGCGCGATGCTCGGCGGGTTCTACCTCCTGAGCGCGGCCGCGGACCGACTCGGCCGCGGGGAGATATCCGACGAGGAACTGACAGCGCTCGTGTCCGGGAGTACCGCGATGCTGATAGCCAGCCAGACGGACCTGCAGTACGACCTCGTCCGCATCACCGACGAGATGCGGGCACCGCGGACGGGAGGTGACTGACGATGGTAGAGGAGCGAGTTCCCAAACCGGGGACGTCCGAAATCAAGCAGTTCGAGAATATCGACGACATCCCGCAGCGCGACATCACCCAACAGCAACTCCTCGACAGCGGCGACGACCCCGAAGGGTGGCTGTTGTACGGCAACAACTACGAACGCCACCACCACACGGCGGCCGACATCATCACGCCCGAGAACGTCTCGGACCTCTCGCTGGAGTGGGAGATAGACAACCTCCCGCGAGCGGGCGACGCGGCCGGGTTTCAGGGGACCTCGCTCGTCGTGCCGGGCGACCCGCCGATACTCTATCAGGTCAACGGTCCCGAGCAGACCCGGGCCATCAACGCCCGGACCGGCGACGTCCTCTGGTACCACATGTACCACGCGAAGTCGCCGGTGGCGTACGAGGAACCGCCCGCGAACCGCGGAGTGGCCGTCCTCGGCGACACCCTGTACAAGGCCACGCTGGACTACGGCGTACTGGCGCTCAACCGGTACAACGCCAACGAGCAGTGGTACTACAACGGGGCCTACGAGTACCGCGACGAGAAGGCCGAAGGGCCGCCGTCGATGGCGATGCACGACGAGTTACAGGCGTGGGAGAAGAACCGCGGCGAGGCCTCGAACTACCCGCTCATCGTCTACGAGGACACGCTCCTCAAGGGGAGCATGGGCGGCGAGTGGGGCGTCCACGGCTGGGCCTCCGGCATCACGACCGACGGGAACAAGAAGTGGCACCAAGGACTGACCCCGCCCGACCAGTGGGTCGGCGACGCGTGGAAGCACGGCGGTTCGACGGTCTGGCAGGCCCCTGCGCTCGACCCCGAGACCGGGACCGCGGTCATCCCCACCTCGAACCCCGGTCCGTGGTTCGGTACCGTCCGGCCGGGGTTCAACCCCTACACCGCGGGGAAGGTCGGCATCGACTGGGAGGACGGCGAGTTCCAGTGGAACTATCAGGAGTCGCCCCACGACTGGTGGGACTACGACTCGCCGAGTCCGGCCGCCATCTTCGAGGCGGAGGTCGACGGCGAGACCCGAAAACTGGCCTCGTGGCCCGGGAAAACCGCGTGGGTGTACACGGTGGACCTCGAAACCGGCGAACTCGTCCAGCGGAGCGACGAGTTCTCGGAGCACTCCAACACGTGGTCGATGCCAGAGCAGAGCTTAGAGGCGTCCGACTGGATTCTGCCGAACCTCATCGGCGGAACCGACCCCCAGCCCTCGTCGTACGACCCCCAACGCAATCTGCTGTTCCTGAAGGCGACGAACATGCCGATGAAGCTGTCGTGGGAGTACATCCCCTACGAAATCGGCGAACCCTACGAGGGGATGACCTACATCACGGCCGACGAGAGCCAGCGCCAGAACATCGACGGCTGGGACCAGCCCGCGGGGAACATCACGGCGGTGGACCCCGTCACGGGCGAGATAAAGTGGCAGGACTGGCTGGCCAAGAACCCGTGGGGCGGTCTGATGTCCACCGTGACCGGCCTGACGTTCGCGGGCACCGCCTCCGGACTGTTCATCGCCTACGATTCGGAGACGGGCGACCGGCTCTGGACCGACAAGCTCTCGGCGGGCCTCGACGGCAACCCCGTCAGTTGGGTCGACCCCAAGGTCAACAAGCAGTACGTCTACATCCAAGGCGGTGGCGGCGGACAGAACACCATCGCGGCGTACTCACTGGAGGCCGAATCATGACGGACGACTCGACGGACCACCGGACCAGACGCACCTTCCTCTCGGCCGCCGCGACGTCGGGCGCGCTCCTCGGCGTCGGCAGCATCACCGACGTGGGGACCGTCCTCGCCACCGGCCGACGGCAGGACGTCGCGACCCACTACCGACTCGGCGGCAAGGTGGCGGGCTGGCAGGGTATCGAACCGCCGTCCATCGCGCAGGCGGTCAATCCGGTGTTGAACCTCGAAGCGGGCAAGCGGTACGCGGTCACGTGGAAGAATCTCGACGGCGCGCCCCACAACTTCGCCATCATCGGACAGAACGGCGACGTGTTGCTCCGGACCGAGATAATCTCCGGGACCGGCGCGACCCAGACGACCCAGTTCACCGCGAGCGAGCAGATGGACGTGTACGTCTGTCAGGTCCACCCCAACTCCATGCGGGGCCAGATAGCCATGGGCGCGGCACCGCCCCAAGGCAACCAGACGACCGTCGCCAACCAGACGCCGACGACCATCCCGAACCCGACCGAGGTGGCGGAGAACGAGACGACCCACCCGCTGGCCGACGAGTTCGGCGAGAACCCACAGAAGTTCATCGCGGAGTTCCAACCGGCGGACGGCGTCCAGACCAACGCGCGGGGGACGACCTACTTCGTCCTGCATCCGCCGAACGGCGAGGAACCGAAGCTGATGTACTCGCTGTATCTCCAGAACATCGAGAACGTGACCGGCGCGGGCATCTATCTCGACACGCAGGGAAGCGACCCCCTCGTCGCACCGCTGTTCCAACCGGAGAACCCGACGGACCAGATAGAGGGGTCGCTGGTGGACTCGCTACTGGTCGCCGAGGACCTCCGAGGACCCTTCGCGCAGGAGACCCTGTTGCGACTCGTCGAGGCGATTCGCAACGACAAGGTCTACGTGCAGGTCAGCACGGCCGAGCATCCCGACGGCGTCCTTCGCGGCCCGATTCGCGCCGTCGCCGAGACCGGAGGCGAGACGCTCACGACCGACACCCCCGAAGGGGGCAATCAGACGACGGTGGGCAACCAGACGACGGCGACAACCGAGACGACGGCAGCGAACGACACTGCGGCGCAGAAGGTGGACACCGGTGAACTCGCCCAGCAGGTTCGAGCGCCCGGGTTCGGCGTGCTGACCGCACTCGGCGGTCTCGGGGGCTACCTGCTCTCGCGGAGCGGCGACGACTGACCACCTCGACCACGGCCACTTTTTTGTACTCCGTCGTGCGAGCGAGCGTCCGAGACAGTCGCGACGCGCGACGACGAGACAGGTCATTTTTGCCACCGCTCTGTCAAACCGAACGTAATGAAGGCTATCAAGGACAGCGTCCACGACCACATCCCCGTCTGTGACCTCGCGGCGGACCTGCTGGACACCCCCGAACTCCAGCGCCTCCGCCACATCAAGCAACTCAGCACAGTCCGTCTCGTCTACCCCTCTGCGAACCATACCCGATTCGAACACAGCCTCGGCGTCTACTACCTCGCCCGCGAGACCTGCTCGCTGCTCGACGTGGCGGACGACCGGGCGAGGGCGGTCCGGGCCGCCGCCCTGCTCCACGACGTGGGCCACGGACCCTACGGCCACCAGACCGAGGGCATCATCGAGCGCCGACTCGGTCGCCACCACGACGAGGTGGGCGACCTGCTCGCGTCGGGCGAACTGGGCGCGGTGTTGGAGTCCCACGGTCTCGACCCCGACGAGGTCGCCGACCTCGTGGCGGGCAACGGGAGACTCGGCCAACTGGTCGCGGGAGAACTCGACGTGGACCGGATGGACTACCTCGTCCGGGACGCCCACCACACCGGCGTCCCCTACGGCACCATCGACCACTCGCGCCTGCTGGCGGCCCTCCAGTTCCGCGACGACCGCCTCGTCCTCTCGGAGGGCAACGTCCAGACCGCCGAGGGGACGCTGGTCGCCCGTGCGCTGATGAACGCGACGGTGTATCGCCACCACGTCTCGCGCATCGCTGGCGCGATGCTCGAACGCGCGAGCGAGCGCCTGCTCGATTCGACCGACCTCCGCCCGGAGGAGTTCGCGCGGATGACCGACGACCGCCTGCTCGGTGCGCTCCGGGACTGCCCGGCCACGGCCGACGCCGCCCGCCGCCTCGAACACCGCGACCTCTACAAGCGGGCGGTCTGGGCCAAACTCGACGCGGTGCCCGAGGGCGTCGTCACGGCCGACCGCGACGAGGTCCGTGCCTTCGAGCGGGAGATAGCGGAGACCGCCGACGCCGCGGGCGAGGCCGACGTGTCGCCCGAAGACGTGCTGGTCGATACCCCCGGCGAACCCGGCATGCCGGAGTCCTCGACCCGGGTGGTCGTGGACGGCGAGGTCCGCCGACTCGCCGACGAGTCGCCGCTGGTCGAGGGCCTGCGCGCGGCGGGACGCGCCCAGTGGCGTCTGGGGGTCTACGCGCCCGAAGAGACGGTTCCCGAGGTCGGCGCGGCGGCCGAGCGAGTCCTCGGCGTCGAGACTTGAGCCGTCGGTACCGCGACCGTATCGCTGTACCGCTACCGGCGACCGTACCCTTGTCCCCGCTGGCGGGTCCCGCCGGTTCCCGGCCGACCCCGGGTCTGCGTACCGATTTGGCGCGACTGCGTTCCGCCCCGCTGTGACTCCGGTGAACGCTCCGGCGGCTGGCGGTACTGCGACGGGGTGCCCCCCTGCGAACCGCCGCCCTGTGGCGACGCCCCCGGACTGTCCGGAATCGCCTCGGGGGTGACGCTCTGGAGGTGTGCTTCGAGGAAGTAGAGTTGCTCGTCAACCTCGCGCGAGAGTTCGGTGTACATGTCGGCGGTGTCCTCGTCCCCGCGCTCGACCGCGAGTTCGATTTCGCGCCGGAGGTTGTTGGCGTGGATGCCGACGCGCTCGACCAGCGCCGCGACGTACTCCGGACCGGTGGTCACGTCGGGCGGAATCTCCGGAATCCGACTGTTCGCCGCGGCGGTTCGCACGGTACCGGTGGCCTCCCCGCCGAGCGCGGTCGCTCGTTCGGCGACGACGTCGGCGTGCTCCTCGAAGGTCTCGGCGATTTCGTCGAACAGCAGGTGCAACTGGTAGAAGTTCATCCCCTTCACGTTCCAGTGGGCGAACTTGCTCTGGGTCATCAGGTCGGTCGTGTCGGCGAGACTCTGGTTGAGCATCCCGACGACGGCCCGCCGAGTCTCGTCCGGGAGACCAACGGCGGTCCGGAACGTCCGCGGTCGTCGTCCCGTCTGGGACCCTCGCGTCGCGCTCTGCCCGGTCGTTCGGCCGCGCTGTGACTGCTCGGTCTGTCGTGTCGGTTGCGTCGTCATGGACTCTCCCCCGAGTCTTCCACGACGACTCGATGTAAGAAGATTCGGGCGACCCGGCCGGTCGCGTTTCGTCGCCGCGGACGCGGGAGAACGACCGGCGTTTCGGGTCCGCGACGGGCAGAGGCGTTTTGGGTCTCACGGCCGTACCACGGTGCGATGGGGGTTCACCACCGGGTGGGGAGCGTGGTGCGCGCGACGTTACGGGAGGTCCACAGCGAGAACATCACGTTCATGGCCGGGAGTATCGCGTACTACGCGTTCGTCTCGACGCTACCGCTGTTGCTGTTCGCTCTGTTCGTCCTCTCGGCCATCGACAACGCCGCGCTGACCGCGTACCTCTACTCGGCCACCGAGTCGGTACTGACGCCGTACGCTCGGCAGTTGTTGGTGGACTCGCTCGGCGCGACCGACGCGCGGACCAGCGTCTCGATACTGGGTGCGGTCACGCTCCTGTGGGGGACCTCGCGGATTTTCCGCGCGCTGGACGTCGCGTTCTCGGAGATATACGGCATCGAGGAGAAGAAAGGTCTCGTCGCGCAGGCCAGAGACGCCCTCGTCGTCGTAGTGGCGCTGACCGTCGCCATCACCCTCATCGTCGCGGCCGGAGTCGTCTTCGCGCTGGCCCCGGCGCTGCCGTACCCCTCCGTGGTGAACCCGCTGTTAGTCGTCGCCGGACTGACGGTCGCGTTCTTCCCGGTCTACTACGTCTTTCCGGACGTCGACGTTCGGCCGATAGAGGTGCTCCCCGGCACCGTCGTCGCCGCCGTCGGGTGGGCAGTGCTGGAGGCGGCGTTTCAGGGCTACGTCGCCTACGCCGGGCGCTACGAGGCGATTTACGGCACCCTCGGGAGCGCGCTGCTGCTGCTCATCTGGCTTTACTTCAGCGGACTCGTTCTGCTGGTCGGCGGGGTGTTGAACGCCGTGCTGGCGGGCCGGACCCGCGACGAGAACGCGCTGGGGACGCCCGAGAACTTCGAGGTGCCGGAGAACTTCGAGGTACCCGAGACCGAAGACGGTCCCGCTCGGCGTTCCGAGACCGCTCCGGCCGGTGGAGTGTAGATTCGGAACAGACGGCGAACTCCGGGCGAAGCGAGGACTTCGAGCGAACCGGAGACTCCGGCCGGTCCGACGAACCGGCGGAATCGACCGCGGCGAGACGCGATGGCGAACGGCAGAGCGTCGCCGAGGCGTTCGACCGACCGAGCGCCGAGGTAGGGCGGTTAGACGCCGAGGAACGACTGGACGCCGAGAACGAGCGGTTGAGAACCGAGAACGAGCGACTCAGGCGAGAACGGGCGCGCCTCAAGGAGAACAACGCCGACCTCGCCCGGCGACTGGAGCGTCGGCGTCGCTCGGAGTCGCTCTGGGCGCGGGCGAAGCGGTTGGCGCTCGGTCGGGACGAGTAGGCCGGGACCGGTCGGCCGCTCGATTCCGCACGGGTTCGTGACGGGGACTTCGGCTCTCGTCTACGAACCGTCGGCTTCGGCGGTCGTCTCGACGGTCCAGTCGAACTTGCGACCGAGCGAACTCGGCCACGACGACTCGAAGGTCGCCGTGACCGACTGCACGCTCCCGGTCGAACCCGACCAGACGGGAGTAAAGGCTCCAGCCCCGCCGACGTGTGTCTCTTCTGGATTAACTCGAATCGACCCCGATGTGAGGGGAATGGTCACATTCAGGCCGTCGACTGTCGGCTGACTCAATCCGACTGGGATGGGTCCGTTCGTAACCTCTGCGGCTGGCGAGTACATCCGCATCCGACGTTCGTCACCCAAGAGTTTCACTTTCGGCCGAACTCGCTTGAGGGTTGCTCTGTCTATCGGTTCGACTGCAGACCAGATCCAGAACTGATAGTAATCGAATGTACCGCGTGATTTTCCCGGCGGAATCCGATACAGCGCGACGAGGTGGTCCGACGAAAGACCATCAGTTGAAGTGGACGAGTTCTCTGGGTGTACAGTCCATGCTCCGACGTATGTTAATCCGTGGTCGGGTTCTATTCCACGTTTTCCCCACGGCCCGCTGTCGCCGTATCGGTCGTGCATCTCGGTGACGTACTCGTCGAACTCGTCCGGCGAGAGGGGCGTTGAGTCGCTGTCGATAGTCTCCGAGACGGAATCAGTGACGGTGGCCGAGTCCGACGATTCAACGCAACCGGCGAGTCCGGCCACGCCCATTGCGCTTACGCCGGTAGCGACGTTTTGGAGAAACCCCCGTCGATTCGAGTGTTCAGCGAGGGCACCGTTTTGGGCAGGAAATTTCTCCATAACTAATTATTTAATTATCCCTCATTAAAAATTTTGTTTGGATAGTCGATAGTAGCGAACCTCAGATTTATGCCGTTTTCTTATACATTCCGCCAGTCAGTTCGAAGTTGTAGTTGTAATCCCATCCGGAGGTGGACGGGCGCTGTTCAGCGGAGAGGCCGGTGACCGTCTGTTGACCTTCACGGTCACCTTCCCACCAGACTGCATACTCGTCGTTCGCAATGGAAGTTTCCGATCCTTTGACCTGAAACGTCCCAGAGAGGAGATCGAACGAGGTCTTGCCTATTGCGGTCGCTTTAACTCCCTTCTTGGATTTTCCACTAATTTTCAGCTTAAGGTCGACGGGAATGCCGCCCGTAGAGTAATTTTGCTCGGGCTTGTACCACTTCAGATCTCCGTTACTGAAATCGATACTATTTGTGAACGACCAGATATTACCCTTGAAATAGCTGTGGTTGTGGCTCTGTGCTGATGCCCAGTGATGGTAAAAGTACCGACGATCTCCGCTGGAACCATCATAGTTGTCGGTCTCGTACATGTCGATGATGAAGTCGGCACTCACCACCGTATCGCCATAGCCGTTTTCGACCGAGACCGAACCGTCGCACCCTGCGTCGTCGATTCGAGTGCCATCGATGTCGGCAGAGTCGATTGCACTACTGATACTCATCTCTGAACGGTCGTCAATAGGTGCAACGGCTTCTTGACCATACTTCTCACGCATTGCGTTTACGAATGCTTCACGGCTTCCGCGTGTACGTCGAGTCCCTTGTGTCGTGACAGTGTTCTCGGCGACTCGACCGCTTGCGCTGGCGGTTCCTGCTTCGCTTTGGTTCTGTTCGCTTGCGGCGGCCGACCCGATAGTGGGCATCGTGAATGCCGCCGATGCGGTCGCAGTTCGTTTAAGGAACGCTCGACGGTTGGAATCGTCTTTTTTTTTTTTTTTTCCATATTCCATGTAAGTTAATTAGCCAGACAAGTTATACTTTTCTAACCATACTATACATAATTATTTATCAGCATGTGATACCTCCGTAGCTATTTGCTACTGAACGGTTATTGGGAATCTCTATAGAAAATAATCAGAAACCGAGGAAGGTGATTATCAGACGTTTGCGACCTGTTTCAGCACCTCGGGCGCGTCGTCCAGCGCGTCGTCGAGTTTCTCGGCGTCGGGACCGCCGCCTTGCGCGAAGTCCGGCGGGCCGCCCCCGCCGCCGCCGACCTTCTGGGCGAGTTCGCCGACGACCTCGCCGGCGTTGACGCCGACGCCGTCGGGCACCGCGACCACGAACGTCGCGCCGTCCGCGCCGCTCCCGATGACCGCTATCTTGCCCTCCTCCGCGAGGGCGTTGGCGGTCGCCCGGAGTTCGTCCATGTCGGCGTCGAGACGCTGAACGACCGCGGTCGCGTCACCGACTTCGACCTCCTCGCCGCCTCCGCCGCCGGACGCGCGGGCCTCGGCGAGTTGCTCCTTCAGGTCCTCTATCTGCTTGCCGCGGCCCTTCCACTCCTCGAAGAAGCGCTCGGCGGTCTCGGGCACCTCTTCGGGGGCCACGTCCAGAATCTCGGCGGCCTCCGCGAGCGCGGACTCGGTGCGCTGGGTCGCCTCGATGGCGGCCTCGCCCGCCGCGAAGGTGATGCGCTCGACGCCGTCCTGCACGCGCTCGGTGTTCAGGATTTTGATGGTGCCGACGTCGCCGGTCCGTCGGACGTGGGTGCCACCGCAGGCCTGCACGTCCTCGGCGACGTGGATGAGTCGGATGTTCTGTCCCGGCGGGATGCCGCCCTGATACAGGTCGAAGCCGTACTCCTCCTCGGCCTCGTGGCGGTTGGGCCACTCCTGCTGGACGGAGGTGTTGTCCATCACGAGTTGGTTGGCGACCATCTCTATCTCCGCTCGGGTCTCGGGGTCGATGCGCTCGTAGTGGCGGACGTCGATGCGGGAACTGTCGATGCCCTTCTGGGCACCCGCCTGCCGGACGTGTTCGCCCAGCACCTCGCGGGCGGCGTGGATGACGATGTGGGTCGCGGTGTGGTGGCGCATCAGGCGACGCCGACGGTCGCGGTCTATCTTCCCGCGGACGATGTCGCCCTTGCCGACCTCGTCGTCGGTCCGGTGGAGGACGACGCCGTCGCGAATCTGCACGTCCTCGACCTGCACGCTCTTTTCGTCGGTGGTCAGGGTCCCGCGGTCCGAGGGCTGACCCCCGCCTTCGGGGTAGAACATCGTCTGGTCGAGGACCACGTCGTAGACGGTCTCTCCGTCCTCGCCCTCGCCTTCGCGCTCGAACACGTCGAGGACCACGGCCTCGAAGTCGGTGCCATACTGGTCCTCGTAGAACTGGCGCTCGGTCGTCGGCAGGTCGGCGAGGCGGTCGTCCTCCTCGACTTCCTCCTCGAAGGCCGTCCCGGAGTCGTGGCGAGAGGCGACGACGCTGTAGAAGTCGTCGGGTACCTCGACGGTCGTCCCGAACTCCGCGGCTATCTCCTCGACCATGTCCGGTTGGATGCCGTGGGAGTCGTAGAGTTCGACCAGTTCGTCGGTCGGAATCGGTTCGCCGCGCTCGGCGTACTCCTCGGCGAGGCGCTCGACCCGGCGGCCGCCCTGTTCGAGCGTCTCGCGGTACTTCTCGACCTCCGTCCGGACGATGTCACGGACGGTGTCGCGATTCTCGTACTCCAGTCGCTCGGCCTGCATGTCCACGAGTTCGTCCAGCGGCGCGTCCACGCCCACGTTGTCACAGAGGCGTTTCGTGCGCCGGAGGACCATCCGCGCGAGGTAGCCCGTACCGACGTTGCTCGGGACGATGCCGTCACCGAGCATGTACGCCAGCGTCCGGCAGTGGTCCGCGATGGCGTAGATGTCTTCGAGGGGTTCGAGCAGGGCTTCGAGGTCCGACGTGGACACGTCCAACTGGTCGGCGATGTTGTCGCGGGCGGCCTCCATGTCCTCGGCCTCGTCGATGTCCATGTGACCCGCGAGTTTCGAGGCGCGGTGGACGAGTTCCTCCTGCTCGTCGGTGTGGTCGATTCCCGCGTTCTCCTTCAGGAACGATATCATCTCGGGGTAGACCGCCTCGTAGACGGTCGGCGTGCCCTGAGACATCCACGTCCAGCGTTCGAGACCGTAGCCGGTGTCCACGATGTAGGTGTCCATCTTGGAGTACCGGTTGCCGTCCTTCATCTCGTACTCGCCGTCGGGGTCCTGCTCCATCGACATGAAGACCAGCGTGGCGAGTTCCGCACCTTTGTAGATGACCTCGATGGCGGGTCCGGCGTTGCCCCCTCCCACCCACGGGTCCTCGATGTACGTGATTTCCTCCAGGTCGGCCCCCATGGACTCGAAGAACTCGTCGCAGTACTGCACCGTCTCGTCCTTCCAGTAGACCTCGCCCTGATACGCGTACTGGTCGGGGTCTTCGAGGTCCTCGCGGGCGTTGAACGCGTGGTGGGCCATCATCTCGAACGCCATCGTGTGGCGGCCGGTCTTGCCCACGTTGTCGATGTCCTGCATCCGGATGCAGGGCTGGCTGATGGTCAACGGGTTGGCGGGCGGCGGGGTCTGGCCCGAGGTGACCAGCGGTTGGAAGTCGTAGATGGACGCCTGCGTGAGCAGCACGTCGTCGCGCCAGCGGTTCGCGGCCACCGGATACGGGTCGATTCGCTCGTGGTCGTTCTCCTCGAAGAACGAGAGGAACGCCTCTCGCATCTCTTCGAGCGTGTAGGCCTCGGGGAACCCGGGGTCGTCGATGAACTGGTACGTCTCGCACGGCGGTTCGCCGCAGGTCTCGCGGTCCTCGTCGCGCGTCCAGAAGAAGTCACCGCACTCGGTGCACTCCTTCCTGACGAAGCCCTCTTCCTCGAAATAATCGAGGCGGTACTCCTCTTCGAGTTCGCTCATTATTGTTCGTATTTCGCCAACGAACGGGTAAAACAGTTCCGCAACTACGCCGTTTCGTAGTCTCGGAATTCGCCGCAAGTGATGATAAACCGTCTCCTTTCTCCTATTTTCGAGTCTTTCTCGGCCTTCTCGTCTCGAGAAGTCACCCAGACTGCCGAGCCAAGGATGGGACCATCGTCTGTATATCACGCCGTAATCTAGTTGCTAGTCCGACACGTCGAACGAGACTGCGATGAAAAGTTTCGAATATTTTAACTTCTGATGGTTTTATTTATGGTTGTAACAAGCCCTGTGAGGTGTCTTGCGGGTCCTACCCTAACAGACGTTCTAAGAAGCGGTCTTGTTCACTCTCCCGACCGGAAACAACCGAAGTCTCGATGCTTACGAAGAGGAACCGAGATTCAGCACGTCTTCGTCCATGCTCTCAATCTTCGGAAGAGACCGAAGTTGTGGATGGACGAGGAAGTAGACGAAGTTAACCGTGTACAACGATGCGAGTAGATAGAACGTGATTCTCGGAGCGAAGGTAGCGGCAATCGCACCACCGACAATACTACCCACCGGCACCATCACGTCGTACAGGCTCTGGGAGAGTGACATGACTCGGCCGAGGAGTCTGTTGTCGATGACTGATTGCATCATCGACATGGTGAGTACCGCGTACGCTCCGAGAGATATCGAAGCGAAGAAGAAAAAACGTCGCGGTCAACAACGGTTCGGCGACAATCATTGCTAGAAAAATCGAGACAGCAGTGATGAGATACCCGACTATCAGGAACCACCCATACGGCACGTCATCTACCTTCAGTGCAAGGAGCGACCCGACGAAGGACCCGCCTGACACGGCACCCATGAGGAGGCCGTACGTGGTCGGACCACCGAACGAGTCGGCGAACTCTGGAAGAGTCGCTAACACGGCTCCGTAACCGAAATTGGCTATGGTAGCCGCGATTATAATCCGGAGAACGAGCGACCCATGAAGATATTCGAAACCCTCCCGTAGTTCGCCGAGATAATCTTTTTCGCTTCCCTCAACGTCCTGCTTATTCCTTACGGGAATCGTCATGAGTCCGAGTAGCGTCAAAGAGATGAAGAAGGTAATCGAATCGATGGTAAACAGCAAAACTGTACCTGTGAGGCTAATCAATAGTCCACTCAGTCCATTGAATACCGCGTTAAATCCTTGCGCCGCAGTCGAGAACAACGAGTTCGCCTGAGTAATGTTCTTGTCCTCGACGACGAGCGGCAGTGTCGCCGAGAACGCTGGTCTCGTGAGTTGGTTCGTAACGGAGACTAGTAGGATAACAAACAGGAGAACCCAAATCGACAGTGAGTTCATCACCTCGGCGAGCGGTACGAGTAGTACTAGCAATCCTTGAATCAGTTGCGTACTGACGAAAATTCGTTTCAGTTCCCAGCGGTCGGCGAGTGGACCGAAGAGAAACTGTAGCGCAGTCGGAGCCTTGGTGAGAAACCCGACAACTCCTACGTAGAACGACGACCCAGTAAGTTCGAAAGCCAACCACATCGCACCGATGAGATAGAGACTATCTCCGATGTTGGTAGTCAGCCGACCAGTAAAGAGCAACATGTACTCCTTATTTCTCAGGAGTTCCCTCATGTGACATCATCTACATATAATCAACATAAGTATTTTATTCAGTCGGACTACTTATCTCGAACTCGCTGCTGGACCGACGGTACTAGGCTCACTAGTATATTCGTCCCTCTACTCTGATATTGAATCCCTCAGTCCAGTGCGTACCTCTCGAACTCCCGCGTCGTCCACCGGTACGCGACCACCGGCCCGACCGCCCCGACCAGCACCGCCAGCGCCGCGCCGACCGCACGGACGACGCCCTGCGGGACGCCGGCGAGGGCACCGACGAACTCGGCTATCGGTCCGACGAGCGCCACCACCGCGCCGACCGCGCCGCCCAACAGCGCCAGCGAGTAGGCCGCGAACGCGCCCTTGCTCGGCATCGTGACCTCGCGACTCCGGAACACCTCGACCGTGCCGAACCGCGGGAAGAGGGTGCCGACGCCCACCGCGAGGACGGTACCGGAGACGACGAGGACGGCGCTCGCGCCGGTCAGCGCGAGCCACTTCGCAGGGGCGAGCGGACTCAGCGCACCCGTCACGCCGGTCGCCACCGCCACCAGCGGTACTCCGACCAGCGTCGCCGACAGGACGTGCCCGGCGACGAACTGGCGGCCCTCGATACCCGACAGGAGCGTCGCGGGCAGGACCGACCCCTCGTCGCCGAGAGGGTTGAGCGCCGTCGCGCCCACCGCCCACGTCCCGTAGAGCGCGACCAGCACCGGCAGGGAGGTCGGCACGCCGCTCTCGAACGCGGTCCGGAGCGGCGCGTAGAGGAAGAACAGGGGGTAGCGACGTAGAGCAGTCGAATCGGCGAGCGCTGGGTGCGCCGCCACACCGCCAGCGTCACGGTCCGCGTGGGTCGGGCGAGGACGCCGGAGAACACTCCCGAGAGGACTCGCTCGCCGAGACCCGCGCTGGCCTCCCGCGGTGGGTCTGCGGGCGTCGCCGGGTCGTCCCCGCGTTCCCGCGCCGTCGCCTCGTCTCTCTGGTCCTGCACGCGGTCGGTACTCCCACCCTGCGCGCGGTCGGTGTACCACAGCGTCGTCGCCGACCGAACGCCGACGGCCGCGAACGTCGGGAGCAGGACCGCCGCCAGCGCCGCCGCGGCGAGCGCACGGGTCGGAACCGCCTCGATGCCCGGCAGTCCGAGCAGGGCGGCGTCGCCGAACCACGCCAGCGGCGTGTCCCGGAGCGCTCGCTGGAGAGCGGTGAGTACCGCACCGAACGACTCCGACGTGACCGCGAGGAAGTAGAGACCGAACAGCGCGACCAGCAGCGCGGTCTTGTGGCGAGCCAGCCACGGCGACCTGAGCGTGACCCACTTGACGCCGAGACCGACCGGAAAACCGATGGACACCGCGACGCCGAGCAGGACTGCGGCGGTGGCCGGAACGGCGAGGAGCGGCGCGACGACGCCCGCACCCACCGCGAGCGCCGCAGCGACGGTCAGGACCGGAATCGCGGCGACCAGCGCCATGCGGGCGTACTCCGCCAGCAGGAGACCGAGTGCCGCGTCCCGGGCGGGCACCGTCGTCAGGATTCCCTCCGGCGATTCGAGTTCCCCCTTCTTGCCCGCGGACCGGGCCGCGGCGAGCGCCGCGAGACCGACCCACCCGACCGCCGCCCCGCCGTGAACGAGGTCGAGTATCGGGAGGGCCGCGGGGACCTCGGGGAGCGCTCGCCCGAGTCGATACGCCGCGAAACCGCCGCCGACCGTGGGCAGGGCGACCCAGAACAGGAGCGCGAACCCGAACGCGGCGGTCCGCGTCGTGCTGGACCGCATCGCCCGGACGCTCCGGCGGAGTTCGACGCGGGCGATGCGGGTCGCGTGCGAGAGATTGGGGCGCTTCATCGGACGAACTCCGACCGCTCCGCGTCCGGGTCAGACGCCTCGCCGGGGCGCTCGCTCGTCACTTCGAGGAACACCTCTTCGAGGGTTGACTCCTCGCCGGACTCGGCCCGGTGGGTCAGCGACTCGGGCGACCCCTCGGCCACGAGTCGGCCGTCGTGGAGGACCCCGACGCGGTCGGCGAGTTCCTCGACGACGGGGAGAATGTGCGTCGAGAGGAAGACCGTCATCCCCTCCTCGCGGAGTTCGGTTATCAGGTTCCGGACCGTCCGGGCCGCCCGCGGGTCGAGTCCCGACGTGGGTTCGTCCAGAAACAGCACCGCGGGGTCGTGGAGGAGCGCCTGAATCAGCGCGGTCTTCTGTTTCATCCCCTTGGAGTACGTCGAGATGCGGTCGTCGGCGTCGGCGGCGAGGTCGAAGCGCGCGAGCAGTTCACGGATGCGCTCGTCGGTCTCCGTCTCCGGCGAGTCGCGGAGTCCGGCGACGTACTCCAACTGCTCGCGCCCGGTGAGTTCGTCGTGAATCGGCGGCTCCTCCGGTAGATAGCCGAGTTCTTCGACCACCGCGTCGCGGTCGGTTATCGGCGCTCCGGCGACCCACGCCTCGCCCGAACTGGGCCGGGTCAGCGTCGTCAGCATCCGCATCGTCGTGGTTTTGCCCGCACCGTTCGGGCCGAGGAAACCGAACACCTCGCCGCGCTCGACCGTGAACGAGAGGTCCCGAACCGCGAGTTCGTCGCCGTACCGCTTCGTCAGCGACTCGGTTCGGATGGGCGCGTTCGCGGTCATGGTCGCGGGCGTCGGGCGTCGTCGGTCGTCCGTTCGAGAGGGCGGTGGCGCATAGGCTACGGTTCGCCGACCAGTGACAAAAGTCTGGTTCGTGGCGACACGGGCGAGTGTCGTCCAGTCTTCTGCGAGAGACGAATCGTCCGGTCGTCCACGAGAAACGAGTCGTCAGTCGTCCGCGGGAGATGCGGCGTCCTCTCGGCCGGACGGGGGCGCCTCCGACCGCGCGCTGAGCGGTTCGGACCCGCAGTTCACGCAGGCGTAGTTGCCCTCTATCGTCTCGACGACGGGCGCGTTACAGTCGATGCACTTGACCTGTGCGTCCCGTACCTGACGTGGATAGCGTCCCATGATGTACTCGGTCGGGGCTACGACGGTTCGGGACATAAGAGAGGTGGCCGTTCGGGACCGTTTTCGGGAGCAACGCGACGTTTTCCCGGTGAAATCCGTTTTCCCGAGCGCCGCTACCGACGAAACGAGCGATTGCGCTCGGGTTAGCATCGCGCTAACCCGCCGCGAATCTGGCGGGGTCGGGCGAGTCTGGCGGCTATTCGTCTTCGAGCGACAGCGACGCCAGCAGCGCCTCCAGTTGGACGCTCTCGTTGGCACCCTCGGTGATGCGGTAATCGACCTCGCCGACGCGGTCCATCAGGCGCACGATGGCCTCGTCGTCCAAGTCGAACTCCCAGACCGACCGGTGGAGTTGGTCGATGATGTCGCCGCCCGCCATCCCCTTGTTCGTGAGCAGGTCGTCCAGCACCTTGCGCGCCTTAGTGAAGTCGCCCTCGATGGCGTGGGTGACCATCTGCTCTATCTCCTCCGGGCGGGCGGTGCTAGTGATGGTGAACACGGCTTCCTCGTCCACGACTTCGCCCATCACGGCCGCGGCCTGCAACGCGTTGATGGCTTTGCGCATGTCGCCGTCGGCGGCGTAGACGAGCGCTTCCACGCCGTCCTCGGTCGTCTCGATGCCCTCCTCGGCCGCGATTTTCCGCGTCTGTTCGGCGATGGCCTCGTCACCGATGGGACCGAACCGGAAGGTCGCACACCGCGACTGGATGGGGTCGATAATCTTCGAGGAGTAGTTACACGATAGGATGAACCGGGTGTTGTTGGAGAACTGCTCCATCGTCCGGCGGAGCGCCGACTGGGCGTCCGACGTGAGGGAGTCGGCCTCGTCGAGGAAGATGATGCGATAGCTGTGCCCGCCGAACGACGACCGTGCGAAGTTCTTGATGCGGTCCCGGACCACGTCGATGCCCCGCTGGTCGGAGGCGTTGAGTTCGAGGAAGTTCTGCTCCCAGTCGTCGCCGTAGAGCTGCTTGGCGATGGCGACGGCGCTGGTCGTCTTCCCGACGCCCGCCGGTCCGGAGAACAGCAGGTTCGGCAGGTCGTCGCGCTCGACGTAGCGTTTCAGGCGCGCGGTGATGTCGTCGTGACCCGCCACCTCGTCCAGCGTCCCGGGCCGGTACTTCTCAATCCATATCTCGTCCCGCCCGGCCTCGGCCACCTCGGCCTCGTCGGGTTCGCTCTCGGCCACCTCGTCGGCCTCGCTCTCGACCTCGCTCATGTGCCACACCAAGTGCTAGCCGGTCTTAAACTCCCCGAGGTTCGGACGGACGGCGAACGCCCGGCGGTTCATGCCCGGTCGAGGGTCGGACCGCACTGCCGGGACGGCCCTAGCCACTTGAAACGGTGGTGCGAGTCGCAGACGCGGCGACCAACCACTAACCTATTAAATAACTACCCGCCAATATTTTCAGTATGGATAAACTATTCACCCTGCTGTTTACCGCACTGGTAGTTCTCGCGGCGGTGCCCGCACCCGTCGCGGCGGACGAGACTCGGGCGGGCGGCACCGTCGTCGTCGAGGAAGGAGAGACTGTCAACGAGAGTGTCCGGGCGTTCGGTGGCACCGTCGTCGTCCGCGGGACGGTGAACGGTGACCTGAGCGCCATGGGTGGCAACGTCAACGTCGAAGGCCGGGTGAACGGCGACCTGCAAGCCGCGTCCGGCAACGTCCGAATCAACGGCACCGTGACCGGCGACGTCAGCGCGGCCGGCGGTAACGTCGTTCTCTCCGAAAGCGGCCGAGTCGGCGGTCAGTTGGACGCCGGAGCGGGGAGCGTCGTCCTCGACGGCGAAGTCGGCGGCGACGCCCAAATCGGCGCGGACACAATCACGCTCGGACCGACCGCGGTCATCGGCGGCGACCTGACCTACGACGGCAACCTCGACCGCGCCGATGGCGCGCGAGTCGCTGGCGAGATTCGACAGGATTCGAGTCCCGACGCCGCCGTCGGTCCGGCCGGACTCGTCGTCCCGAAGTGGCTCGCGGGCGTGTACGGCTTCCTCGCGAATCTCGTCCTCGGGGCGATTCTACTGCTGGCCTTCCCGCGGTTCTCGAACGGCACCGCGGAGCGAGCGGCCGACAACCCCCTTCGCTCCGGCGGCATCGGACTGCTGTCGTTCGTCGGCATTCCGGTTCTGTTCGTTCTGCTGCTGATTTCGCTAGTCGGGATTCCGCTGGGCCTGCTCGTCGTCCTGCTCTACCCCCTCGTGCTGTGGGTCGGCTACGTCTACGGCGCGTTTTCGCTCGGGGCGTGGGGACTCGGTCTGGCCGACACCGACAGTCGGTGGCTGGCGCTGGCCGCCGGACTGCTCGCCGTCTCGGTTGTTGGCTTCGTCCCGATACTCGGTGGCATCGTCCAGTTCCTCGTCCTCCTCGTCGGGGTGGGCGCGTTCGCGCTCGGCGCGTGGCGTGGATACCGTGGACGAGGAACCCGTTCGGCCGACTCCGGCATGGAAATGCTGTAGCGCGGCGACTCTTGCTCGGCGCAGTCTCGTCGTTCCCGATACCACGTCTCACGTCGCTCTCGATACACGGCTTTCCGACGCGCCCTCGTTCCCGACACGCTTACCACTCGCGCCGCGGAAACCCAGTACATGAACGTGACCGTCGAAGTCGTCGGCGAGGGGAGCCACGACTTCGAAGTCGAGGACGCGACCTACGCCGACTTGCTGGACGAGGTGGACCTCAGTCCCCACGAGGTCTCGGTGATGGTGGACGGTCGCCCGGTGCCGGAGGACCAACCCGTCGAGACCGACCACGTGAAAGTCCTGCGACTCATCAAGGGCGGGAGCGGCCGCGACGGAGACGCCGGCGCGGGGACGCCGGAGGGCCGGAGCGAGAGCGAACCCATGGTGGAGGCCGAGGCCGGACCCGTTACCGAGTTCGAGCGAGAGCGCAGGGACCTCGGCGTCTCGCAACTCGACTTCGAGTTGCCCAACGCCGGGGCGGGTCCCGACCCCCTCGTCCTCTCGGACCTCGCGGCCGACTCCGAGACAGTAGTCCGACGCCCGCCGAGCGGTCGGACGCCGCCGGACGACAACGTCGCAGTCGTCCTGCTGTTCCAGCGCGACTACCGCTGTCGGAACTGTCGCCGGCAGGTGCAGGAGTTCGCGGACCGCTACGACGAGTTCCGCGACCGCGACGTCGCGGTCGTCTCGGTCCTGCCCGAGTCGAAGGAGAAGGCCGGGAAGTGGCAGCAGAAGTACCATCTCCCGTTTCCGCTGGTTGCCGACGAGGACAAGCGCGCCGCCGAGGCGTACGGGCAGCCGACCCGGTTCGGCAAACTCGGCGCACTCCACGACCTGCTCGGGCGGATGCCGGAAGTGGCGATACTCGACGCCCGCGGCGGCGAACTGCGTCTCCACGCCGTCCACCGCGGGGAGAAGCCGAGCGACCGGCCGTCGGTGGACGACGTGCTGGCGATGACCGACCGGATGCTCGCCGGCGAGCGAGCGTGACGGGGACGTCGGAGGCGGGCGTCGAGATTCGGGAGGCCGCCACCGACGACCGACTCGGCGTCCGGCGGGTCCTCGACGCCGCGATGCTCGAAGTCCGCGACGACCTCCGCGACCGAATCGACGCCGGGGACGTGCTGGTGGCGGACGAGGAGCGACGCGACTCGGAGAATCGAGCGGCGAAGCCGCGAGACGCGGAAGGCCGCGACAGTCCGATTCTGGGTGCGCTCGTACTGGTCGCTGGCGAGGACGATGATTCGCACGTCGATGGCGCGGACGACGGTTCGCACATCGACGCCGTGGCGGTCCGGCGGGCGCGCCGGGGACGGGGCATCGGGTCGGCGCTGGTCCGGACCGCGGCCGAGCGCCGCGCGCCGCTGACCGCCGAGTTCGACCCCGGAGTCCGGCCGTTCTACGAGTCGCTCGGCTTCGAGATTTCGGGCGACGAGGCGGACGGGGACCGCCTCCGCGGTCGCTACGGTGCGAACGAGGACTGACGCGAGCGCGTTCCAATAGAACCAACTGTTCGGACTCCGCCAACACCGGCATGGACGAGAGACGACGCCGACGCGTGGCGATAATCTGGACCGCGTTCGCGTTCGTGATGGGGTACGTCACGATTTCGGACGGGGTCACGGTTGGAGTCAGCGACGTTCTCGGACTGGTGGCCGTGGTGCTGGGACTGGGACTGGCGTACGTCTACTACGCGAACCCCGGCGGAATGCTCGACTTCGGAGAAGGAGAAGCTTAAATGAGCGGTTCGACCAGTTCGCGCCCGGCGTCGAGCAGTTCCGATACCCGCTCTTCGCTCGCGGCCTCGGCGTAGACGCGCATCTTCGGTTCGGTCCCGCTCGGCCGGACCAGCAGCCACGACCCGTCTTCGAGCAGAATCTTGAACCCGTCGGTGTCGTTGACTCCCTCGACGTGTTCGCCCGCTACCTCCTCGGGGAGTTGGGCTTCGAGGTCCGACAGCACGCGCTGCTTCTGGTCGTCGGGGCAGTCCACGCTGACCTTCGACTGGTGAATCTCGCCGAACTCCGCGAGCAGGCCGTCCACGCGCTCGTCGTATGAGCGCTCGTTCTCGACCGCACCCGCGAGCAGGGCCATCAGCACGCCGTCCTTCTCGCGGACGTGGCCGCGGACGGAGAACCCGCCGGACTCCTCGCCGCCGATGAGCGCGTCGTGTTCGCCCATCGCCTCGGCGACCCACTTGTATCCGACCGCGGTCTCCACGACCTCCTCGCCGTGAGCCTCCGCGACCCGGTCCACGAGGAAGGTGGTCGAGACGGTTCGGACCGCCGGACCCGAGTCGTCTTCGAGCAGGTAGTCGTAGGTCGCCGCGAAGAAGAGGTTCTCGTCGAGGAAGCCCCGGTCGGGCGTCACGACGGCGATGCGGTCGGAGTCGCCGTCGTTGGCGATGCCGAGGTCGGCGTCGCGCTCGCGGACCGCCTCGACCAAGCCCTGTAGGTTCTCCGCGCTCGGTTCGGGGTTCGTCCCGCCGAACTCGGGGTCCTGCTCACAGCGTCGCCGGTGGACGGTCGCCCCGGCGCGTTCGAGCAGTTCGTCGGTGAATCCGCGCCCCGACCCGTGCATCGCGTCGTAGACGACTTCGAGTCCGTCCAGATTTTCGTCCTCGTCGGGACCGACGCCCACCACGTCGAAGACGTGTTCGGCGTAGGGTTCGAGCAGGTCTTCCTCCCGGACGCTCCCCTGTTCGTCCTCGGGGAGCGCGCGGGGTTCGGCGATGCGGGCCATAATCTCGTCGGTGACCGCCGGCAGGGCGGGCGCGGCGTCGTGCGGGAAGAACTTCACGCCGTTGTAGTTCGGCGGGTTGTGCGAGGCCGAGACGACCAGCGCACCGGCCAACTCGCGGTCCGCGATGGTCCAGACCGCCAGCGGCGTCGGGCAGTCACGCGGCGGAATCAGCGCGTCGAACCCGTTCGCCGCCAGCACGCGACACAGTTCCTCGGCGAACCCCCGCGAGGTCTCGCGGGCGTCGTAGCCGACCGCGACGGTGCCTCCCTCGCGGTCTTCGACCTCCCGCAGGTAGTCGGCCACCGCCTGCCCGACCATTCGGACGCGGGGCGCGGTGAACTCGTCCAGCGTCGCTCGCCAACCGTCGGTTCCGAACGAAATCGGCGTCTCCATACGGGTATCGTCGCCACCCCCGCCGAAAAAACCACCGCGTGGCACCGTCGCACGGTGACGGAGCGGCGACGAACTCCTCGGTCCGTCTGCGCCCGCCGACCGGTCACCTCACCGCTCGCGGGCGAACTGCGAGAAGACCCGCGACTCTATCTTCCGGAGGTGTTCGCCGACCGTACTCGGCGAGACGTCCAGCGCGTCGGCCACCTCCTCGTGGGTCGCCCGACGGGGGTTCTCGTAGTACCCCCGTTCGAGCGCGGCGTCCAGCACCTCCCGCTGGCGCTCGGTGAGACAGGAGAACAAGTCGTCCGCTCGGGGCGGACGCTCGCCCATCTCCAGCAGTTCGACGTCGTAGCGCTCGGGGTCGGTCGGAATCGCGTCCGCGAACGCCGCCTCGTCGCCGACGAAGGTCATCTCCCGCGCACCGTCGGGCAGCGCCTCGATGGGCATCTCTATCATCAGTTCCGAGTCGCGGAACTCGGCCAGCGTCCCGCGGACCTGTTCGTTCGGTTCGAAGTGGACGTAGGCGTACCAGTTGCCCCCGGTTCCAGTGACGGTGTAGTCGTGGACGAACTCACTGTCGGCGAGGAGTCGCTCGTACCGGTCCCGGTCGCCGCTGGCCTCCGCCAGCAACAGGCCGGTCCCGTCGTCGAGGAGTTCGATGCGGTGGACCCGCTCGCGCTCGACGTCCTCGACTTCGGCGAGGCGCGCGCCGAGCGGGTGGTCGCCCGCCCCCTCGGTCGGCGCGACCCGGACTCGCGCGTATCGCATAGGTTCGGCTACGCCCGCCCTATATAAATGCACCCCGTATTCGCGGCAGTAGAATCAGGGTTACCTACCCTGTACATCCGAATATGACGACGCAATCGCCGCCGGGACCGCGCGGCCTGCCGTTCGTCGGAAACACCCACCAGTGGGCGCGCGACCCCTGCGACTTCCGCGAGCGGTGCGCCGAGCGGTACGGCCGAGTGGTCAACTACGAGATTATCGGCTGGGACGCCTACATGCTAACTGACACCGACGACGTGAAGCGCGTGCTGGAGGACCCCGTGACGTTTCCGAAGCACGAGAGCAGCACCGACAAACTGCGTGAAATCGTCGGCGACGGTCTACTCACCAGCGAGGGCGACCGCTGGGAGCGCCAGCGCGAGGCCATCCAACCGGCGTTCTTCATGAGTCACATCGAGAACTACGCCGACATCATGGTCTCGCGGACCGAGGACACCGTCGGTCGGTGGCGCGACGGCGGTAGGGTTGACCTGCACGAGGAGATGACCCGCACGACCCTCGAAATTCTGGTCGAGTCGATGTTCGGCGAGGACATCGACCTCGAAGCGCGCGGCATCTACGACGCGGTCGAGGCCATGCAGGGACCGCTGGAACCCCAGAACCAGCCCATCACCTTCCTCGCACCCGACTGGGCACCCGTGCCGTTCCTCCGGCGGGCGAACCGCGCCCACGACCACCTCGAAGCCCAGATATTCGACATCCTCGCCGAGCGCCGTCGCGCCGACTCCGACCGCGATGACCTGCTGGCGATGCTGCTCGACGCGGACGCCGAGATGGACGACGAGCAGATACGCGACGAGATGCTGACGTTCCTGTTCGCGGGCCACGAGACGACCGCGCTCACCCTGACCTACGTCTGGGACCTGCTGTCTCGCAACCCGGAGGCGGAGGCGCGACTCCACGAGGAACTGGCCGACGTCGTGGACGAACGCCCGACCATCGAGGACGTCTTCGAGTTCGAGTACGCCGAAGCGGTCGTGAAAGAGGCGATGCGGCTCTACCCGCCCGCCCACGAGATTCGGCGCTCGCCCGCCGAAGCGGTGACGTTCGGCGACTACGCCGTACCGAAGGGGTCCCTGCTCGTCATGCCGACGTGGGTCCTCCACCGCGACCAGCGGTTCTGGGACGCTCCCGAGGAGTTCCGTCCCGAGCGATGGCTCGGCGACGGGGGCCGGGAGAGACCCGAATACGCCTACTTCCCGTTCGGCGGTGGCCCGCGGCGGTGCATCGGCCAGCAGTTCGCGATGACCGAGGCCCAACTCGTGCTGGCGACGATGGCGCAGGAGTGGACGCTGACCCGGGACTACGACGACCTCGAACTCTCGGCGGCGGTCACGCTCCAACCCAAGGGTGACGTCCCAGTGACGACGAACCGACGCTGACCCTCGTCCCTCCGACGCTCACCCCAGAACCGTCATCCATCACTCACTCCTCCGGATTTTTACAAAAATCGAATCCCGGAAACGGTTTTGCTGTTCAGGCACCTAGTCCCGGTCAAGATGAACGCAACCCCCGTCGTCGTCGCACTCTCCGGGAGCATGCGTGACGGAAGTTACACTCGCGTGGCGCTGAAGCACGTCCTCGACGCGGCCGAGGAGCGCGGTGCCGAGACCGAACTCCTCGACGTGCGCGAGTACGACCTCCCCGTCTTCGACCCCGACGAGGACGAACCTCCGGAGGCGACCGAACTCAAGCGCAAGATTCGGGAGGCCGACTCGGTGATTCTCGGGAGTCCGGTCTACCACGGGTCGTACTCGTCGGCCTTCCGGAACGTCCACGACTACTGCGGGTTCGACGAGTACGAGGACACCACGGTCGGCCTGCTGGCGACCGCCGGAGGCGGGTCGTTCGCCAGCACCCTCGACCACATGCGCATCACCGCCCGCGGGGTCCACGCGTGGGTCCTCCCCCATCAGGTCGGCATCCGGAGCGCCCGCAACAAGATAGAGGACGGCGAGATAATCGACGAGGACATCGAGGAGCGCGTCCGGAAACTCGGCCAACAGGCCGTCGAGTACGCCTTCATCGACCCGGACGTGACCGCGCCGGACGCCGGGGTGGACGAGGAACGGGCCGACGCCGAGCAGGCCGAAGCGGACGCCGACGACTGAGTCAGCGTGGACCGAGTCGTCCTCCTGACCGGCGGTACGAGCGGTATCGGCCGCGAGGCCGCTCGAAAGCTGGCCGAACGCGGTGCGACCGTACTGTTCACGGGCCGGGACCGCGAGGCAGGTGCGGACGTGCTGTCGGCGGTCAGGGCGGCCGCACCCGAGAGCGACGGCGAGTTCTACCCGGTCGATTTCGGCGACTTCGACGCGGTCCGGGAACTGGCCCGGACAGTTCGGACCGACTACGACCGCCTCGACGCGCTAGTGAACAACGCGGGCACCTCCCAGAGCGAACGCCGGACGACCGAGGGCGGCGTCGAACTCACGTTCGCGGTCAACCACCTCGCGCCGTTCCTGCTCACGAACCTGCTCGCGCCGCGCCTGCGCGCGATCGCACCCGCGAGAGTCGTCACAACGTCGAGTTCACTCCACGAAAACGGTTCGCTGTCGGACATCGACGCCATCGTCCGCGGCGAGGGGTTCGACGCGCTCGACGCCTACGCCGACTCGAAACTGGCGAACGTCCTGTTCACCCGCGAGTTGGCCGACCGACTGGCCGGGACCGGCGTCACCGCGAACTGCGTCCACCCCGGTTGGATTCCCGGTACGCGTCTCGTCCGGAACGCGACGGGGTTCTCGTGCCTGTTCACCAGCGCGGCGTCGTTGGTCGCCGGCGTCGCACCGGTCGGACCCTTCGAGAGCGTCTCTGGGGCCGCCGACGCGCTCGTCTCCCTCACGACGAGCGACGAAGTTGCCGACGTGTCCGGCGCGTACTTCGACCGGCGAGAGCGGGCGTCGCCCGCCGAAGCGGCGAGTGACGAGGAACTCCGGACCCGACTCTGGCGTCGGAGCGCGGAACTGGTCGGTCTCCCGGCGTCGGTGCCCGAGGGCGACCCCCTGCGTTAATCGCTGGCTTCGGACTCGCCGTCGCGCTCCACTAACTGTTCCTTCTCCGCCCGCGACAACTGCTTGATAGCGTACTCGCGGGACATGGCCGCCGATTTCGAGTCGAACCGCTCCCGGTGGACGAGTTCGACCGGGGTGCGTCCGCGGGTGTACTTCGCGCCCTCGCCGCGGTCGTGTTCGCGGACGCGGCGCTCCACGTCGGTGGTGTAGCCCGTGTAAAAGCTGCCGTCGTCGCACTCGATAATGTAGACCCAGTGGACTGACACGCCTTACAGGCTTCGCGTGGTGGTTCTTATCCTTTCGGTTCCCGCCCGTTCGGCGGGCTATGCTCGAGCCTCTCTGGCGCGTTGGCGCGCGACTTCCGCGATTCCGGCGTTCGCCGAACACGAAACGCAGGCGTGGACTCGACCGTCCTCGTCGGCGAACACTCGTTCGAATCGTTCGGAGACGTGCGCGCCGCAGTGGTCACACTTTGGCATTGGGTTTCAACTGGCAGGGTCACTGCCAGTATCCAAATCTTTGTCCTACAACACCAAAAATGCTTCCCGAACGTGAGCGTGTTTTCCGAAAACGCAAAGAACGTTTGCGATAATTGAACGCCAATCCTGTCAGCGCGAGTGGAATAGGCCGGTCGAAGTCGCCGGTATCGTCCGGCGAAAGAGTGTCTCCGTGGCTACTCAAGTCGAGACTCGTCGCCGACCGCGGCGTCGATGGCGCGAGCGACGAGTCCCGCCTGCGCGCCCGCGACGAACCCCGCATCGACGTTTACGACCGACAACACCGAGCAGGACTGGAGCATCCCCGCCAGCGCGGCCTCGCCGTCGCCGCCGTACCCGTACCCGGTCGAGACCGGCAGACCGATTACCGGCGTGTTCACCAGTCCCGCCACCACGGTCGGAAGCGCGCCCTCGCGGCCCGCGGCGACCACCAGCACGTCCGCACCCCGGAGACGGTCGAGTTGGTCCACGATGCGAGTCAGCGCCGCGACGCCCACGTCGTCGGTCCGTTCGACGGTCGCGCCCATCTCTTCGGCGAGCACCGCGGCCTCGCCCGCCGGAACCGCGTCGCTCGTCCCCGCCGTGACGACCCCCACGGTCGCGGCGAGGTCCGGCGGTTCGAAGTCCGCGGCGTGGGCGACCACGACGTTCGCCCGGTCGTGGACCGTCACCTCGGCGTCGGGATGGTCGTCGGCCAACTGCTCGCGGACGGCGCGTCGCTGGTCGTCGTCGGTCCGCGTGAGAATCGCTCGGCCGGTGGTCTCGACCGCGGTCTCGGCGAGCGCGGCCGCCTCCTCCGACGTCTTTCCGTCGCCGAGAATCGCCTCGGGGACGCCTCTCCGGGTCTCTCGGGCCGCGTCGAACCGTCCGGCGTCGCCGGTCGCGTACCCCGCCAATCGTGCCTCGGCCTCCGACGGACTCACCTCACCGGCGGCGACCGCTTCGAGCAAATCACGCATGTCCAACTCTCGGTACTCTACGTACTCCTATCCACCGACCTGCCGGAACGGCGCCACACAACTCCCTAGTATTTATTCCTTTTGGCATTCCTGATAGATGACCGGGAAATGACCGACATAGGCCCGCTCGCCCGAGAATTTGAGAAGCTTTATTAGGGGTGGCAGGAAAGAAATGGTCGTATGGCAGACCTCATCGTCAAAGCCGCTGTCAAGGACGCACTGAACGACAAGAACGTGGCGTCGGACTTCTACGATGCCCTCGACGAGCGCGTCGAAGAACTCCTCGACGAGGCTGCCCGCCGCGCCGAGGCCAACGACCGAAAGACCGTCCAGCCCCGCGACCTGTAAATCGGCAATTACTTCGTTTCTTTTCGACGTAGACGCCCCGTAGCTGATAGCTCGTCGCTCGGAACTGGCGTTCAGGAACGTCTTCGAGAGGCGTCGGTCCGAGAGCTATCGCTTCGAGAGACGAGAACGGGAGGCTACAGTGAGGAGACCGCGGGATACCGACCGGAGACCGTCAGAACCGCCGGACTTCGACGCCGTCGTCGCTCCCGACGTGGACCTCGTCGGCCATGCCGACGAACAGGCCGTGTTCGACCGCACCAGGCAGTTCGGCGAGGTCGGCCGCGAGAACGCCGGGCGAGGAGATATCACCGAAATCGCAGTCCAGCACGAGGTTGCCGTTGTCGGTCACGACGGGGCCGTCCTTGCGTTCGGCGGTCCGCAGCGTCGGCGACCCGCCCAGCGCGCGCACGTCCTCCGCCACGGTCGTTCTGGCGTCGGGCAGGACCTCGACCGGAATCGGGTGGTCGAGTTCGTCGGCGAACTTGCTCGGGTCCGCGACCACGAGCAGGCGGTCGGCGGCCGCGTCCACGATTTTCTCGCGGGCGTGGGCCGCGCCGCCGCCCTTCACGAGATGCGGCCCGGAGAACTGGTCGGCCCCGTCGATGGCGAGGTGGACCTCGTCGGTCTCGTCGAGCGTCGTCAGCGGGACCCCGGACTCCTTGGCCAACTCTCGGGACTGAAACGAGGTCGGAATCCCGCGCACGTCGAGACCGCTATCGACCTTCCGGCCGATGGCGCGAATCGCGTGGGCCGCGGTCGAACCGGTGCCGAGACCGACGACCATCCCGTCTTCGACCGCCTCGGCCGCGCTCTCGCCCGCCGCGCGTTTCGCCGCCTCGCTTCCGCCGGTCGTCTTCATGCCCGCATCTGGGCGTTCCGCGGTGAAAAGTCTGGTCGAACGAGTGCAACGGGGTCCGGTCCGACGGGGACCGACGAGCGGTCCAACGAGTGCAACGGGACGTTTCCACCCGGGACGGGCGCTAGTGTTTTGGCAATCCCTCCCGTGATTCGAAAGACAATGGCTGCCAGCGACTCGGGTACCGAGTCCGACGTGGAGACCGAGCGGGGGGAGGGCGAGGAGGCGCACGGCGACGCCGCGGAGGAGGCCGTGGCGCTCCGCGACGTCAGGAAGACCTACTTCCTCGGCGAACCCGTCCACGCGCTCGACGGGGTAGACCTCTCTATCTCGAAGGGGTCGTACACGGCGGTGATGGGACCGAGCGGGTCCGGCAAGAGCACGCTGCTCAATCTCATCGGCTGTCTCGACACGCCGACCGAGGGCGAGGTGTGGGTCAACGGCCGCGAAGTGTCGGCCATCTCCCAGCGCAAGCGCACGCGGGTCCGCGGTGAGGAGGTCGGCTTCGTCTTCCAGACGTTCAACCTCATGCCGAAACTGACCGCGGCCGAGAACGTCGCGCTCCCGCTGGTGTTTCAGGGCGTCGATAAGAGCGAGCGCATCGACCGGGCCGAGGAGTTGCTCGCGCAGGTCGGACTCGGCGACCGGGGCGACCACCGGCCGAACGAACTCTCGGGCGGCCAGCGCCAGCGCGTCGCCATCGCCCGCGCGCTGGCCGCCGACCCGGCCATCATCCTCGCCGACGAACCGACCGGGAACCTCGACCAAGAGACCGGTGAACAGATAATGGGCCTGTTCCAGCAGTTGCACGACGAGGGCAACACCATCCTGATGGTGACTCACGAGCGCCCTATCGCGGAACACGCCGACCGCGTGGTTCACGTCCTCGACGGCACGGTCGAACGGATAGAGGAGATAGAGTCCCCCCGGCGCGTCGAGACCGACCGTCCCTGATGGAGTTCGCAGAGAGCCTGCGTCTCAGTTGGCGGTCCATCCGGAGTCACAAGCTTCGCTCGACGCTGACGGCGCTCGGTGTCATCATCGGCGTCGCGGCGGTCATCACCTTCGTCACCCTCGGGACCAGCCTGCAGGCGGACGTCCTCGGGCAGGTCGGGGCCGACCGCACGCCGAACATCTACGTCTGGGCCGGCCCCGAGGGCGAGAACGGCGGGCCGGGCGCGGGCGCGCAACCGGTGTTCACGACCCACGACCTCGACCGACTTCGGAATCTCTCGGGGGTCGAGTCGGTCGTCCCGCGGGGGGTGGTACCCACCGCGGCCGTCTCGGCGGGCGGCGAGACGGTCGCCCAGCGACAGGTCGTCGCCACCTCGCCGAGCCACTTCGACGCGGGGAGTTTCGCGGCGGGCCGGGCCTTCCGTGAGGGCCGGCGCGAGGTCGTGATAAACCGGCAGGCCGCCCAGTTGTTCGACCCGGCGCTCTCGGTCGGCCAAAACGTCACGCTCCGACTCGCCTCCGGGGAGTCGATAGACGCGGAGGTCGTCGGTCTCCTCAACGCCTCGGCGTCGGGCGGGGCCTTCGAGGGACTCGGCGGCGGGTCCGAACCGCTCGTGTTCGTGCCGACCGACCCCTTCTACCGGACGACCATCGAGAGTCCGACCACCGGCGAGAGCCAGCGCGTCTACCCCACCGTGACGGTCGTCGCCGAGGACTTCGCGGCGGTGCCCGAGACCAAAGAGGCGGTGCGGGCGTACCTCACGAACCGCTCGGACGCGGCCCGACTCGTGCCCGAGAGCTACGCCTTCTCGGTGGAGACCGACCAAGACCTCGTGGACCAACTCAAGGAACTGATAAACACCCTCACTAACTTCGTGACCGGTATCGCGGTCATCTCGCTCGTCGTCGGGTCCATCGGCATCGCCAACATCATGCTGGTCTCGGTCACCGAGCGAACCAAGGAGATAGGCATCATGAAGGCGGTCGGCGCGCAGAACCGCGACGTGCTCCAGTTGTTCCTGCTGGAGGCGGTCCTGCTCGGCCTGTTCGGGTCGGTGCTGGGTATCCCGGTCGGCATCGCCGGGGCCTACGCCGCTGGGGAGTACATCGGCCTGAGCCTCGTCCTGCCCTACGAGTGGTTCGCAATCGCGGTCGCCGTGGGCGTCCTCGTCGGCGTCGTCGCGGGTCTCTACCCGGCGTGGAACGCGGCCAAGACCGACCCCATCGACGCGCTCCGGTACGAGTGAGGCGATGCGTGGGGTCGGCGGCGTTCGCTTTCGGGGTTTTATTGCGTTTTCTCTCGGCGTGCGCTGGCGCGGCGCTCTCGTGGTGCCGCGTCAAGCCGCGCGAGGGCTGAGGACCGCAGACCAGAGCGAAGCGGCGGTCAAGGACCGCAAGCGGTTGGGGAGGCGCGAGGCTCTCGCGGTTGCGGTGCCGTGACGGTGCGGTCGCTGACTCCTTTGCTCAAGTAGCTAGCTCGTTCGAGAAATAGCTAGCTCGCTCGGACAGTCCACTGTTTGTCGTCGCAGTCCAGCTCGTTCGGCCGCGTCCAGTTCCCGTCACTCCACGCTCAGTTCGTCGCCGCCGCGCGGTTCCGTGAACTCGAACTCGACCTCCAGTTCGGCCTCGCGGCCGCCGGAGAACTCGACCTCGATTTCGACCGGTTCGCGGTACTCGAACGGAATCTCCCACTCCTGCGAGGAGAGCGTGAGGCGGGTGTCGTTCTCGACTTGGTCGGCCAACTCCCGGAGAAACGAGGCGGTGGCGTCCCGCGAGAGGTGGATTTCGCGCTCGAAGAAGCCGTCGGTCACGGTGGTTCGCTGTCGGTCTCTGTCGTCGGGCAGGTTGACCCGGTCCCCCATGTCGTCGGTGTTCGGCCCGACGCGTCTAATATCGCCCGGCCCGCGCGACGCTCGGCCCGCACGCTCGCCGACCGGCGCGACCCGCGAGTCCGAACCGCGACTCGGAGCGACGAGGCGACCCGCGAACGCCCGTTCATTTTTTGTGCGGGAGGTCGTACGCGACCTATCGTGTCGCTCATGGACTTGCTCGGGAGCAAAGCGCGAATCGAGATACTCCGCGAACTCTCGCGCGAACCGCAGTACGTCTCCCAACTCGCGGAGTCGGTCGGCATGGACGGCAAGACGGCGGTCCACCACCTCTCGAAGATGGAAGAGGCCGGACTGGTCGCCCACTACGAGCGCGGGAACCGGAAGTACTACTACCTCGCCAAGACGGTGGAACTCCGGGTCGCGCCGCCGCCCGAGCGCACCTTCGTCCTGCAGACCGACGAATGTCGCGACGACCCGACCGAAATCGAGTCGACGACGGACGACTGACGACGGTGAGACGACCGCGACCCGCCCCGGCAGTCCGGGACACTGCCGGGCGTTCAGTCCCGAGCGCGTTTCTCCCTCAACGCGCTGTCAGTCAACGTCGGATTCTCCGCCGCGCCTTCGTTCGGCGAGCGACGCACTCCCCGTCCTCGACCGAGTAACGATTAGCCTAACGACCGAGGCTGGACCGTAACAGCCGGTTATCGACCGAATGCAACACCACGGCCGGGAACTGCCGCGACCCGGCGTAGTCCGGAGTCACGCGCATTATCGACGCGGAAAACGCGGCTTATCCCGTCGAACGGTTCAAACGGTATCTCCTATTTATCCCAGATACCGCGGTAACTGTTCGGCGTGAGAGACATGAAACGACGTCAGTTCGGGGCGGCACTCGCGACCGCGGCGTTCTCGCTCGGCGGGGTCGTCAACGCGACGACGAGCGCATCGGCACAGGAGACCGAACCGCTACAGATAGAAGACGTAACCGTAAGCCTCGGCGGAGTCACCTCCTCGGTCGGTCGCGTGACCTTCTCCTACGAGGACGGGACCATGCAGTTCCAAGTCAGCGACTGGACGATGGAGGGCGCGGACAAGTCACTGTCGATAGCGCAGGTCAGCGTGTCCGCCGACGACGTGTCCGCCGAGACCTACGCCACGATTCGCGCGGCGATGGTCGAGTCGTTCAGCGGACGGTCGCTGTCGCCCCTGCTGGCCACGCTCGCGGAGGTGGACGTCAATCCGGACGCTTCGGTAGAGGTCGTCGCCGAGTCGGTGGAGACGGACGGCCAACTGGTCGCCGACCAGATTGCCGCCACCGGAACGGTGGGGTCGGTCGTCCCCGAGGGAACGCGCGCGCTCCTGCGAGACGGCGCGTCGCTGGAGGAAGTCGCCGCGCTCGGCACCGCGGAGTGGAGCGAACTGACCGTCCAGCGCGGTAGTACCGAGTTCACCGCCACCGACGTGGTGATGGAACGGCAGGGTCGGGGAATCACAATCACTGCTCCGAGCGGGAGCGCGAGCGCCTCCGGCCGGACGTTCGAGTTCAGCGACATGAGCCTCGACCTCCTGCCGCCGGAGACGATACCCGCGGCCCACGTCGAGTTCGCCTCGCAGGTCCGGCAGTTGGCCGCCGACGGGGACCTGTCGGCGTCCGCGGTTAGTTCGGCCGCCGAGGACGCGGGCGTCACCGCCGAGAACACGAGCGAGGCGGTCCGGAACGCTCGCTTCGAACTGTCGTTCGCCGACGTCACGGAGGGCGGCGAGACGGTCGTCTCGGACTTCCAGACCAGCGGGACGCTGGCCGAGTTACTGCAGGTCCTTCGCCAGCGGACCGACGCAGAAACGGGCGACGGAACAGAGGAGGAACAACTACCGATGGAGGCAGTCGTCACGAATCCCGGCACCGACGAACCGGTGAACTACACGTTCAGGGTGACCGGCGACGCGCGGAATCTAGAACCGGACGAAGACGCCGGTGGAGCGACCGACGAGGTCACCGACCTCGGTGAGGAGGGGACCCGCGTGGAAGGCACGGTGGGGACCGGAGACGACAGGTTCGCGTTCTCCGGCGAACTCGTCGAAGAGGACGTTCCCGACTCGATTCAGATAGAAGTCAGCGAGCGGTAGTTCGGACGCTTGCGGTCGGTGCTCTTTTTGGCGCTCGGAGTCGGCGTGTCGATACAGGAAATCGGTCGGTCCCTCGATACGCAAACACGGTCGCACCAGTCGGTGGCTAACTCCCTTCGAGTCGGTTCAGCACTGCCTCGGGTTCGTAGCGCAGGGAGAGTTGCCGTGAACGCCCGCGACCCTCGACGTTGGTGTAGGTCGCGTCGATGATGTCGAGTTGGTCGAGTTTGTTGATGATTTCGGAGTAGCGCGTGTAGCCCAGTCCGGTCTGCTCGTGGAACTCGTCGTAGACGTCACCGGCGCGCTCGCCGTCGTTCTCGGCGATGACTTCGAGCAGTTCGATTTCGCTGTCCGAGAGCGCCCGGAGACTGTGGCTGAGGTGGACGTACTTCGACTTCTCGTAGGCCTGTTCGACGTCCTCGGTGTTGACGGTCCGACTCGCGCGCATCTCGGCATTGAGACCGGCCCGTCTGAGCAGGTCGATGCCGACCCGGAGGTCGCCGCTCTCGGCGGTGAGTTTGGCCACGTCGTCGAGAACGTCGGTCGAGATGACGCCTTCGTGGAAGCCGCGGTCCACGCGCTCTTGGAGGATGTCGGCTATCTCCTCGCGGTCGTAGACCGGGAAGTACACCTCCTCGGGCCGGAAGACGCTCTGGACCCGGCCGTCCAAGTCCTCGATGACGTCGAGGTTCAGGTCCGAGGAGACGACGATGACGCCGATTTTCGCGCCGGAGTGGGCCTCGTGAGCGCGCAACAGCGAGTATAGCGTGTCGGAGGCCTCGCCCTCGTAGAAGAGGTAGTTCACGTCGTCGAGCGCGACCACCAGCACCTCGTCCTCCTCGACCAGTTTCTCCGTAATCTGGCGGAAGAGCTTCTTGAACGAGATGCCGGAGGACGGCGGTTCGTACTCGAAGATACCCTCGAAGATGCGAGAGAACACCGAGTAGCGCGTCGAATCGACCTGACAGTTGACGCGGACGGTCCGAACGTCGGTCTGAGCACCCAACTCGCCGAACACCTTCTGGACCGCCGTCGTCTTACCGGTGCCGGGCGGACCGCGCGCGATGACGTTCAGCGGACGGGAGCCGCGGGCGGCAGGTCGGAGCGCGTACTTCAGGCTCCGCATCTCGCTCTCGCGGTGGGCGAACGTCTCGGGAACGTAGTCGATTTCGAATACGTGTTCGTCTCGGAACACGGATTCGTCCCACGAGAGCATCCCCTCCTCGGGGTCGTCTGCCATCACTTTCACCTCGCTGTCCCAGCTACTTAACCTTTCGGCAGCCAAAAATATTAAACGGAAGAGAGGTCCGTCACGGCGGCTAAGCGGTCCTTAGCGACCGGGAGACGAGTCGCGGGGTGACGAGTGTCAGTATACAAACTGGTACGGTGAACCGCCGGATTTTCGCCGCTCTGTTACGTAGTTGTCGCGACTCATCGGCCCGGTCGTGAACCGAACGAGCGCCAACTCGGCAGACGGCGATACGTCGCCGTTCGAGCGACGGGCGGAACAGCGTGAAGCCGGAGACTAGAACTTCTCCAGCAGTCGGTCGTAGAACTCCCCGCTACTGTCGCCAGCCAACTTCTCGACGATGAGTTCCGGCGTCGAGCGCGCGAGGTGGTTCTTGACGGGCGAGCGATTCACGACGAGTTCGCCGTCCTCCAGTCCCTGCGCCTCGATGCCGTCCACCGAGACGTCGTAGTCCGCCATCTCCCGAATCTCGGCCGCGAGGTGGGAGACGAACACGCCGGTCACGTCCCGTCCCCGTAGTTCCTCCAAGATGCCCGCGATAATCTTGGCGCTCGCACCGGGTTCGGTGATGCTCTCCAGTTCGTCCACGAGGACGAGGCGATTCCCACCGGCGTCGGCGTCCTTCGACGAAGTTCGGGTCCCACCGGTCGCGAGGCCCGCGAACTCCCGGAGGGTCGCCTCGAACGCCCCGGCGTCGAGGGTGCCCTGCGTCTTGGCGTGGTAGTGGAGTTCGCCGAACCGCTGGATTCGGACCGACTCCGCGGGCACCGGAAGCCCCATGTGTGCCAGAATCGTGACGAGCGCCACGAGGTCCAGCGTCGAGGTCTTCCCGCCGCTGTTGACCCCCGAGAGGAGCGCCACGCCGGACACGTCGTAATCGACCGGTTCGACCGCCTCGAACGCCACGTCGAGTAGGGGCGAGCGCCCGCCCGAGATGTCGAACCCGCACGCGCCGCGAGACGAGGAACTGCGGGTCGAATCGCCCGATTCGGACGGCTCCGAGTCGAACTCGGGCATCACGCAGTCGAAGTCCGCGGCGAATCGCGCTATCGCCAGTTCAACGTCCAGTTCCAGCGCGGTCCGAACCAGTCGCTCGGCGTCGTCGCGGCGGTCCGCGAGGTCGGCGGCGAGTTCGCGCTTCCGGCGGGCGGCCCGGCGGTCTTTCGCGGCCTGCAGGTCCTCGCGCAGGCGGGTGACGACCTCCTCGTCGCGCTCGACCGGGAACGTCGGTTCCTCGGGGAACGCCCGGCGGGCGACCTCGGCCTCGCCCGAGTCGAGGTCCAGCGACTCTATCAGTTCCTCGCGGGCCTGCGCGACGGCTTCGGCGTGTTCGTCGCTCAACTCGCGCGACAGTAGCGAATCGACGCCCGCGCCCTGTTCGACCAGCGAGAGCAGGTCCGACCCCTCCACGGTCACGTCCTGTTCCTCGATGGCGGTCCGGAGCGCGTCGTTGGCCACGCTCTCGGCCGTCGAGACCGCGGCGTCGAGGTCGTCGATGGCGCGGGCGAGTCGGTCCAACTCGTCGTCGCCGACCACGGTCCCCTCCGAATCCACGCGTTCGAGCGCCGACTCCAGCGCTTCCAAGTCGAGCGGCGGGTCGATGCCCGCGGCCCGGTGGACCCGCGCGGCGGCCTGCAGGCACTCGCGGTTCGACGCGTAGAAGGCCAGCACGCGCTCGGGGACGACCTCTGCGGGTCGCTCCAGCGCGTCCGGTTCGACCCGCACGTCGCCGTCCACCGCCACGCCAGCGAACGCCTCGTCGAGCGCGATGACGGTCGAGTAGCCCCGTGCGAGGTCCGCGAGGTCGCGGGCGTCCTCGACCACCTCGACGGTCAACTCCGGAATCGCTCGCTGAGCCTCGCTGTACCGCTCGGCGTCGGCGGTCGCCAGACACCGGTCGCGGACCGACACGTCGCGGGGTTCCGCGAGCGGTTCCACGTCGGCGAGCGCGTCCAGCACCTCGGGGTCCGGGTCGCGCTCGAGCGCGCGTTCGGCGAACTCCCGGACCTCTTCGATGCGGGACTCGACCCCGCTAGGATAGAGGGTTTCGAGGCGCTTCTCGCCGTAACTCGTGACGGTTCGGTCTTTCAGCAGACCGAGCGCGTCGCGGTAGAGTTCCTTGGCTCGGTCGGTCGCCAGAAAGCCGCCGGGGTCGTCGTGGCGTTCCCGGATGGCCCCTCGCGCAATGGCCGCTGCTCGGCCTTCGGTGATGCCGGGCGCGCTCGCGAGTTCGGCGACGTCGCCCGTCCGAAGCGCACGTTCAGGGTCGTCTAACTCCGAGAGCGCCGTCGCGGTCTTCGACCCGACGCCCGGTATCGCCTCCAACTCCATTCGGCGTGGAGTACCGACCCCGTGCTTAAAAATATTCGCGGAGAGTCGTCGGTCGAGCAGTCACACTCGACTTCGAGCGCACACCGGACTCCGACGTGGCTCTAGGCGATGTTCGGCGTGACGTCCGAAGAAATATGTCCGGGCGGTCAGCAGGAACAGCACCCGTCCTTCGACCACTCGTCACAGTGGTACCCGTCGCCGTAGTTGCAGCACTGACGCTCCAGATAGACGCACCCGCTACTGCTGCAGGCGTAGTTCGTGCAGTCGTGTTCGTAGTAACAGTTTCGGACGGTCACGTCGTCGCTACCCGCCGGTGATTCGACGGTGTACGTCTCGTCGGCGGTCCTGACGGTGGCGTAGGCGCGACCGGTCTGTGGGCGCGTAGCGAGTTCGACCGTCGCGTCGGGAAGCGACGTCTCCGTCGTCAGGTGAGTGACGGCCGTTCCGCCTCGATAAAAGGGTTCGACCGAGACGTCCTCGAAGTCGAGTTCGGTGACGTCGCCCCGGTCAAGGACGTCTCGGTCGGCGAGTTCGGACAGTACGGAGCGCGCGTGCTCGGAGACGGCCCACCGCACTCGGGTCGGGGACCCGTACGCGGCGCTGGCACGTTCCAGTTCCCGGGTCGGAACCTCCCGGCGCTCGCGGTCCCGGTCGCGCCGAGTGCGAGACCCGTCACACCGATACTTCTGAGCAGTCGTCGTCGGGTCGTACCGCTTTCGTTATGGGAGGACATACATCAGTTATTATCTTACACTAGTAGATAAATCTAGGCAGCTAGACGGAATAATAGAGTCCGATAGATTCGCGAGTCGAGCGCCGAGCGGTCCCGAGGAGAAACTGCGGTTCGTCGCCGCGTTCAACGCGCTTTTCTCCCTCAGACCCGAACCATCGGGACATGGCTTCAGTAGCGGAGAAAGCGCAGGCGGTCCGCGAGGACCTCGCCGAGCGCGAGGGAGTACTCGTCGCGTTCTCGGGCGGAGTGGACTCGTCGGTCGTCGCGGCGCTGGCCCACGACGCGCTCGGCGACGACGCCGTCGTCTGTACCGCCAAGAGCGAGACTCTGCCGGAGGCGGAACTGGACGACGCCAAGCGAGTCGCCGACGAAATCGGCGTCCGTCACGAAATCGTGGAGTTCTCGGAGTTGGACGACCCCGACTTCGTGACCAACGGCGACGACCGGTGTTATCACTGCCGGACGATGCGCCTCGGCAAGATGTTCGAGACCGCCGAGGACCTCGGTATTCCGGTCGTCTGCGACGGGACCAACGCCAGCGACGCCGACGGCGGCCACCGACCGGGGTTGCAAGCCGTCGAGGAACTCGACGCCTACTCGCCGCTGTTGGCCCACGACATCGACAAGGAGGAGGTCAGGGAACTGGCCGACACCTACGACCTGTCGGTGGCCGACAAGCCCTCGATGGCCTGTCTCTCCTCGCGAATTCCCACGGGTCTCGAAGTGACCGAGCAGAAACTCTCGCGGGTCGAGCAAGCCGAGACCCTCCTCCGCCAGTGGGGGTTCTCGCAGTTCCGCGTCCGAGACCACGACGGTCTCGCCCGCATCGAAGTCGGCGAAGACGAACTCGAAGCGGCGCTGAACCCGGACTTCGTGGCGGCCGCCCGCGAACGGTTGACCGAACTCGGGTTCGACCACGTGACTCTCGACCTCCACGGCTATCAGACCGGCAGCGTCAGTCCCGAGGGAGACGAGACTGCCGTAGCGGGTGACGCGACACTGGACGGAGACGAGACGGCAGACGCTGACGAACCCGTCGTCGAGGACGTCTTCGCATCGGAGTATCCGACCGCCGAATAATCGACTCGTTTTCGCGGCGCTCGCGAAAAAGGTTCAGAAATGGCATGGGCGTTCGCACCCAGGGTGGCAGTTTGCTGGCACGCGAACTGCGGTGTATAGCTGCTGGCACGCGAGCTAAGTGGCAGGCGCGAACGCTACTACTTCGTTGGTAGCGTAGGCCCTTAGTTATACGCCGATTACGCCGACGGAAACGGGACGTTGGAACGCGGAGAATCGCGGGAGGCCGGTGAAACGGTCAGCGGTCCGTCCACTTGAGGAGGAACAGCGTCCCCTCGAAGAGGGTAATCATCGTCAGCGTGACGAGGATGGGTGCCATCCCGGTCGGGTCGGGCGTGAACAGGAACGAGATGCCGAGGAACGCGCCCCAGAACAGGAGCCTCCGGTCGGCGAGCCATCGCCGGGTCGTGAGGCCCATCATGATGGCGAGCATGATGAACAGCGGAATCTGGAACACGACCGCCAGATACCCCATCAGCATCAGGATGAGGTTGAACGTCTTGCTCAGGCCGAACGCCAACTGAGCGGCCCCTTCGGTGTACGAGATGAAGTACGTGAACACCGCGGGAAGGACGAGAAAGAACGCGAAACTCACACCGACGACGGCTAACACGAGACTCGTCGGGACGGCCGCGAGGTAGTACCGGCGCTCGTGCGGATACAGGCCCGGCCGCATGAAGAGGTACGTCTCGTAGACGAACACCGGCAGCGCGACGATGACACCGGCGAGACTGGCGACCTTCAGTTCGGTAAGGACCAGTGCCAAGGGGTGGTAGAGACGCGGACGCGCCTGCGGACCGAGTTGGTCGAACGGGATGATGTTGTACCAGAGGAAGTTGATGACTTGCTCGGAGAACGGGAGCGCGACGGCGGTGACCAGTCCCGCGACGGCGATGACGACCGCCAGCCGTTTTATCATCTCCTCGATGTGGTCGGCCAGCGGCATCTCCTCGTCTTCCAACGGCTCGTCCGGCGTCGGTGCCGGCTCGTTCAGCGTTTCGGTCTCTCGCGGTGCGGTTCCGGTGTCCTCCGCGGGCGAGAGATTGCTGGCCGTCGCCTCCGATTCGTCAGCCATTCAGTCGGTCTAAGCAGTCCTGTCATTATAGGCTTTCTTCTCTTGGAAGGACGAGAAGATTGATAACTAAGACACGGCTACCCCTTTCAAAGGATGTCTGGGACCGGAAGTAGCATCGTCGACGAGGATACCGCCCGTACCGTCAACAGCGGTCGTGAGACCGTCGGTGCGATGCTCTCGACGGCACAGGACCACCTCCAGAAGGTCTTCATCGTCTTCCTCGTCGGCTTCGTCGCCTCTTTCTACGCGCTTCGCTCCGTCGGGTGGCCGTTCCTCAAGAGCGTCACTAAGGCCCAGATGCCGCCATCGCTGGCCGAATCGGTCACCATCATCGCCGTGACGCCGTTCGACGTCATCCTGTTACAGGCGAAAATCGGGGCCGTCGCCGGCATCATCATCGCGCTACCTGTCTTACTCTACTACTCGCGGGACTCGCTCCGACAACAGTCGTGGTACCCGGGCGCACCCATCGCTCGGTGGAAAATCGCCCTGCTCGTCCTGCTCGCGCTCGGACTGTTCCTCGGCGGCATGCTGTACGGCTACGGCGTGTTCTTCCCGCTGATGTTCAAGTTCCTCGCCAACAACGCCATCACTGCGGGCTTCGAGACGCGCTACTCCATCGTGAAGTGGACCGAGTTCATCGCGTTTCTCTCGCTGTCGTTCGGGTTGGCCGCGGAACTCCCGCTGGCGATGAGCGGACTGGGCTACACCGGCATCGTCCCGTACGAGACGTTCCGCGACAAGTGGCGTTACGCCATCATGGGCATCTTCGTGTTCGGCGCTGTCGCCTCACCGCCGGACCCGTTCACTCAGGTTATGTGGGCGACGCCGCTCATCCTGCTGTACGGGTTCAGCCTCTACCTTACGAAGATAGTCGTGACGCTCAAGCGGGGGAGCGAACGACTCAGTTTCGCCGGGGTAATCCGGGACAACTGGATTCGGATACTCGGCGTCCCCGCGCTGGCGTTCCTCGTCGTTCGCATGTTCTTCACGCGGGCAGGCGTCGAGACCGTGAACGCCGAACTCCCGTCGAAGTACGCGCTCCCGACGGTCGGCGAGGCGCTCGGACTCCCGCGAACCGAGGCGGTCCTCGTCGCGTCCGGGGCCGTCGCGCTGGTCGCGTTCGTCGTGGCGTTCCTCTACTACCTCACGCAGGCGCTCGACGAGGCCGCGAGCGCCGCGCAGGCCGCTGGCGTGGGTGCGCCCGCGGCAGGCGCTCCCTCCGACATCGACCTCGAAAATCTCGACGCCGGTGCGGTCCGGGCCGCACCGCCCGAGGTCTTCGCCGACATGAGCGAGGAGGAGGCCGTCGGCTACGCCCGTCAGGCGATGGACGCCGACGACACCGAGAAGGCTCAAGCCATCCTCGACCGCTACGACGAACTCCACCCGGAGGACGACGAGGAGGGCGAAGCGGACGCCGCCGCAGGGGCCGCGGGGGCCGAGGCGGCGGCCGGCGCCGATGCGGACGGAGAGACCACCGAAGCGACGTTCCCGCGCGAGGAGTCCGAGTCGTCGGGCAACGTCCTCGAAAGTACCGCCGCGGGCATGGCCGACGCGTTCACCGAGGACGAGACCACCGAGGACGACATCGGCGGGTGGTTCTACGACCTCCGGTTCATCTTCGAGAGCCTCACCTCGAAGATGATGTACCTCGTCGCGGTGTTCATGATAGTCCTCGCCGCGGTGTTCATGTTCCTCTACCGGGGCGGTATCGGGATAATCCGCAAGGACTTCCTCTCGCGGATTCCCGCCGAAGTCCGGCCGGAAACCGGGTCGAGCGGGGAGATACTGAACATCGTGACGCTCCACCCGGTCGAGGCGCTGGTGTTCGAGGTCAAGATATCGACCCTGCTGGCGGCCGTGGCGGTGCTCCCGCTGCTGCTCTACTGGGCGTGGCCCGCGATGAAGGAGCGCGGTCTCGCGTCGGGCAACCGCAGCGTGTTCGGTCTCTGGACCGGCGTCATCGCGGTGGGACTGGTCGCCGGGAGCGCGCTCGGTTACACCGTCGTCGCGCCGACCATCATCTCGTGGCTGGTCGCCGACGCGGTCCGCGCCGAGATGATAATCTCCTACCGGGTCAACAACTTCTTCTGGCTGGTGTTCTTCACCACGGCCGGAATCGGGCTGTTGGCCGACATCCCCCTCACGATGTGGCTGTTCGAGCGCGGCGGCATCGTCTCGTTCGACGCGATGAAAGACCGCTGGCGCGAGGTCACCATCGCCATCTTCGCGGTCGCGGGACTGGTCACGCCCGACAGCCTCTACACGATGTTCCTCATCGCCATCCCGATTTCGGTGGCGTACCTCATCGGACTCGGCGGTCTGTGGGTCGTGACGGTCGGCGGTCGGCGGTAACAGTGGATACCTCTAGTCGCCTCTTTTGTTTTGATACAGACCCTCTAAGAAGGAGGTACTCCATGCACCGACTCCAATTGCGATACCCGCATCGTAGCTAACAGTTGCTCCTACCGTTGCCCCTACGATAATCGCGATAGCCGTTCTAATGATTATTTTCTGTTCCTCGTTCAGTTCCGCGGAGAGTTCACCTGTATCAGTTACTGCAGCACTCAGTAGAAGTACTGCTTTCCAGACCAACTGTTGCCGCCTGAATCCCGAGTACTTGTACGGGGAAACTGTTCCTTCGTACAGCGATTCAAAATACGTATTCGGTCCACCCCGGCCTGGGGACATCTCGTCTTTGGAATCTCGATTAGCCTCTATTCCCTCTATAAAGTGACTCATGTAGTGAGGATTATCCGGAGTCCCACGTACCGGATTGATTTCTAGAATCAAATTGTCTGGTAGGGCGTTCCAAAGTGCATCTTGGACAAGTGTCTTTACACCCCTTCCGCCGCGTCTTTCGAGGAACATAATGCCTCTTTTTGGATTGTCTTCGGTTATTTGCGTATAGAAGTAGAACGGACTTTCCACAGCCGTCTCTGAGTCCCGTACGACATCAATTCTAGTTCTTTCTTCAAGAGAGAAATGATTGGATTCTATACCGAATTTGCCATAGCGGAGGACGCCTTCAGCAAACCCCTTACTTGGAGAGACTGCATAATCGGAAACTGTCAAGGTTCGCTCCGCCTCCTCGTTTACGAACGTTTGTCGGTGCCAAAGACGGAGGTTGTCACCGAGGAACTCAACGAAGTTTTCTAACGATTTCGTCCCGCCGGTTGATGGCCACCCTGAAACCGAGGTGAGGTTGTGGAGGTCAAGGAACTGATTCGTTTCCCCCTTTTTCCGTAATTTAATCGAATAGGGGACTAACGACGGATTTGCCATGAAACGGAATATGAACCAAACAGTGTTAAATATATCTGAGGATTGCTAAGTTGGCCATCAACTGGACAAAAGAAAGCCGAATCATATATTACCTCGATAGCACCATGCGAATACATGAGCAAGATAAGCGTAGAAGTGCCCGACGAACTGCTCGCCGACTTGGACGACCACGTCGGCGACGACGGCAAGTTCGTCAACCGCAGCGAGGCCATCCGGGCGTCCGTCCGGAAGATGCTGGACGTGTTGGACGAGATAGACGAGCGACACGGCCGACTCGAAGATGACTGACGACTACCGAGACACCGCGTCGATTCCGACCGGTCGCATCGCGCTCGTCGCGCTGTTCGTCACCGCGCTGGTGACCGCCCAACTCACGGCGTCGAAACTGCTCGGGTTCTCCATCCCGTTCGAGCTACCGTTCACGGAGGACATGCTCGTGATGCCCGGCGCGGCGTTGGCGTACGCGCTGACGTTCTTCGCGTCGGACTGCTACTCGGAACTCTACGGACCCGAGGAGGCCCACAAGATGGTGAACGTCGGCTTCGCGATGAACTTCGTCCTGCTGGCGCTGGTGTACTCGACCATCGCCGCGCCCGCCGCACCGTTCAGTTCCGTGGACCCCGCGACGTTCGAGCGCGTCCTCGGTGCGAGCCTCGACATCGTCGTGGCCAGCCTGCTAGCCTACGTCGTGAGCCAGCACTGGGACGTTCGCGTCTTCCACAAAATCCGCGAACTGACCGACGGCGACTACCTCTGGGTGCGCAATGTGAGTTCGACGGCGACCAGCCAACTGCTCGACACCCTCATCTTCGTCTTCGTCGGGTTCGCCGCGATGCCCGCGCTCAGGGGCGGCGACGCGATGGCGCTGAACGCGCTCCTCGGACTCGTCGTCGGCCAGTACGCCCTCAAACTGCTCATCGCGTTCGCGGACACGCCGTTCGTCTACGCCGCGGTGGGCTACCTCCGGTCGCGGGGGTCGGCCGCGCCTGCGCCCCGGACCGCCGACTGATACTCGCGCCAGCAGGACACCGACACATCTTTCATCCCGCTCTCGGACGGTGAATTACATGCGACGAAGAGTCCTCCAGTTACTCGTACTCAGTTGCCTCGTCGCCCTCGCCGGTTGTTCCGGTGCGCTCCCGGGCGACGGCGCAGGCGAACAGACTCTCGGCGACGTCTCGTACCCCGCGGGCGTCTCGGACGACGGGACGAACGTGACGGCGCTCGCGAACGCCCACGAGTCGGCCCTCGAAAACAGCAGTCTCACGCTCAGCATCGATTCGACCGTGAACTCCTCGGCCGGGAATCGGTCGGTCGTGCTGGACGCCGCGGTCGGGTCCGCCCGCGACAACGTCCTCGTGAACGGCTCCGCGTCGGGCCGGCAGATGTCGGTGTATCTAACGCCGGAGAAACGCTACACGCGCATCGCGACCGGCGACAACAGCGAGGCCGCGTATCAGGTCACCAACCGCAGCCAAGAAGCGATGCGACTCGTTCCGTCGTACTCCGGGTCGGGATACCTCGACCAGTTCGCCGGGATGGCGAACTTCACGCCGACCGGCGTCCGGACGGTCAACGGAACGACGCTCCTCGTGTTGCAGGCAGACGGAAGCAACGCCACTGCGACCGACCGAGCGAACGTCAGCGAGTTCGACGCGACCATTCTCGTGGACGAGCGCGGCGTCGTCCACTCGGTGACGGTCGAGGCGACGAGTTCGCGCAACGGTCAGGAGTTCCGGACGACCTACTCGATGACTATTTCGGACGTGGGGGAGACCACCGTCGCCGAGCCAGCGTGGCTCGACGAGGCGCGCAACCAGACCGGTAACTGACGATTCTCGGTATCGATTTTCGGCCGTAAACGTTTCTTTCGTAGCGTAGAGTGAGCCAGACGGACATGCGAAAATTACTCGGTGGGTTGACTGCCGTCTTCGGTCTCGCCGTGGCCCTGTTCGGCGGTTGGATGCTCGTTCGGGGTCCCTTCCTCGGCGGCGCGGCGCTCGAATCGACGTCGATGCTGGCGGCGCTGACCGCGTTTCTGGTCGGCGTGGTCATTTTCTTCAGAGGGCTAGTGCGGTGGGCAGGGGTCGGAGCGCGACTGTAGGTTTTTCCGCTCGCGCGTCGATGCGGTCGCATGGGAAGCGACGGTCTCATCGAACTCGACCAGTCGTGCTGGTCTGCGCTGGCGAAGTACAACCTCGTCCTCGCGACGGTGTTCGCGGTCCTGCTGTTGGTCGTTCGGGAGTTGAATCCGGGACAGGCGCACCTGTTCCTATTGATAGAGAACGGCGTGCTGGCGCTTCTGTTCGGCGGGATTCAGACGTACTGCTGGATTTCGCGGTAGGAGAAACTCGACCGCCCGACGACGACGCTCAGACCGGTTCGGCGAACCCGAACCGGGGCTTGACTTCGGTGACCTCCACCTCGACCGTCTCGCCCTGCTCGGTCCCGGAAACGAACAGCGTGTACTCCTCGACTTTGGCCACGCCGTCGCCCTCCGACCCCTCATCCACGATTTCGACCTCCACCACGTCGCCCGCCTCGACGGGCGCGGTCATCCGACCCTTGCCGACGAGGTAGACTTCCGAGGAGGAGTCCCGCGAGGCGTCGGGCCGGAGCGTCCGGACGTACTGGAACTCGGGTTCGAGGTCCGACCGGAAGTCGTCCAAGTCCTGTCCCTCGAACACCTTGACCGCGAAGTCGCCCCCGGAGTCCAGTACGTCCAGCGCCGTCTCGAACGCCTGCCGGGCGAGGTGGACCGACCGGGCGTGGTCCACGCTGTACTCGCCGGTCATGTTCGGAGCCATGTCCGAGAGGACGACGTCCACCGAGTCGCCGGCGAGGTCCCGGACCTCCTCCTTCGTGGACTCCTCGGTCATGTCGCCCCGAACCGTCTCGACGCCGTCGATGGAGTCGATGCGCTGGAGGTCAACGCCGATGACGGTGCCCCCCTCGCCGACCTCCTCGGCGGCGACCTGAAGCCATCCGCCGGGGGCCGCCCCGAGGTCCACGACGGTCTTGCCCTCGTGGAGCAGGTTCTCCTCGCGGTCTATCTGCTGGAGTTTGTACGCGGCCCGAGAGCGGTAGCCCTCCTGCTTCGATTTATTGTAGTAGTGGTCTTTGTGACTCATAGATGCGTAACTCGTTGACGGTCGTACGTGGCGACAACTCGTAAGCATGGCGAATGGGACCCGGTCCCGGCTACACGTCGAGATGCGAACAGTTCCACCCGGCAGTAACCACGTGGTTATATTATCCGCGAATCTCCAGCTCTTGCCATGACCGTGACCGCGATGTTGACTGTCGCACCGCTGGACGACTCGGACGCCGACTTCGACGCCGAAATCGCGGCGGCCATCGACGCGCTGGAACGCTTCGACGTTCGCTACGAGACGCACCCGATGGAGACGACTATCGAGGCCGACGACCTCGGCGAGGTGTTCGCCGCGGCGCAGGCGGCGACCGAGGCTATCGACGCCTCCCGGACGCTGACGAACCTGAAAATCGACCACTTCCGCGAGGAGGACCTCGCGGCGGAGGAGAAGGTCGAGCGCGTCGAGACGCATCTCGGACGAGACGCCCGGAGCGACCGATGACCGACCAACGACCGTCCGACGCACCGACGAGCGACCGACCCGGACCGATGAGTCGGCGGGGCGTCCTCGGGGGTACTGCGGCCGCGGTCACCGCCGTCGCCGGGAGCGGTTGCCTCGGCGGCGCGCTCCGCTCCTCGCCGGACACGCTCCGCGTCGGGACGTACAAGTCGTTCGTGGACGCGCCGAGCACGAGCGCCGGGGCGTGGGTGAAGAAAGAGTTCGAGCGTCGTCACGACGCGACGCTGAAGTGGGTCGTCAACGAGAACGAGTTCACGAGTTTCGTCCAGCGACGCAAGGAGGGCGTGGACCTCGGGGCCGACGCGTACGTCGGCGTCACTCCCGAGGACCTCGTCCGGGCGAACGGGACACTGGACGACCCACTGTTCGCGTCGTTCGACACCGGGAGCGTTCGGAACGCCGAGAACATCGCCGACGAGTACCACTTCGACCCCGAGCGGCGGGTTCTGCCGACGGGCGCGTCGTACGTCTGTCTGGTCTACGACGAGCGGAAGGTCTCGGCCCCGCCGACGCTCGACGCCCTGACCGGTGACTCGTACCGGGACTCGCTGTTGCTGGCGAACCCGCGGAACACGACGACCGGCCTGCTGTTCCTGCTCTGGACTATCAAACAGAAGGGCAGTGACTCCTACCTCGACTACTGGAAGAAGCTGATGGACAACGACGTTCGGGTGCTGGGGTCGTGGAGCGACGCGTACGCCGCCTACTCGAACGGCGAGGCCCCGATGGTGGTCTCGTACTCGACCGACCAAGTGTACGCCGCCAACAACGACGCCGACATGCGTCGCCACCAGATAGGCTTCCCGAACGACCAAGGGTACGCCTACGTGGACGGCGTGGGGAAGTTCGCGACCACGGACCGCGACGGACTGGTCCGGACGTTCGCGGAGTTCCTGCTCGACCCCGAGGTCCAGCGGAAGACCGCGGTGAAGAACGTCGGTATCCCCACGGTCGAGAACGCGTCGCTCCCCGAGGAGTTCCGACAGTACGCCCACGTCCCCGACGAACCGGTCCAGTTCAGTTACGACGTGTTGGCCGAACACGTGGACGAGTGGCGCGACACGTGGGCGAGAGAGGTGGCGAGTCGATAAGCGTCGGTGCCGTCGGGCCGCCGCGTCCGCGCTCGGCCGTCGTTCACACGCGCACGCGCCCGAAGGGGGGACTTTTTATGGCGGGGGTTCGTACCACTCTCCAAGATGTTTAAGGCTATCGTGAGCGCCGACACGCTCAAGGACACTATCGACTCCGTGGGCGTGCTGGTGGACGAGTGTAAAATCCACCTCGAAGAGGACGGTCTCGCTATTCGTGCAGTAGACCCCGCGAACGTGGGAATGGTGGACCTCGAACTCGACGCGTCTGCTTTCGAATCCTACGAGGCCGACGGCGGTATCATCGGCGTGAATCTCGACCGACTCGAAGACATCGCCGGGATGGCCAGCGGCGACCAGCCGATTCACCTCGAACTCGACGAGGAGACCCGCAAACTCCACATCCAAATCGACGGACTGGAGTACACCCTCGCGCTCATCGACCCCGACTCCATCCGGCAGGAACCCGACATTCCGGACCTCGACCTCCCGGCCGAAATCGTCATCGAAGGCAAGGACATCGACCGCTCGGTCACGGCCGCCGACATGGTCAGCGACCACATCGCGCTGGCGGTGGACGCCGACGCCGAGACGTTCGTCGTGGAGGCCGAGGGCGACACCGACGACGTGCGCCTCGAACTCGACCGCGACGACCTCGTGGACCTGCAGGCCGGTCCCGCCCGGTCGCTGTTCAGCCTCGACTACCTCAAGGATATGAACAAGGCCATCCCGAAGGACGCGGAGGTCACCATCGAACTCGGCGAGGAGTTCCCCGTCAAACTCCACTTCGACATCGCGGAAGGGCAGGGTAACGTCACCTTCATGCTCGCGCCCCGCATCCAGAGCGACTAACGTCGGTCCGGTCGCTTCGACTTCTCTTTCGACTCTCCAAAACGAGTAGCGCGGGCCACCGTCGCGGTGGGTATCGACGCCGGTACTACAGACTCCGGTCGATGACCGCCTTCGCGGCCTCGGCCTTCTCCTTCCACCCGTAGCCCGACTCGTAGACGTGGCGCTTCTTGTTGACGAGTTCCTGCGGCGAAGCCTCCTCGAACCCGCCGCGGGTCCACGTCCCGGTGTTGCGGAGCCAGTCCACGACCCGGTCGCGGGTCTCCTCCCACGAGAGACCCACCATCTCGTACCACGCTATCATGGCGAAGACGGCGTTGTCGTGGGCACCCGGCACCGACCCCTTCTCGGCGACGGTCTTGATGGGTTCGACGTTCGGGTCGGTGACGTGTTCCTTGTACTCCGCGGCGGTCAGCAGTTCGAGTTGCCCGCCTTCGCCCTCCACCACGCGCTGCTCGTGGCGCAGGCGGTCCAGCGCGGCCTTGTGGACGGAACTCCAGCGGCCGTGGACCGCCTCGGGGAGCGCGTGGTCGGGGAGCGGACCGCCCGAGAGGACCGCCACGATGTCTGTGTAGGCCTTCTCGATGTCGGACCACGACGCGCCCTCGAACTCGCAGTCGGGACCGTGGAGGTTGCTCGTCGTCCGACAGTCGGGGCAGGGGTAGTCGAACCGCGGCACGACTGGGAGTGTCTCCTCCGAGGTACAAAACTGGTCTGATTCGCTCTCGGCCGACTGTTAGGACTCAGACCCGCGCCATCGCCCGCGCCAGCGCGAACCCGTCCGAGAGCGGCATTGCCGTCGTCGGCGCGTCGGTCCGCTCGTCCCACTGCTCGTAGGCGTCTCGGTCGGGGAAGGCGTGGATGTAGGGACACATCGTCTCGTAGGTCAACCGGGCCGTCACCTCCGTGCCGGGTTCGACGGACGCGACACCGAACGACAGCACGGCGTCCTCGGGGTCGGTCTCGATGCCCGCCTGCGAGACGACCGACGTGACCGTCTCGCCCGTCTCCGGTCCCGCCGAGCGCACCTCGACCGACTCGTCGACGAGGAACGGGAGCAGGACTGCGTCGAGGACGCAGACGAACCGGTACGTCTCGTCGTCGGTCTCGGCGCGGTGGCGACCGTCCTCGTCGTGGCAGAGTTCGGGGACGGCCGGCGGCCAGTCGTCGCCGAACGTCTCTGCGAGGGTGTCGAGCCATCCGCCGAACGTCTCGGGCCGGTCGTCGGTGCCGAACAGCGTCCGGAGGTTCTCCGCGACTTCCGGCCGGAGTCGTCGCTCCTCGACCGGTGCGGCGTCGTTCCGTCCGGTAGTGTTCGGTCGGTCGCTCGATTCGGTCTCGTTCGATTCGACATCGCTCGGTTCTCCACTCGATTCGACGTTCGCGCTGTCTGGTTCCGACATCGACTATACTTTGATACCCAAAGTGCTTATACTGTCGAGTCCGAAGTATAGAACCAACTTCGAGGGACCGAAGCGATGGACGACGAACCCACAACACCCGACCCGACCGACGACGAACTCACCTGCTACTGCCGACTCGGCGGCGTTATGGACCGCCTGAGCCGGAAGTACGCGATGCAGATTCTCTGCGTCGTGAACGCGACCGACCCCACGCGGTTCCGGGAACTCGAGGAGTACCTCCCCGACGCCAGCACCTCGACGATGTCGGCGCGACTCGACGAACTGGCCGAGGCGGACCTGTTGACTCGGACGCAGTACGACGAGATTCCGCCCCGCGTCGAGTACGAGATGACCGACGACGGTCGGGAACTGGCGGCCCGCCTCGAACCGGTGCTGGAGTGGGCCGAGAAACGCGACGGGGCGAACGAGGAAGCGGCGGGCCAGCGTGCGACGGGCGAGAATTAAGTGGGTTCGGTCTGACTACGGTCTATGGACGGAACCGGACTCGTAGAGGCAATCCACCTCGCGCCCGACTCGGGCGAGGACACCGAACCGACCGACTCCGTCGAGGCGCTCGCGGGCGAGGGAGTACGCGGCGACCGGCACTTCGGAGAGGAGAACGCAGACGTGACGCTCGTCGAAGCCGAGGCACTCGACGCCGCCGCCGAGGACGGCATCGACCTGCGCGACGGCGAGCACCGTCGGAACCTCACGACCCGCGACGCCGCGCTCAATCACCTCGTCGGCGAGCGGTTCCGGGTCGGCGAAGTAGTGTGCGAGGGCGTGGAACTCTGCGAACCCTGCGGCCACCTCGAATCGCTGACCGAGGAGGGCGCGGTGTCGGCGCTCCTCCACCGGGGCGGTCTCTGCGCCGACGTCGTGGAGTCGGGACGTATCGAGGTCGGCGACGAAGTCGAACCGCTCTGAGTCCGCGAGTCAGTTCCACGGCGCGTCGTCGGGGTCCACCAGTCGCTCGCGCTCCTCGATGGCGTCGATTCGCTCGACCTCCTCCGCGGAGAGGTCGGGCGTCTCGAAGTTGGCCCGGAGGTGGTCCTCCCCCGTGGCCTTCGGAATCGGAACCACGCCGTCGCGCTGGCGGAGCCACGCCAGACTGACCGCCTCGGGCGTGGTGTCGCGGGACTGGGCAATCTCGGCTAGTTCGTCCACGTCGCCCGCCTCGCCCTGCATCAGGGGCGCGTAGGCGACGACGGTTACGTCGCGCTCCCGACAGTAGTCGAGCAGGTCGTCCTGCGGAAGCAGGGGATGCATCTCGACCTGATTGGCGGCTATCGGCGCGTCCAAGATTTCGCGAGCCTCGTCCAGTAACTCCGTCGTGAAGTTGCTCACCGCGACGTTCTCGGCCGTGCCCTCCTCGCGGAGTTCGTCGAAGACCGGCAGCGTCGCCTCGGCGTCGTAGGCCCGCATCGGCCAGTGGACGTACAGCAGGTCCACCGCCGACACGCCGAGGCGCTCCAGACTCTCGGCGGTCGTCTCGCGGACGTCCTCCGGCGCGAGGTTCGAGGGGTGGACCTTCGTGGCGAGGAACACCTCCTCGCGGGGCACCTCGCTCGCGGCGATGCCGTCGCCGACCGCCGACTCGTTGTCGTACATCTGGGCGGTGTCTACGTGTCGGTAGCCGATTTCGAGGGCCTGTCGGACGGTCTCGGCGCACTGGTCCGATTCGTCGTTTCCGGAGGTGCCGAGACCGGGACTCGGGATGGTTGGCATGGTCGTCAGGTGTCGGGCCGCGCGGAAAAAGCTACGCGCGTCGGCAAGGCGTCGCCCGTCGGAGCAATCGCGTGCCGCCAGCGAGAACGACGCCGAGCGACGGAGCGACGCGGACGGTCCGACCGAGAGACTACCCCGACACCGGGTCCGACTCGCTCTCGGCGAGCGGCGACGCGAAGACCCGGACCGCCGCGATTCCGGCGAGGAAGACGCCGCCGAGGACGCCGACCGCGACCAGCGCGGAGGTGGCGTCCGCGACCGCGCCGCCGAGCAGGTACAACGGGAGTTTGACCAGCGCGTACGCCATCGACGCGGCGCTCAGGACCGTCGCGCGCCCGACCGACGCCACCTCGTCGTTGACGCGCTGGGTGACGATGGGGTGGAGGAGCGAGCGCGACCCCTTGAGGACGAAGAACGCCGGGAACGCGAGGAGGGGCCACAGCAGGGGCGCGACCAGCGCGACGCCGAGAACGACGGGGACCGCGAGGACCGCGCCCCGGACGCCGAGGCGGTCCCGCACCGGCCCGGCGTAGTAACTCGCGGCCGCCGAGACGCCCGCGAAGGCGGCGTACAGCAACCCCATCGAGGCGACGGGGACGCCGAGCGTCTCCGTGCTCACGGGTTGGACGTAGGTGTCGGCCGCCACGACCACGCCGAAGAAGAGCGCGGCGTACGCGACGAACCACCGGAGGCGCGGCCGGGTCAACTGTTCGCGGAGAACGCCGAGCGCGGCGACGGTGTCGAGGGCGTCGTTCGAGCGGTCGGTTCTATCGTCGCTTCCCCCGCTGTCACCATCGACGTACTGGCGGTTCTTCGGGAACGTCAGGAGGACGAGCACGCCCGCGCCGTTGAGAAGGCCGGAGGCGACGAACGGGAGCGTCGGCCGGACGCTGTAGAGGAGGCCCCCCGCGAGCATGGTGACGACGGTGACGGCCTGCCGGACCGACTGGCCCCGGCCGCGGACGTGCGCGAAGCGGTCCGACCGGAGTCGCGCTTCCAGCGTGTCGTAGAGCCACGCGTCGCCCGTCCCCGACCGGAAGACGAGCGAGAGCGTCCACAGGACGTAGAGGACCGCCAGACCGAGGTACGAGCGGACGAGCGCGAACCCGAGGATGGAGAGGGTCATGAACACCGAACTCAGAAGGAGGCTGGCCCGCCTGCCGATTCGGTCGCCGACGTAGCCCGTGGGTATCTCACCGACGACGGTCAGCACGGCGTACAGCACGCTCAGCGACGCGATGGCGGTGTAGTCGAGTCCGCGGTCGAGCAGGAACAGCGTGAACACGGGCGAGAAGAAGCCGAACGAGACGGTCGCCTGATAGAGGTAGTACTTCAGGACCGGCGACGACGGGAGGCGGTCGGGCGCGAGCGACGCGGGCGAGGGGGAGCGGTCGGACACGACTCGACCCGGACTTGTCCGCCATCCGGTAAAAACGCTCGCTGAACGAGATTCCTGTAACGACTCGGACAAAAGAGCGAAAGGCCGCGCCCCGCAATTTCCGCCCGTGACCCGACGCGACGTGCCGTGGCGACTCCTCGGCATCGGCGGACTGGCGAGTCTCTGCTGCATCGGCGGGAGCGCGGTCGGCGGGGCGGCGCTGGCGAGCGGTGCGGTCGCGGGCGGACTGGGCGCGAACGTCGTACAGGTGTCCGTGACGGTGCTGACGGTCGGCGTTCTCGGACTGGCGTGGCGTCGATTCGGTCCGGAACCGAACTGCGAGCGCAGGTAGCCGCGGACGGCGGAGATGCTGTCGTCCGAGCGTTCGCGTCTGGAGGTGAGGTCCGCCGCGTTAACTCGGAGTTCGGACGGTTTCTCAACTTAAAATCTTCTGAGTGCTCTCGCGGCCGAAACACCCAAAACCGTCCCGTCACGCGTTTTTAGCCCGACCTAAACCGAGTTCGCTCGCCGGTACGTTTAAATGAAGTACCGTGTTTTAAGTACCTAGTCGCCCAAGTAGTGGTAGGTGAACTCCGATGGCAATCGACCCGCAATTTCACGAGAACCGCGAGAAGCTAGACACTCACGAGGGCCACGACGTGTGGGGTCCGGTCGACGAACCTGAGAAACTCGGCATCCACGGCACGCACGTCGCCGTCGATTTCGACCTCTGTATCGCGGACGGCGCGTGTCTGGAGGACTGTCCCGTGGACGTGTTCGAGTGGGTGGACACCCCCGACCACCCCGAGAGCGAGAAGAAGGCCGACCCCGCCAACGAGGCCCAGTGCATCGACTGCATGCTCTGCGTGGACGTCTGTCCCGTCGACGCCATCGACGTGGACGCCGGTCGGGCCTGACAGGAACTTATTTTATCGCGCTTCGCAGACAGGGTAGAAGCGGTGTTACTCCGTGAGAGACTACATTACACCTGTCGAAGCGGTAGCTGTCCGCACTCGTCACGACCCACTCCCGTGGCGTCCATCCACTGGATTTCTGCTCTGCTCATCATATAGTGGCAATGGTCCGGAGATATTGTGTTCCAGAATAGGTTCTGTTGAGAGATTTCGTCTCGACGCGATAGCGACTGATACGAAGTACCGGAGACTCCGACCGTCTCGCCGATAGCGTGGATACTAGATTGGAAGAGAGGATGAGGTGGTCTCGCCTGTTCACTCGCAGTAACCGAGTAATCGACGACTCCGAACCCACCGAGTGGGCCGATGGAAACGACGAGGAGGAGTGCCACCATTGCTTTCAGAAGTCGTTCCCGATTAGTGTGGGCTACGAGAAGACCAAAACCGACGGCTGCGAAGCAGAGACCGACGTACATATCTCTTCGGCCGTCGAAATCGAGCGCAACGAGTTGGAAGAGAAAGAGAGTTCCGCCACAGAGAATCCACCACGAATCCGTCTTGTCGTGGAGTAACGCACCGAAGACTCCGAGAGCCATCGGGATGGAGGAGATACCTAGCATCGTCAGAATCTTTCCCAAGTTAGAGATGCTTATCGCGTCGCCCGTCTTCGAGGGTGCAATGACTACCTCGAGGAGAAACGGACGTACCCCCGAAGTGAGGGCGATTGGAGCGAAAATCACTGCCGTGGTGACGATACCTCCGGTTATGTACCAGACAGTGTTGGTTATCCGGTCTTCAGAGAGGAGGAGACCGAACGCAAGGGGAAGGAAGAAGGCACCGAGTTGCCACGAGAGTGTCGCGGCAGCGACGCAAGCGCCCGCGAGCGCCGGTCGTGACCGAATCGCAAAGTAGAGGGAGGCGAATCCGAGGAACATGACGAGATACTTCGGATGGATACCCGCACTGGCGTTCCAATGGAAACCGGGAACGACGAGAAGACAAAGACCCGCCCACATCGCTGCCTCTACGTCTTCTGTCATTCCGAGAACGACATCCGTAATCAAGAGGATAATACCGGCACCGAGCACTATTGAAGTTAGAACGGCGAGTGCGTACATTCCCCGCGTGTTCCCTCCAGTTACGAGTGAGAATATCCAACTAATCTCGAACGGAACTGGCGGATTGATGTCCCAGATATTCGTATAGAGATTTGCACCCTGCGACATGTACCATCCACCGTGGAGGAAGAAAGCCGCATCGTCCGTTAATAGCCGATAGTCGAAGAGGAACCGTCGCCCAACGTTGAACAGACTGACCAGCACGAAGAGCACGGCCGGTAGACTGGTTTTAATCGTGTCCAGCGAGAGAGGGAACTCTCGCGTTCCGACAGAAGGGTTTGTATTGTGGTTCATCAATTTAGTTGGCGTTTTGGTTGGTCCGTGTTTGAACTTTTCTATCCTAACGGACAGGTCGGAACATCCTACTGATAACGAGACGGCTACCCGCGAAGGACGAGCTAGAGTACTATCGGGGTTACGGATGATTATCGACATATATTAGTAATAAACGCACATTCATAAGATACTAGATGACACCGGCCCGCGCTATTCCTATGGAGAACACGTCTGGGCGACTGCATCGAATAAATAGCCATAGGTGGCCGAGCGGTAGTTGCCTTACGTCTCTACTTCTTCGGGGGAAGTAAATGTCTGACAGTATCGGAATCGTCATTCCAGCCTATCAACCTAATGTAGAGACAGTTGTAAGCTATATTAAGGATATAAAACGAGAGATACGACCGGAACAAATCATCGTCGAGTACGACCAACCCGAGGAGGAGGGGAAAGAACGCCTGTCAGCAGTAGCAGAGGTGAACACAGTTGAGGAACGCCGAGGGAAAGGAGCGGCAATCATGTCCGGGTTCGACGAGATGAACGCGGATATTCTGGCGTTCTCAGACGCGGACGGAAGTGTTCCGACCGAATCGTTGAACAGAGTCGTCGAACAGATACGGGAAGATACCGCCGACGTGAGTATCGGATCGCGCCGTCACCCTGATTCAGAGATAGTGGCCCATCAGACGGTTACCCGGCGCTTTCTGGGCGATATCTTCGCGGGGTGCGCGAAGTGGATGCTTCCCACGCGCTGTCGGGATTACCAGTGCGGAGCGAAGGCGGTCCGAGCGACTGCGTGGGAGTCGATTGGTCACCACTGTTACGAACCCGGCTTCGCGTGGGACATGGAGCTAGTGTCGGTAGCCGGAGCGTTAGGGTACGATATCGCGGAGGTTCCGATTACGTGGGAGGATCGACCGCAATCGACTGTCGACCCCGTTTCGACGCCCGTCGAACTCGCAAGTGCCCTGATAGACGTTCGGCGACGGACGACGACAATCGCAAATAGCCCAAGATACGTGAACGTGAACCAAACGTCGGAATCGACGCTTACGACCGTCGCGGACGGTGACGATTGATGGAGAAGAGAGTACAGTCACTGCTTCGAGGGGTTCAGTTTGGCCAGTTTCTGTCCGTCGGCGCGGTCGGAGCGGTGTTCGACAATCTCGTTCTTGTCGGCCTCGTGGACGTTGGGAATCTGACTCCAGTCGTCGGGAAAATAATTAGTGGGGAGGCCGCAATTCTCTTCATGTTCGTCCTAAACGAATGGTGGACGTTCGCCGGAACTGCGTCTCGCTCGCCCGGCGCTATCGTCCGCCGACTCCTCCGGTCTAACGTCGTTCGTCTCGGCGGAGTTGGAATCGCGCTAGGCGTCCTCTATTTCCTGAATCACTATCTCGGTGTGTGGTATCTATTAGCGAATACCGCCGGAATCGGCGTCGGGTCGATATTCAACTACGTTTTCGAGACGATATTCACGTGGAGAATACACTCCGAAGCGTAGTCTTATGAGGAGAGTCACCGGAACAGGAGTCGACCACGTAACAGAGAAGGGCTTCGTCTTATTCCTTACTCCGCTCGGTCCACGTCGAGTTCCTGCCGGAGGTAGGCCAGCGCCTCGGTCTCCGCGAGGGTCTCGAACTGCTCGCGGAAGTGTGTCTCGCAGAGACCGACCCGGACGCCGTTCAGTTCGGGGGCGAACGACGCGTCGCGGTCGCAGTAGTGACACCGCATATCACGAAGTAGCGACTGCCGGAAGTTAACCCCTGCGTTCGGGCCGTCGGACCTGTCCGATAGGCGAGAGAGCGTCGAGAAGACGAAAATAGCGTTCGCCGCGACCGGGTTACAGACTCACCGACGACCGGAAGTGGCGGTACTCGGGTTTCGACAGGCCCGCGCGGCCCAGCGTGTCGTCGTGGGCGTCGCTCCCGCCCGTCGGAATCAAATCGTGGTCGGCGATGGCGCGTTCGACGGGCCGAGGGTCCACCTCCTCGTCGTAGGGGTAGTATCGTTCCACGGCGTCGAGGTCTCGCGTCAACTCCAACGCCGCCTCGGGGTCGCCGTAACGGTGCGGGTGGGCGAGTCCGACGAGACCGCAGGCGTCCGAGAGGAGTTCGACGCCGCGCTCGAACGAGGTCACGTCGCGGGCGACGTAGCAGGGACCCCCGTCGCCGATGAGGTCGTCGAACACGTCGCCGACGGTGTCGTATCCGCTCTCGGGGTGGTCGGCGACCGCGCGGGCGACGTGGGGCCTGCCGAGACCTTCGCGCGCGTCGAGACCGAGGTCGATGCCGAGTCGGTCCTCGACGTTCTCGATTATCCGCTGACCCCGCTCCTTTCGGTCGGCCTGAATCCGGTCGAGTTCGTCTACGAGGTCCGGCGTCGGCGTCACGCCGTAGCCAAGCAGGTCCACGCGCTCGCCCGCGGCGGGTTCGACCCGTAACTCGATGCCGTGGACCACCGTCACGCCCTCGAAGGCGGTGACCGGCGTCGGGAGTTCGGGGTGGAGGCGGTCGTGGTCGGTGACGGCCACGACGGAGACGCCCGCGTCGCGGGCGGCCTCGGGGACCTCCGACAGGCGCATCTCGCCGTCGGAGTTGGTCGTGTGGACGTGGAGGTCCGCGAAGACGCTCATACCCCGAGAACGTGGCGGGTCTCCGAAAACGCTTCGCTATCGAAACGGGAGACGACGCCGGGAATCGCCGCCCTTAGATACCTTATATTCTCCAATGTCCTACCGCAGGAAGGTTTATAATTAACTTTGATGTAGAAGCTGTCGATGTCACTGAAGCAGGCGACGGAACTCATCCGTCAACACGACTACCCTGCGACGACGAACCAACTGGCCGACTCCTACGGCGACTACGAACTCGACCACCCGAACGGGACCGAGACGCTCGGTGAAGTACTCCGCCGGGTCGAAGCCGAGACGTTCAGCAGTTCCGTCGAGGCCGAGGAGTTGCTCTACTCGGCGGTCAGCAGCGGAGCCATCGGTCGAAAAGGGTACAGCGACCGCGACCCGACGACGCTCGGGACGATGGGTCCCGGTCAGGTCAGTTTCTGAACCGGGGTCGGCGGTCGAACCTCTCACTCTCGGGACGACTCTTACGAGTGCCCCGGAAAGCCGACGTTCGCTCGACGTGTACGCGTCGGAATCGCCTCCGTCGAACGCGGCGCACGATGCAACCGACTACGCACGGAGGAACGAACGGACTTCTGCCGATATCGGTTCCGGCGCTTCCGCGGGACCGCTGTGACTGATACCATCGAACTCGACGAGGCGACTGCGTGGAAGCGCTTCGTGTACCGCACGAGCGCTTTCGCGCAGGAAGTCGGGACCGCGGGTGCCAGATAGTACGAGTGCAGGTGCATCGACGCCGAGGCGGTCCGGAAGTTCGTACCGTTCGACCGCACGGTTCATCCGGACGACTTCCTCGACGAGACCGACGCAGTCCGGCCAGACCGGCCACTCCGCCAACCACGCGTCGAGGTCGTCGATGCCATCCGGATGGAGGACCTGCTCGACGTACCGTTTCACCGCCTCGCGAGGTTCGCCCGCCTCGACGAGCGCCGCCATGCGTTCGGCGAGGTCGGCCTGTCCCCGGTAGCTCTCGGGGAGGACCGCGGGTTCGTAGGCGACGACCGCTTCCACCCCCGCGTCCGCCGCGGCTTCGACCGCGGTGAGCGCGCCGAAGGAGTGGCCGAACAGAACCGGAACGCCGTCGAGGTCGTCGACGAGTGCCTGCACGTACTCGACCTCGCGCTCCAGTACCTCGTCTGCGCTCGTCTCGGCCCGGTCGTCGAGGCAGGTCCCGAACCCCGGTCGCTGGGGGACGACGGCGGCGTACTCGTCGAAGTGGGGAACGACCGGGTTCCAGTACTCCCGTGGAGCCATTCCCCCGTGGAGTAACAGGAGGGGCCGACCGTCGCCGTGTCGTTCGTAGACTACCTCTGTGCCGTCTGCGGAACGTGTCGTCTGCATGTCTCCGTTCGTTCGGGAGCGACCGGGCTAAACCGTTCTCTCAGCCGTGCGGCCATTTAAATGAGGTGGGCACTGAACCGGCGGCGACCGGGACGAGCGCCTTTCGATACTCCCAAAGGCATCGGCGGGAACGACGACGTATGGCACTCCTCGCCGAGTTCGGAATCCCGTGCGACGCTCTCCCGCTCGTCGAGGTCGCGGCGGCGGCACCGGAGGCGTCGTTGACCCTCGAACTGCAGTTCAACCACGGTCCTCGGCCGTTGTTCCTCGTCACCGCGACCGGGGGTTCCTCGACCACCGTCGAGAACGGCCTCGACGACGCGTTCGACGTCGGAGAGTGGACCCGCATCGGACAGGCTGGAGACACCCGTCGGTATCAGGTAGTCCCGGCACTCAGCCTAGAGGAGCAACTCGGCGACCGTCTCGACGACCTCGCGGACCTCGAAGCGCTCGCCACGGCCGACGCCATCATCGAGCGTATCGAGGTCGAAACCGACGGGTGGCGACAGACGGGGTGGTTCGCCGACCGAGCGGCGTTCGACGAGTTCTCGTCCTTCTGGCGGCGCAACAGCGGGTTCCGACTGCACCGTCTCACTCGCGATGGCGAACCCGAACCGCCGGGGGACGGGTTGACAGACCGCCAGCACGAGGCGCTCCGCACGGCCTACGAATTGGGGTACTTCGAGATTCCGCGGCGGGCCTCCCTACAGGCCGTCGCCGCGGAACTGGACATCTCCGCGTCCTCGGCGTCCGAGCGGCTGCGCCGCGCTCAGACCCGACTCGTTCAAGAGACGGTGGCGACGACGTGGCCACCCCTCCCAGACTGACGCGCGAGAACAGATTCGCCGAAACCTTCGGCGTACGGAGGACTGACCGACTCACACCCACTCGACGGCACCGTCGAGGTCCAGCGGCAGCGACCCCTTGCGGTAGGCCTCGACTGTGCCGGAGGGGCGCGCGCGGAGGACGACCGCGGGCCGGTGACGCACTTCCGGTTTCTCGCCCTTGACGGCGGCCCACTCGTCCTCGCGGAACCCCGAGCAGTCCACGAACAGCACCGCGCCGCCGCCGTGCTTCTGGAGTTGGCCGGAGGTCTTGGTCTCGGCCGTCTCGCGCACCGCGGCGACCGGCGTGTCCGCGTGGCGTCGCGTCGGGGGCCGAGGCCGCGTGACTTCGACCAGCGGGGACTCGCCGCCGCCCGGCGGTTCCGCCCGGAAGTCGAGCGAGTGGCCGGTCGTCACCTCGATTTCGGGCGTCACGTCGTACCCGGCGTCGGTGAGGACCTTCGCGGCGGTGAACTCGCTCATCGCCGACGCCATCCGCACGGGGTCGACCTGCGGACTGGTGCCGAGTTTCGACGCCATCTCGTAGCGATACTCGTCGAGCGCGCCCGTCCGGAGGAACGCCTCGTAGAACGCGAGCGCGTCGTCGCTGGTCGCGTCCGGAAAGCCCGCGGCGTGGTCTCGGAAGAACGTCCGCGTCGAGTGCCTGCCGTCCTTCGAGAAGAGGACCGGGAGGAAGAACCACGAGAGGTGGCCGTAGTCGGCCAGCCACGGGTCTTCGGTCCGGAGGTCGGCGAGCAGTTCGCGCTGTGCCCACCGAGCGACCGAGTAGGGAATCTCTTCGAAGGTGTACTTCTCGGTGCGCCAGAGGGTGGAGGGCGTCTCGGTGTTGCCGAGCCAGAACGCCTCGTCGTCGTTCCAGAGGAACAGCGCGAGGTCGCCGTTGCCCATCTCTATGCGTCGGGTCTCGTACCCCGACGGTCCGACGTAGTGGGGCGTCACCAGTTTCGCGCCGAACTTCTCGTCTAGGGGGGCGTACAGGTCACGTTCGACCTTCTCGTCAGTCCACCGCTCCGTGGAGCGGCGAAAGCGGAGCGGACTAGCCACGGGAGAATCTTGTCACGCGAGCAATTTACCTCTTGTGTCACCGTTATCGCCGACGCGTCTCCCGAACGCACCCTCGCCGTACTACGTAGAAGCCGAGCGACGTGACGGACGACTCGTCAGTACGCGGCGAGTGAGAGGTCAGTTTCGAGAGAGCGACTCGCTCCGAGGCGGAGGCGGTCAGAGGTCGGCGTGAGGGCTTCGACTCGCCCGAATCGACTCGAATCGTCGTCCGCTGATTGTGACCTGTTTTCGAGAATCGAAAAGAATGTGAATATCCGTTACATTCATTACCTGCCGAGGCTTACTCCTTGCGTGTGGTTGCCATGTCAATGGGTGCCTATGACGAAGACGAACACGAACGCCGGGAACGCAAGAACAACACCGTCGACGTGAGCGAGGACGACGACCGAACGACGTATCACGGCTCCGTGGAGTACGACTCGGGCGACTCCGCCGAGGCGCTACTCGACAAGTTCGAGGAGATAAAGTCCGGCAAGTAGGGGTCTCTGATTCTGCGCGACGCGCCGACCGACCGTATCGGGAATCTTGGCGGGCGCCTCGATGGTTTTGCTATTCAGTCGTCCCAACCGGGGGTCTCGGGAGCGCCGCGTTCGACTCGGTCGGCCAGCGCGGGGTCGGGGGCCGCGGTTCCGGTTTCGGCGGCGCGGTCCTCCCAGTCGTCAATCGCCCGGCCCGCCCACGAGTCGGCTTCGCGGGCCGTCGCGAGCGCCGACTCGAATCGGTCCCGGTTCACCGTCGTCGTTCCGGGCGCGGCGGACACCGCGGCCGCGACGAACAGCGCGCGGTCCTCGTCGGTGAGTTCGCCCGCTGCCGCGCGGGCGACGACGCCCTCCAGTCGCTCGGGGTCCGGGAAGACGAACACCTTCTGCCCGACGGCCTGCGGGCCGAGCAGGAACCCCGGAAGGTCCGCGGGCACGTCGTCGTCCACGAGACGATTCCCGCCGAAGGCCGCTTCGACGCGTTCGCACTCGGTCTCGTGTTCCAACTTCAGATTGTGGCCGGGGTAGTCGGCGCACTCCTCCGGATAGGTGTCCTCGCCGTGAATCCGACACTGGAGCGTCGTCGGGTCGAGGAAGACGCAGGTCGGGAGCCACGTCGGGTCGGTCCCGAACGGACCCACGGGCTTGGGTGACTTCCGGAGTCCGAGGAAGAACGCGGGTTTGCCGTGGATGGCCGACACCGACACGCCGTCGATTTCGACGCCCGACTCGTCGCGCCAGAGTCGCGGCGTCAGCGCGTCGGCCAGTCCGGCGTCGAGGAAGGCGCGGGCGTCCCCGCGAGTCAGCGGGACGAGGTTGTAGGTGTCGTCGAGGGGAACGCGAGGCCCCCGACGCTCGTGGTCGCTCGGCGCGGCCGAGACGGCCCGCCAGTCGATGCAACAACCGGCGCACTCCTCGCAGTTCACCTCCATAGCTGTCGCGAGAGAGTATGCGGGCGAGTAGCATAAGGTATCGGGGAGAACGCACCCGACAGGTTCGGGACCGGGACTAAACGCCCCCAACGGGAACCGTCGGCCATGGAGCGAGAGCAGACGGTCGGCGACGCCGACGAGGAGACCGTCCGGGTCTGGATGGTCGAGCGCACGTACGCACGCGACGAACACAACATCGTCATCACCTACGCGACGACGGACGGCGGGCGGTACCTCCGGCGGAACCGCACCAAGCGGGTGCTGGTGGAACCGACGACCGCCGCGGTCGAGGTGGCGGCCGACCGCCTCGAATCGGTCGAGGACCCCGAGCGCCGCGAGCGGTACGCCGCCGAGGCCGCACGGATGGCCGACAGGCACGACCCCGACGACGAGGTGTAGCGCGAGGCGATGGCTCCGGGACGACGTCGCGCCGAATCGGAATCAGTTCGGCCGAGGAGGTCGATTCGGCCGACGAGAGTCAGTTCGTCCGGCGGACGAAGACGCGCCCGTCGGCGTGAACGTCCACCGTGAACTCCTCGACGCAGAACGAGACGCGGCCGGTGTCGCGGGACGGTCCGTTTCGCGTCGGCCGGAAGAGGTCGTTCAGCGCGTCGGGGTCGACGACGTCGTAGAGGCAGACGGTCACTTCGTCGCTCGGGCGTTCCGAGGCGTCGGCCAGCGCGTCCAGCACGGTCTGAACGAGCGTCGCGTCGCCGTCCGGGTCGTAGAACGCCCGCGAGGCGTTCGGCGAGTGGTTCCCGGGTTCGACTGCGGTCGCTACGGAAGGTTCTGTGTCGTGCATTGGTTCTCTCCAACGTCGGCCGGGGCCGACTTCGATACACACGCTCACCACGAACTAGGATAAATACGATTCGGAATCCTCTCGAAACGACTCGACGGTAATGGCGGTCCGAGCGCCTCGTCGGCAGGGCTTTCACGCTGGGGACGCTGGGTGCAGTCATGGCGACGGAACCCTGCGAGGGGTGCGGCGAACAGGTCAAAATCGCGGGCGGTATCGCCAACCTCTGGACCCTCGAACACGACGCGACCGGCGGGATGACGCTGGAGTTCGACAGCGACGGGACCGAACACTTCCTCTGTTTCGACTGCATCGACAGGTTGCCCGACGACCCGACCGCCGAGGACGTGGCGGCGCTCGGGGAGTCGTAAGGTCGCCGCATCGGACCGCCTGCGCCTTCCGACCGACCGCGAATCGCCCGAATCAATAGCCTTTATCTATCGCACTGCCGTGACTTCGGACAGTGAACCCCGAGCGGATTTTCGACGAGTTCCCCGCCCCTTCCTACCGCGGTAACCAGCGCGACGCCCTCGGAGATATCAGGGACGCCTTCGCCGACGGGAACGACGTGGTGCTGGTCCGCGCCCCCACGGGGAGCGGAAAGTCGCTGCTGGCGAGGGCCATCGCCGGGTGCGCTCGGACGCCGGACGAGGCCGCGCCGAGCGACGCGACCGGGGCCTACTACACCACGCCGCAGGTGTCCCAGTTGGACGACGTGGCCGAGGACGACCTGCTGGACGGTTTGAAGATAATCCGGGGCAAGCGCAACTACTCGTGCATCCTGCCGGGCGAGACGAACACGCCGGTCAACCGCGCGCCCTGCGCCCGGGAGAAGGGGTACGACTGCTCGGTCAAGCACCGGTGTCCCTACTTCTCGGACCGGGCCATCGCCAGCAGTCGGGAGATAGCGGCGATGACGCTGGCGTACTTCATGCGGACCGCCGGGTCGGAGGTGTTCCGGAAGCGCGACTGCGTGGTCATCGACGAGGCCCACGGACTCGCCGAGTGGGCCGAGATGTACGCCGCCATCGACCTCAACCCCCGGACGGTCCCCATCTGGGACGACCTGAAGGTGCCCGAGATGACCGGGGTGGACCGGGCCGTGGAGTACGCCGACCGACTCCAGAACGTCTGCGAGCGCCGGAAGGACGACCTGATAGCCGAACAGGAACTGAGTCCGGAGGAGGTCGCCGAGCGCGACCGACTGCAGGAACTCATCGGCGAGTTAGACTGGTTCGTTGAGGACTACCGCGACTCCCAAAGCGCGACGACGTGGGTCGTGGACCAACCCGACGGGGAGGGCGGCGCGATTACCATCAAGCCGATGAACCCCGAGCGCTACCTGAACCACACCGTCTGGGACCGCGGGAACAGGTTCGCGCTCCTCTCGGCCACGATTCTGAACAAGCAGGCGTTCTGTCGGCAGGTCGGACTCGACCCCGCGAACGTCGCGCTGGTGGACGTGGGCCACACCTTCCCCGTCGAGAATCGACCGCTCTACGACGTGACGCAGGGGAAGATGACCTACGAACACCGTGACGACACCCTGCCGAAGATAGCCCGGACCGTCGTTCGGGTGATGCAGGAACACCGCGGTGAGAAGGGAATCATTCACGCCCACTCCTACGCGATTCAGGAGCGCCTCGCCGACCGCCTCGACGAGTTCGGCGTCGGCGACCGAGTCCGGACTCACGGCAAGGAGAACCGGGACGCAGAACTGGAGTCGTGGAAGGCCAGCGACGGCGAAGAGGTGTTCCTCTCGGTCAAGATGGAGGAGGCCCTCGACCTCAAAGGCGACCTGGCGCGCTGGCAGGTCATCTGCAAGGCCCCGTTCCTCAACACCAACGACTCCCGAGTCGCCCACCGACTCGAAGAGGGCCAGTGGGCGTGGTACTACCGGGCCGCGCTCCGGACGGTGATTCAGGCCTGCGGCCGGGTGGTCCGGTCGCCCGACGACTACGGCGCGACCTACCTCGCCGATTCGAGTCTGCTGCAGGTGTTCGACCGCGCGGAGAGCGACACGCCGCCGTGGTTCACCGAACAGGTCGAGCGGATGAGTCGCCCGGACCTGCCGGAGTTCGACCCGCGGAGCGCCAGTCAGTCGGCGGCCGGGGCGGGTGCGACCACTACTCGTGGCGGTCGGAGTCGCGGGGCGGGGTCTCGCGGCGGGTCCGGTTCGGGGTCCCGCTCCGCGGACGGACGGACCGCGACCGGGCAGTCCTCCGGCGACGGGTCGTCGGACAGTAGTTCGTCTGGAGGACCGTCGTCGGGCGACGATTCGTCTGACGACACCTCGACCGGGCGCAAGAGTCCGATGGCGGACGTGTGGGACGTAGAGTGAGGAGGGTGCGGTGAGGACAGAAGAGGAAGTTTTGAGGAGATTGAGAGGGCCGCGAGGGGCGAAGTTGACGCACACTCCCGATGGAGACCATCTCGTAGTTACGGAACCGACGCCGCGAGGTCCGACAGCGCGCGGCGTTTGATGCAGGCGAACCCGACGAAGATGGTGACGAGTCCCGCCGCGGTCAGCGGGTCGACGAGTTCGCCGAGCACCACCCAACTGATGAGCGTCGCCGCGACGGGTTCGAGGTAGCCGATGAGGTTTATCTCGGTCGGCCCGAGTCGGTCCAAGAGCGCGAAGTAAATGAGGAAGGCGGCGGCACCGGCCACCAGCGCGAGGTAGGCGAGCGAGGCGGTCGCCGCCGGCGTCCACTCGATGGCGGCGAACGTTTCGCCGCGGGCGACGCTGACGGCGTGGAGCAGGGGCGCGCCGACCAGCATCCCCCACGCTTGGACGCTCCGAGCGGGAAGCCCCGAGTCGAACGGACGGGTGAGCACGGCACCGAGCGCGAAACACACGGACGCCACGAAGACGATGGCGATACCCGTCACGTCCGAAGAGAGCAACTGGTCGGGGTTCGGTCGGGCGACGAGCGAGACGCCGAGGATACCGAGGACGAACCCCGCGACGCCGAGTCGCGTCAGTCGGTCGCCGAGGAGGACGCCCGCGAAGACCGCGGTCAGGACGGGACCGAGGCTGATGACGACCGCGGCGACCGGTCCCGACACGTACTGCTGTCCGAGATAGAGGAACGCGTGGTGGCCCCCTATCATGAGACTCCCGACGACGGCGACGACTGCCGCGTCGTTCCTCGTTCGGGGTCGCCAGTAGTCGGTCGTCAGTAGCGCCACGCCGAAGACCGCCGCGCCGGCGATGTAGTACCGGAGCGCGGCGAACAGGACTGGCGGGAAAAAGCGGAGTCCGAGGTCGATGGTGACGAACGAACTTCCCCACAGGAAACCGAGCAGGACGAACATGCCAGCGGTGCGCCGCCGACTCACACCGTTCCCTCCACCGTGCTTTCGAACGAACGCAGGATGGTTGGCAGTAGTTCGAATTTCACGGTTGGTTGTCGGATTCGGTATCTAATAAATCCTTGCGGTTAGATACCACGGTAAATCGGCTGCCGAGCGTTAGAGACGATGGCGCTCACGGCCGGGTTCGATTCGGGGTGACCGAGCGCAGCGCGGCGTGACGGCTTCCTTCTCGAAGGCAGTCTGTCGCTCGTCCGGAACCCCGAAAGCCACCGCGCTGCCCGCTGGCGACGCTATCGGGGAGTCGGTGCGGTGGACTGGACGGCGTTCCGCGCCGAACGCCGCTCAGATAATCGAAATCGTGTAGGCGACGCCCGAACTGAGCATCAGCAACACGAAGAACAGCGAAATCAGTTTCTGTCGCGTGTCGTCGTCCATACGGGACGCAAGCGGTGGGACCGAAATAACGGTTTGGGTCACGGACGACTCCGCCTCGTGACGAAGGAGAGTTCGATAGCTCAGTCGTCCTCCAGAATCCCGAGGACGGCGTCGCAGTTCGGGCACAACACCATCCAGTAGCGCTGGCCGGTGGTCGCGGTCACGGTGACGCCGTCTCGGTTCGACTTGGGTTCGACCATCTGTTGGCGGTAGTTCGGGTTCGCCACGTCGGCGTCGCAGGACGGACACTTGGGCATACCCGGACGTGAGAACGCCGAATCTTAAACGTAGGGACTGAACCGAGGGCGGGAGAGACGAGGGGCGAAAGACCAGTGACGAGTGGCGTCAGTCGATGCGGGCGTCCACGACGACGTGCCAGACGCCCTCGCTGTGGCTCTTGACCTTGCGGCGGTCGAGAACCTCGACCTCGCGCCCGGCGTCCGCGGCGGCGTCCCGGAGTCGGGAGACCGGCCGGTCCCAGAGCAGGTCCTCCGGCGTCGCCTCGTGCATGTGGACCACGCCGCCGGGCCGCAGCGCCGCGAGCGCCGAGTCGAGATATTCGTAGGAAGCGTCGGGCGAAGCCCGACTGTCTTCCGAGCGTGGCTCGGAAGCCTCGTAGTAGCCCATCACGACGCGGTCGGCGGGCGGGTCCACCGCCACGTCGCGGCAGTCCGCGCGGAACGCCGAGACGCGGTCGGACACGTCGTTGAGCATCGCGTTCTCCACGAGGAACCGGAACGCCGCGGGGTTGCGCTCGGCCGCGGTCACGTCGGCCCCGGCGCGGGCCATCGGCAGGGTGAAGTAGCCGATGCCGGCGAACATGTCGAAGACGCGTTCGCCGGGTTCGACTACCTCGCCCATCCGTGCGCGCTCGGCCTTGTTGCCGGGCGAGAACATCACTTCGGCGAAGTCCAGCGCGTACCGCGTGCCGTGTTCGGTGTGGACCGTCTCGGTGTCGCCCGCGCCCGCCACGACCGAGACGGAGGGTTCGCGGTGCTCGCCCGAGACGCCCTGGTGGGCCAGCACCGTGTCGGCCTCGCCGTGGAGGTCCAGCAGGGCCTCGCCGACTTCCTCGCGGTCGATGCCCTCCGCTCCGTCGGGGTCGTCGGCGTCGCCGAAGGTGACGAGGACGACGCTGCCGACGACCGCCCACGACCCCGGGGCGCGCGCTATCTCCGCCTCGGACCACCCGCGCTCGCGGAGGTGGGCGTCGAGGTCCGGCAGCCTGCGCTCGGGGTCCACCTGTTCGACCACCTTCAGCACCGACGTTTGCTGTGGCGGGTCGGTCACCGGAAGCGCGACGGTCTCTGCGTCGAACTCCCGGACCTTCCGGGTCGGGTCGTAGACGCCTTCGTCCTGCAAGGCCGCGATGGTCGCCTCGCTCTCCGGTTTGGGGACGACCGCGGCGAGGTCGGGGTGACTCGTCATCGCTCCTACTCCTCGTCTCGTTCTGGCACGACGTGGAGACCAGCGCGACTCTTCAGCACCGGCACCGTCTCGGCGTCGGCGTCCACGAAGTCGGGGCGGGCGATGGTCTTGGTCCGGTACGTCTCGGGGTCTAGCACCTGCACCGCGCGCTCGTCCTCGACCGCGACGAGCGTCGTCTCCTCGGCGTCGTCGATGCGGCCGAGTCGCCGGGCCTCGGGCGCGTCGCCGTCCTCGAAGCGGGCCTCGTAGTCCTCGCCGGTGGTGAGTCGCGTCCCCTTCAGGTTCCCGCGGACGCTCCGGACGAGGACCGGACCGTCGCCGTCCTCGGGGTCGATGATTTCGCCGGGCGAGTACGGCGGGAGGCGGATGGCGTAGGTCACGCGGTACACCTCTTCGCCGTCCTCGTCCTCGGTCACGAGCGTCTCGGAGTCCGAGAAGCTACCGCCGAACTCCTCGACTATCTTCTGGGATATCTTCATGCCTATCTTGTTGGTCGAGACCTTGAGGTTCACGCCATCGTCGGTCTCGCTGACCTCCGTGACGAAGGCGTTCCGGTCGCCCGTCGCCTCCATCTCGGCGACGATTTCGTTGGCTATCTCCTCGGCGCGCTCTATCTCCTCGGCGGTGGGGGTGCGGTCCACCGCGCGGACCTGCACGATGCTGGCGTAGTAGTCCCCGGCGATTCGCCCGCACCGGTCGCAGGTCTGGCGCGAAATCTTCACGGGGACGACCACGTCCTCCTCGACGAACGTGTCCCGGACGATGCCCGAGAAGTGACAGTGCATCCGAATCGTGTTCTGGTCCACCTGCTCGGGGTCCACCTGCCACGACACGTCGTGGGCGTCGAGGTGGACGCCCAGCGCCTCGCTGACCTCCTCGATGGCGATGTCGGTGTAGTCGCGGGCGTCAACGTCCACCCAGCGGTTGCCGCGGTGGACCGCACCGCACTGCGAGCAGACGCGGACCTCGATGCGCTCGGGCGCGTCCACGAGGTCGAATCGGTCGAAGTAGCACGAATCGCAGAGCTTCTGTTCCCTGCCGCGTTTGCCAGTCGCGTCGGGGAGGGGCGTCCGCTCGGCGGGGTCGTTCTCGATGGGGTCCCCGCAGTTCGGACAGAACTCGCGGGCCTCGGTAGTCATGGAGGGAGGTAGGGGTTTCGAGGGTTTAAGTCTGAAGAAGCGGATGGCGAGTCCGTACTGGTTATCATCCCGAAGGCGTCAAGGAAGAGTGTCTCGTCAGTTTCGGCGCGTGTGCTGCGGACCTCGCGTTCCCTAGCGCTTGTAGTTACTGCAGACTTGCTTGTAAATCGGGTGAACTCGCCGGATGGGCAGATTACGCGGCGTGTTTCAGCTGTATCTCCCACGTCTGTGGCGATGACTTCTAGAACTTCATGGACTGCGGAACTGTCGTTCAGTGCATCGACAAGTACATCGTGGACGCCACCGTTCGTCTGAGAACTCGACTCCACGAGCGACCACAAGATTCTCCCTCCTCGTCGAGTGTGTCTCGACTGACAGCGATACCGATGGAACCGAACGAGAACGTGAGACCGGGACTCGTCAGTTGGCGAGTCGACTTCGATTCGTGGCGACCGCTTCGGGCGTTCGCGTACGCAAAGTTCGGTGGAGTGTATGGCTTCCTCGTGTTCGTCCTCTCGAACGTCCCACTACTCCTACTCTCACCGTCGTCAGACCGCCTCGTTTCCGAGTCGTGGCGGTACGTCGTGCTGTCCGGCGTTTCGTCGCTCGGTATCGTCGGTATCGTGCTGACAGTCTACATGTTCGGCGGGAAACGTTCGCTTGGACAGGTCGTCACAGTGATGGGAGTCGATGGAAAGCGTGTATTCGATTCTATCGATATCGGCCGACTCTCGGCGGCAGTGGTACTGGGAGCGTGGTTCGCTGCAGCTTCGATTGCATACGTTCCGGACCACATCCTCGGAACGGCGGTGATTCTCGTTCCGATACTTCTCAAGGTAGCCGACGCCGTCCTTTCGATACTCGTCCCACTTTCGGGGTCCGTAGATGTGACGAGTGAGATGTATCGCGTCGGCGACTCGGACCGCTGCTACGACCTCTCGACGATGAACGTGCTCGGAGCAGTCGAAGTCGGTAACGTGACGATGTTCCCCGTCCGCGGTGAAACTGGACCGCCTCGCGTCCTAATCTTGCCGACGGAACTGTACAGACGTCTCCACGAATCGTAACACCGCGAAGGGGTACGTTTCGACCCGGACTCCCCGCTCCGACGTGCAGTGAGTCCCCCTGCCAATCCGACTGCATGTCGATTTCGGGGTCTGGACGAAGAGAGCGACGACTGGTGCTACCTCGTCACGACCAGAATACCCGCCCCGAGGAGCAGCAGACTCGCACCGACCCAGTGGGGATTGAACGCCTGCGTCCCGTGGACCGCGTCGTGGATGTTCAGCACGTAGTGGTCCACGATTCCGTCGAAGACGTTGAACACTCCGGTACCGACGAGGACACCGCCGAACGCTCGCACCGCCGAGCGCGACTCCGCCGACCGATTCAGCGCCCGCCACAGCAGGCCCGCGCCGACCAGCAGCACGCCGACCATGGCCAGCGAGAACAGGCCGTCGTAGTAGATGTTCGCCCGCAGACCGTCCAGAGTCGTCGTCCGAATGCGGTCCGAGAGCAGGTGATGCCACTGGAGAATCAGGTGGAAGACCACCACGTCGAGGAGCGCGCCGAGTCCGAAACCGAACGCCCCCGCGCCGAGGAGGAGACCGCTTCCGCGGTCGGGCCGACTCATAGAGGGTGGTCGGTCGCCGACAGGAAAACCGCCGGGGCCGGAGTTCGGTCGTCGGTGCGCGGGACTACGCGTTGACCCGGAACGTGTACACGCCCGTGACCATGTCGCTGGCGAACACGAGGTCGCGCTCCCGGTTGTAGTTACCGCCCCAGCAGAACGGCGCGCCCCCCACGCCGAATATCGGCCCTTCGGCTTGGTCGGCCATGTCGTCCGTGGCGTACCGGTCCACGGGCGTCGGGTTCGTCGGGTCCGTCACGTCGTAGAGGACCATCCCTTCGAGGTAGTCGCCGCTGACGAGCAGCGACCGGTCGCCCCTCGGCACCACGTCGTGGTTGTGCGTCGTCCAGTCGTAGGACTCCCATCCCTCGACCTCGCCGTCCTCGTCGGGGTCGGGGTTCATCATTTCGGCGTTTGGCGACCGGGTGAACCCGACGTGTCTCGGGTCGCTCGGCGACCCGTCCTTCCAGCCGATGTCGAAGAAGTGCTTTCCGCCGGGGATGCCGTACGCCATCTCGTCGCCCACGATTCCGATTCCCCGCTCGGGGTCGTAGTCCGCGAAGTGGCAGTTCTCGAACCCGACGATTCCCGCGTCGCTGTACGTCGGCTTCCTCTCGTAGCTGAACCGGCCGATTTCCGCGGGCTTCAGTGGGTCGCTCACGTCGAGGATGACGTAGCCTCGCGTCTCCCCGCCGATGTACGCCGCGTGCATGTGTTCGTTCTCCGGGTCGACGACGACGTCGTGAAGTTCGCCCGGCGGTCCGGCCACCCGTACTTTCTCCGGGTTGGCGGGGTCGCTGACGTCGAAGACGTCCAAGCCGAACTCGCCGTGATGGGCGTTCACTGTGTACACGACCGGCGCGTTCGGGTGCGGGAAGAGGTTGTGCGTCGGCCCGGCGTTGAGTTGCGAGAGGAAGACCGGCTCTTCGGGGGACCCTTCGGCGAACCCGTAGTCGATAACGGCGACGCCGTCCACCGTCACGTCGCCCCTGTTCGGTTCCTCCGACCGGTAGTAGAGTCCGTCTCGACTGTCGAACTTCACGTCGGCGTTCCTGACCAGCGGCGACGACGGGAGTCGGTGGACTTCCGTCGGGTCGCTCGGGTCTTCGAGGTCGACGAGGTAACTCCCCCCGCTCCCCAAGAAACTCCCCGTGAGACCGAACCGACCGTCGTCTCGAATGGCGGCCTCGGTGTATCCCCCTTCGACGTTCGAGAGCAGCGAGTGACCGACCTTCTCCAGCGTACCGCTCGCTGACTGGTCGCGCGCGGCCGCCGCGCCGACGCTCCCTGTCGTCGCTACCGCCGCGCCGAGGAGTTCGAGGACCGTGCGTCGGGATGCTGTCGTGGATGGCGCCCAATCTTGTGCCATGATATCATGGCACACTCTGGGGTAGTTCAATCACGACCATCGTTCGGGAGGATAATTATATCTCATTTCGTCACATCGAGGTTACGCGGTCGTAATCGCCAAGTTCCCCCATTCGGTAAGCGAATACTCTCCGACCGTACGATTCGTCCCATGCTTTCACGACTACCGCGCTGGTCGAGCGTGGTTCAGTCTGTCGAAAACGAAGCGTCAGGTGTCGTTACTCACCCACCGCGGCCCGAGTTGCCGAAATCGGAACCGCCACTGAGCGGTCCGGAGTGAACTGTCCGGCGACTCGGTATTCGTCGGTAACGGTACCGACGCGGAACCAATCACGTCGCTACCGCGAGGTAATGCCGCGTTGGGAGTGGGACGAGCGTTCGGCCGACGCCGACGATGGGGGCGACCGGACTCACTCCCGACGCACCAACTCCGGCCCTTCGACCGCCTCGTCGGCCGCATCGCGCCACGAGTGGTCCGGTTCCCAGTCCAGCACTTCATCGGCTTTCCCCACTGAGAGCGCCGCATCGTCGCCCGAGACGTTGCAGTCGTCGGGTAGTTCGCCGAAGAACTCCCGGAGCGCGTCCTCGATGGGCGTCGTCAGGTAGTTGTCCGCCGCGGCGGCGTGGAAGGGTTCGTGTCCGGAGAAGTCCGCCTCCAGCGCCGCCGCCACGATAGTCGCCACGTCGCGCACGTCCACGTAGGACCAGAAGTTACCCGCGCCCGCAGCGAGGTCCTCGCGGGCGTCCACGCACTCGTACTCGCCGGGGTACTGTATCCACGACGGTCGGATGGCGGCCACGGAGACGCCGAACCGGCGCGCCACCATCTTGCCGACCTCCTCACCGACGACCTTCGAGGTGCCGTAGGGGTCCTCCGGCCGGAGGGCGTGGGCCTCCCGGATTGGCAGTCGGTCCGGCGGGCGCTTCTCCTCGGCGAAGGCGTAGCCGTAAGCGCTCTCGCTGGAGGCCCACGCGACGCGTGCGCCCGCCCGACCGCGCCCACGAGGACGTTGTACGTCGCCAGTACGTTCGTCTCGAAGACGCGACCCCCGGCGTGGCGCGTCGGCGAGGGGAGCGCGGCCCAGTGGACCACCGCGTCGGGGTCGAGGTCGGCAAGTAAGTCGAGGGCCTGCCCGCGGTCGGTGAGGTCCGCGGCCCGGAAGTCCAGATTCTCGCGGGCGTCTATCTCCCACCCGGGGTGGTGCTGGTCAACGCAGACGACCTGCCAGCCCTCGTCGGCGAGGTGGTCGGCTATCCAGCGACCGGAGCGTCCCAGACCGCCAGTGACGATAACTTGCTTCGACACGGACAGAGGTAGGACCAGACGGACCTAAACGTTCAGGGCCACCATCGAACCGCCCTCCGAAACCGCGTCCGACGACAACACCACGTACGCCAGTCCGAACAGCAGGGCGTCGTAGAGACCGTGAACCAGAATGGGCACGACCAGATTGTCGGTCCAGACGTAGAGATACCCGAGCAGAATCGAGAGACCGAACAGGATAGTCAGCGTCACGCCGACCGCGAGCAGGTCAGGGGTAGCGACCCACGTCGTCGGCAGGTGGACCAGCGCGAATAAGACGCTGGCGAGGACGACGGCGGCCCCGCGCGAGAACGCGCCGTCGAGGTACGACTGGATGACCCCGCGAAAGAGGAGTTCCTCGGCCGGGCCGACGACGAGGACGGACAGCGGGACCAGCAGGAGCAGGGTGTTCAGGACGCCCTGTTCGGCGAGTTGCGTGACGGAGTTGCCCGCGAGCGGGAGACCGACGGCCTGCGCGGCCAGAATGGCGACCAATCGATAGACGAAGAGCGCGACCGTTCCCGCGACGACGACCCCGAGCGCGCTCGGAGTCGGAACCCGAATGCGGAGCGAGTCGATGTCGCGGTCGGTGACTCGGAGGAACAGCAGTGCGGCCGCGACGAACCCCAGTTCCGAGAGGACGAGCGCGACGCCGAACTGCGCGAGCGCGTTCAGCGAGACGGCGAGCGCCGGAATCGACAACAGAACACTGAGAACGACTCCGAGGACGGTGAGTCCGGTGGCGACCCCGATGCGACGGACGGGGTCCGGAGACTGATGAGACATCGTCGAGAACTGACACGGGGAGGACCAAGTAGATTTAGCGGCGCTCGAACCGCCCGCCGGTGTCGGCGCGGAGCGACCGCGGGCGGCCGACGAACGTTTAAACGGGGTGAAACCCTATGGTCGCACATGAAGTGGAAAGCAGACTGGGGACTCCGGGGACGGATGGCCCTCACGATGTTCCTGCTGTTCGCGCTGTACGTGGCCTTCGTCGGCGGCCTGTTGTTGTACTTCAACAACATCTTCCTCGCGGTCGCACTACTGGGTAGTTTCTCCATCGCCCAGTTCTTCTTCAGCGACAAACTCGCGCTGTGGAGCATGGGCGCGAAGCAGGTCAGCGAGGACGAGTATCCCGAACTCCATCGGACGCTGGGCCGCCTCTCCCAGCAGGCCGACCTGCCGAAACCGAAGGTGGCGGTCGTGGACAGCAGAGTCCCGAACGCGTTCGCCACCGGGCGCTCCCAGAAGAACTCCGCCGTCGCGGTGACGACCGGCCTGATGAAGACGCTCGACCAAGACGAGTTGGAGGGCGTGCTGGCCCACGAACTCGCCCACGTCAAGAACCGCGACGTGATGGTGATGACCATCGCGTCGTTCCTCTCGACCATCGCCTTCCTCGTCGTCCGGTGGGGCTGGTGGTTCGGCGGCGGGAACCGCGAGAAGGGCCAACCGCAGGTCTGGGTCGCTATCGCGGCGTCGCTGGTGGTCTGGATAATCAGCTTCCTGCTCATCAGGGCGCTCTCGCGCTACCGCGAGTTCGCGGCCGACCGCGGGGGCGCGACCATCACGGGCAAGCCCTCGGCGCTGGCCTCGGCGCTGATGACCATCGACAGCGGGATGGAGAAGGTTCCGAAGGACGACTTCCGCGAGCAGTCCGAGATGAACGCCTTCTTCATCATCCCCATCAAGAGCGACTTCATCGGCAAGGTGTTCAGCACGCACCCGAGCACGGAGAAGCGGGTCGAGCGACTTCGCCAACTCGAACGCGAGATGTAGTCGAGTCGAACCCGAAATTATTCGTCGTTTCTCCGAACGTTCTTTCGCATGAACAGACGGCGGTTCGTCGCTGGCGTCGGTGCCGCGGTCCCGTGGTTCGCCGGGTGTACCCGACCTCGGGCGGAAACCGAGGCGCGCGGTACGAGCTACGCGCTGGAGGCGCACCCCATCGGTGACGATGGGATTCGAGTAGCCTTCGCGACGCAAGCCGGAGGGCTATCGGACGAGGCACTGAGCGTCTTCTCGGCGACGCTCGACGGGAACCCGCGGACGTACGGCTACACGGTCTTCGACGACGGGACGCTGGTCGAGTACGGCGGTCGGTTCTATCGCGTCACCGTCGAGGAGACCGGGCGGCGGACGCACGAGCGGCCGATACTCCGCGGTGCGGTCGCCGAGAGCGAGGCGGCCGAGCGGAAGGCCGTCGAGTTGTCGGCGTATCCTCGGGCGGACGACCACGCGGTGAGTCAAGTTGCGAAGAAGGCGACGAGTCGCGGCGACCCGGACGACGCGGCCGGGCGAGAGCGCGATTTCTACGTCCTCCGTAACCGCGACCCCGAGGTGAGCGAACTCCTGCCGGAACCGAAGTACGAGTACGTCGAGTACGGCGATTCGGTCGTGCGGCTCTCCGTCGAACGCCGCCGACTCACCGAGATGGAGTTCACCTACGCGGCGACGAAGGTGGCGAACTCCACGACCGCGTTCCGCGAGTTCGTCCGCGAGGAGGTCGTCGGCGTCTGGCTAGACGGGACGAACCTCTCGGGGAGTCAGCGAACCATCTTCGAGAGGGCTACGTCCGGCGAGTACGCCGAGTCGGGCGACCTCTCGGCCGACTACCGCGCGCTCCTCGAACGCGTCTTCGGGAGCGCGCTTCCGGAGGAGACGACCGGCGAACGCATCGGGTACGACGGCCGCCTCTACAAGGTGGTGTTCCACGTCTCGAACGACTGAGACGGTCTGGGCCGCCCCACGTCGGATTGTCGCGCGATTCCTCGCACGTTCGGCGCGACCGAGGGCGTGGCGCGACCGGGAGACACGGCTTTTTATCGGGGAGTCCGTATGCGTAGCCATGGGACTGCTCGACGGACTGCGGGAAGTGCTGGGTATCCGCGCCGAGACCGACGCGACCCGGAAGGCCGACCCCGACGACCTGTTCGGGATGAGTACCGCCTACATCACGATGGAGGCCGAACTGGGCTACGAGGCAGTCGGCGAGGCCGCGCTCTGCTTCTCCGAGGTCGATAGCGCGGACTTCGCGGACACGGTCGAGGAGGTACACGAGATTCTGGAGGTCGGCGCGGAGGAGACCGGCACCGAGACCGAGGCCCACACCGACGACTACGGCTACTCGTGGGTCATCCTCCGGGACGACGACTTCGAGGACCTCGTGACCAGTCTCAACTTCGCCGCCGACACGCTGATGGAGCGGGGGTACGGGTCGCGTTTGCTCGCGGCCCTCTTCGCGTTCGAGAAGGGCGATGCGTCGCAGACGCATCGAACGGGAGGCGGTGGAACCGCCGACGGTCAGTACGCCTACTGGGTGTACTCGTTCCGGCGAGGCGCGTACTACCCCCTCGTGCCGAAGGGGACGAACGACCGCGACTCCAGCGCCGAGTTCAAACTGGAGAGCAATCTCGACGGCGAACTCGACATCGAGGAGAACAAGGAGTACTGGTACGCTCTCCTCCCGAACACTCGCGGTCGGCACCCGTGGGAGTGACGCGGCGTCTCCCCGAACGAGACCGGCGTCCGGCCAGTCGGCGCTACAGGTGGTGGCCCAACAGATTTCGCTCGGCGCGCTGGAGATGTTCGGCGACCGTCGAGGAATCGACGCCGAACTCGGCGGCGACGTCTTCGGTCGTCGCCTCTCGCGGCACCTCGTAGTACCCCATCTCGTAGGCGGTCCGTACCGCCTCGCGCTGGCGGTCGGTCAACTCGTCGAGCGGTCGGTCGTCGCCGGCGTACGCCCCCAGTTTTCTGAGGTCGGGCGAGACGCCGGCGGTTTCGTACTCCTCGACGAGACCGGCTATCGCCTCCTGCGGTCCCACGAACGACACGGTCGCACCGCGGTCGGTAACCGCCGGGTCGCAGGTGCCGACGAGGTCGTCCGCGGTGTCCGCGAGGCGTTCGGGGAGTTTCGGTGCCGTGAACGCGACGACGTAGAGCCGCGTGTCGGCCAGTTCGGCGACGCGCTCCCACCGGTCCACGCAGTCGAGCGACGAGAGTCGCGCTTCGTCGAGCGGCGTCTCCACCTCCACCTGCACGACGGCACCGGTTCCGCGGCAGACGAGTTCCTCGACGTTCCGAAGTCCCGCTTCGCGACAGAGCGACACGAGTCGCGCGATTCCCATCGCATCGAACTCCGAGTCGTCGATTGTGACGCGGGCCTCCTTCATGATATCCGGTACCACATCCCGAGAGCCAATAAATCGTGAGGTGCCACGCAGTCCCTCATCCCGGAGCGACCGTTTCCTCTGTCGCTCGTGGGGGATATAAATCGTCCCAGCATATCCGGAGAACAGTCCTTGGTCACGCTTGCAGTACGGCCACGACGATGATTGCCATCCAGACGGACGGACTCACTAAACGGTTCGACGGAGGCGTCGTGGCCGTCGACGACCTCGACCTGCGCGTCGAGGAGGGCGAGGTGTTCGGCTTCCTCGGGCCGAACGGCGCGGGCAAATCCACGACCATCGACGTGCTACTGGACTACGTGCGCCCCACCGAGGGGACCGCGACGGTACTCGGTATGGACGTTCGCGCGGAGTCCGAGGAACTGCGGAAACGCGTCGGCGTCCTCCCGGAGGGGTTCGGTCTCTACGACCGCCTCTCGGGACGCCGCCACCTCGAATTCGCGACCGAGTGGAAGGACGCCGCCGACGACCCCGACGCGGTTCTCGACCGGGTCGGACTGGACCGGGACGACGCCGCTCGGTCGGTCGGCGACTACTCGAAGGGCATGCGACAGCGACTCGCGCTCGGGATGGCGCTGGTCGGCGACCCAGACCTGCTCGTCCTCGACGAACCGTCCGCCGGGTTGGACCCCAACGGCATCCGGCGGATGCGGGAACTCGTCCGCGAGGAGGCCGCGCGCGGAACGACGGTGTTCTTCTCCAGCCACGTCCTCGGACAGGTCGAGGCGGTCTGCGACCGCGTGGGAATCCTCGACGACGGCGAACTGGTCGCCGTCGATACCGTCGAAGGGCTTCGGCGGACCGTCGGTGCCGGTTCCGAACTTCGCCTACGCGTGACTGAACCCGTCGAGTTCGACGTGACCGACATCACGGGCGTCGAGTCGGCGGCGTCGGCGGACGGTATCCTCCGCGTCGAGTGTTCGGACTCGCGTGCGAAAGCGCGGGTCGTCACGCGACTCGCGAACGCCGGCGTCGAGATACTCGACGTGGACTCGGAGGCGGCGTCCCTCGAAGACGTGTTCGCGGCGTACACGACGGACGGCGGTCCCGACACTGGGGACGAGGAACCGGTCACCGTGAAGGGGGTGTCGGCGTGACGGCGACTTGGGCGGACGTGGCCCGCAAGGACTTCGAGGACGCCGTGCGCTCGAAGCTTCTCTGGGGAATCATCGCGGTCTTCGTGGCCTTCCTCGTGATGTCGCTGCTCTCGGCCGAACAGCTCTTTCCGGACCCCGTGACCGTCGACGCCGCGATGGCGCTGACGGGGGTGGCGATGCTGGCGCAACTGTTCGTCCCGGGTATCGCACTGGTCGCGGGCTACATGTCCGTGGTCGGCGAGCGCCGGTCGGGGAGCCTGCGGGTGTTGCTGAGCTACCCGTTCTCCCGGTTCGACGTGGTGGTGGGGAAGCTCGCCGGGCGAGGACTTGTCACCGGCACGGCGCTAGCGGTCGGGTTCGCCGCGGCCAGCGTCCTCGTCGTGGTACTGTACGGTGCCCCCGACGCCGCGACGTTCGCGGGGTTCGTCGCCGCCGGCGTACTGGTCGGTCTGACGTTCACGGGAGTGGCCGTCGGCGGGTCCGCCGCGGCGGCGACCCGGGGCCGGGCGATGACGCTCACCATCGGGTCGTTCGTCGGGATGGTGTTCTTCTGGAAACCGGTGGCCGTCGGGGCCTACTACGCGGTTACCGGCTCGGTCCCCGGTCTCCGCGCCGAACCGTGGTACTTCCTCCTGAAGCGCCTCAACCCGCTCGAAGCGTACCGCGTCCTCGCCGGCGCGGCCCTCGACCGGCGGGTGAGCGAGGTTCCCCAGTTCCCCCTCGAAGACGTCCCGGCCACCGCCACGCCCGAGCAACTCGCACTCGCCAACCGTCTCGCCGGCGACGTTCCGTTCTACCTCGAAGACTGGTTCTCGGCGGTCGTGTTGGTCGCGTGGGGCGTCGTACCGGTCGTCGCGGGGTACTGGCGGTTCCAAGACGCCGACCTCTAGTGAGTTCGGAGAGACGGAACTGACCTCGTGAGACGCGTTCCCGACGGACTCGCTGATGTCGTTCGACTCGCGATTATCCTTTTTAAATCCCGATAAGCGTATTCGTCCATCCCGGTCACGTCTGCCATTTTCACTTTCACTATGGTGTTAGCGGGGGTTTATATGATGGGGAGCACAAGCGAAGTGTACGATGGCAGCAGACGTAGACCTCGAAGAACTGCCGGGCGTCGGTCCGGCGACGGCGGAAAAGCTCCGAGACGCAGGCTTCGACTCCTACGAGGGCCTCGCGGTCGCGGCCCCTAGCGAACTCTCGAACACCGCCGACGTCGGCGACTCGACCGCCTCCGACATCGTTCAGGCGGCCCGCGAGGCCGCGACGTGGGCGGGTTCGAGACCGGCGCGGCCGTGCTGGAACGCCGCGAGAAAATCGGTAAGCTCAAGTGGAAAATCGACGAGGTGGACGACCTCCTGGGTGGCGGCGTCGAGACCCAGTCCATCACCGAAGTGTACGGCGAGTTCGGTGCCGGGAAGTCGCAGGTCACCCACCAGCTGGCGGTCAACGTCCAACTCCCGCGCGAACACGGCGGTCTCGGCGGGAGCGCCATGTTCGTGGACAGCGAGGACACGTTCCGACCCGAGCGTATCGACGACATGGTTCGGGGTCTCCCGGACGAGGCGATTCAGGCCGCGATGGACGAGCGCGAAATCGAGGGCACGCCCGACGACGACGAGGCGATGGAGGAACTCGTCGAGGACTTCCTCGATAAGATTCACGTCGCGAAGGCGTTCAACTCCAACCACCAGATGCTCCTTGCCGAGAAGGCTGAGGAACTCGCCAACGAGACCCAAGACGACGAGTATCCCGTCCGCCTGCTCTGCGTGGACTCGCTGACGGCCCACTTCCGCGCGGAGTACGTCGGCCGTGGCGAACTCGCCGAGCGCCAGCAGAAACTCAACAAGCACCTCCACGACCTCGACAAGGTGGGTAACCTCCACAACACCGCGGTGGTCGTGACGAATCAGGTCGCGTCGAACCCCGACTCGTTCTTCGGCGACCCGACCCAGCCCATCGGCGGGAACATCCTCGGTCACAAGTCCACGTTCCGCATCTATCTCCGGAAATCGAAAGGCGACAAGCGTATCGTCCGCCTCGTGGACGCGCCGAATCTCGCCGACGGCGAGGCCGTCATGCGCGTGGAAGACGGCGGTCTGAAGCCCGAGTAAGGCGGTATTCGTTTTCTACTCTTCGCTTCTCTCGTCGTAGATACTCGGTCGGCGTGACAGATGGCCGAGACTGGTCGGTCGAAGCGTACGCACACGACCCTAGCTGTCGAGTCGGCCCGTCTGCCTTTACGCACCAGTCACATCTATGGAGATACATGAAGGCCCGAACCGCGTTCGCAGTCGTTCTAGTCGGCACTCTCGCGGTTCTCTCGATACTCGTCGTCAGGCCGTTCCTCGATTATCTCCTCGCGGCGATGCTAGTGGCGTTCGTACTCACACCGGCCCAGCGGCGGTTAGCACCGGAAATCGGGGAGCGGGTCTCCGCACTCTTGCTCGTCGCCGTGACGGTCGTCCTCTTCGTTGGACCGGCCGCGTTCCTGATTCGGGCCGCGTTGGAAGGCGTCGGCGACGTGCCGACGAGTCTGAGCGAACTCCCCACGTTTCAGTCGGCCGAGCGATTCGTCGAGCGAACCTTCGGCGTTCAAATCGGACCCCAAGTCAGTGGGTTCATCGAGAGTCTCGGGTCGATGGTCGCCGAGCGGAGTTCCAGTCTGGCGAGTACCGGCGTCCATGTCTTCCTCGGCGTTCTCCTGTTCCTATTCCTGCTCTACTACCTGCTCAAAGACGGTGATACCCTCGTTCGCTGGGCCAAAGACGTCACACCGCTTCCGGAAGACGTGCAGAACCGACTCTACGGCGCGGCCGAGGAAGTGACGTGGGCGGTCCTGAAGGGCCACGTCTTCGTCGCCTCTCTACAGGGGTTCGTCTCCGGACTCGGTCTCTTCGCGCTCGGAGTCCCCGACGCCGCCTTCTGGACGGTCGTGATGATGTTTCTGGCGATGGTCCCGATAGTCGGCGTCGCTCCGGTCATGGGCGGTGCGACCATCTATCTCGTCGTGGAGGGGCGACCGCTCGCCGCCGCTCTGCTGGTCGTCTACGGGATGACGGTCGTCGCGATTACCGACGACTACCTGCGAGCGCTCGTCATCGACAAGGAGTCGTCGCTTCACTCCGGGGTCGTCCTCCTCGGCGTGTTCGGTGCGGCGTACTTCCTCGGGGCTATCGGTATCTTCGTCGGCCCCATCATCCTCGCGCTGTTCAAGGCGACCGTCGAGGTGTTCGAGGAGTACTACGACCTCGCGTGACCGGTCCCCGATGGTTCGGGCGTATAGAATCGCAGAATGGCGTCGCTCACGGGAACAGACGAATCGCTACGTTCGCTCGCGGTGAAAAACGGAACCGCCGAGTTACTCGTCGTCGTCTTCGGTCGTCGTCTTGTCGAGGTCCTTCTCGCCCTCGTAAATCTCCGCACCGTCCTGCACGACCTTCTCTGCGAGGACCGCACACTTGACCCGCATCGGGCTGATGTCCACCCCGAGTAGGTCGATGACGTCGTCGCGGTCGAGTTCCTGCATCTCCGCGACGGACATGCCCTTCAGCTCCTTGCTCAGCATGCTCGCGCTGGCCTGACTGATGGCGCAGCCGTCGCCGCGGAACGCGACTCGCTCGATGACCTCGTCGTCCTCGTCGAGTTGTACGTCTATCGTGATTTCGTCGCCACACATCGGGTTCTCGCCAGCGTGAGAGAACGTCTTCTCTTCCAGTTCCCCGTAGTTACGCGGGTTCTTGTAGTGGTCGAGAATCTGCTGGCGATACATGTCCGAGCCCATGCCCATTGTTGAACGCAGATAGGTGAGTACGGCGTAAAAGGGTTGCGCAGACGCAATTGCGCGACTACACCACGTAGTTGATGAGCGCGGCGTCCACCACGAGCAGGGTGGCGACCAGCGAGTTCGTCCGGAACGCCATCTTCAGTCGAGTCGGGAGTTCGCGGACGTTCGCCTCGCGGGCGCTCTTGGTCTCGTACCACGACCAGACGCTCGTCAGCGCGAAGACGCCGTAGAGCGTCATCATGGCGATAAGGGCGGTCCCGCGAAGCCCCTCGGGGAGTTCGTTGTCGTACAGGTACCAGAGCGCGCCGCCGCCCGACGCGCCCATCACCACGATGCCGCCGAGCGCGAACCACTTCAGCGAGTCCAGCACGTCCAGCGCGAACCCGGGCGCGTCGTTTCGCCGGGCCGCGGGCAGGACGAGCATCCCGGTCACGAGGTAGCCGCCGGTCCAGAGGACGGCCATCAGTACGTGAATCGCCATCAGGGACGCGATAGTCCAGTCTACCATGTCCGGAGTGTGTGACGGAACTGGCAAAAAGCGGCCGGTTCCGGACGAACGGGCCGGATGGTCTTCCTCGCCCCGACATATTAGTGGCAGTTTGACACGAAGTAAGATAATTGTCCGACGAGCCGAAACGTCGGACCGACATGATGCCCTCCAGACGAACGTTCGTCTGCTCGGTACTTGGAAACAGTTTAATCGGTGTCGGAGGGTGCCTCGGCAGGCTCTCCAAGTCGCCCGAATCCCGACCGACGCAACGGCCGCCACAGAAGGTACGCGCGAGCCTCCCGGAGTCGGTCAATCAGACGTTCGAAGCGACCGTCAAAGAGTGGGCCGACTCCGAAATACGAATCCGGGTCAGGACGGAGCTTACAGGAGCGACCGACGACCTCGAACCGACGCGGATGGTCCTCAAATTCAACGAAGGCGACGAATTACGAGACGAGACAGTGATTTCTGAACCACGCTTCAGTGAGCAGATGACCGCCACGCTCGTCGGACAGGTCCGGCCAGACGAAGAAGATGTCAGCCTCAGTAGTCATACGGAGTTCGAACCGAACGGTTCGCTGTCGATTCATCACACGAAGTTACTTCCGGATAACTGAGCGAGTATATCGGTCGAGAGAACACTCCTGAATAGGAAATCGACACCTGTACGTCGCTTATATCGTCGTTCGTACACCGTCACCGCTCGTCTGTCACCGTTTAGGCATCCCCCGCGACTTCACGCTCGAATCGCTCGGCGAACTCGGCAACGTACGCCCGGCGCTCCTCGGCGACTTCCCGGCCCGCCTCTGTGTACATTCGCTCGGGGAGCGCGAGGACTTTCTTGTGGAGGTGGTTGAACTGCGTCTCGCCGACCGGGCTGTCGTCCGCCTCCGGCGGCAGGTCGGGGTCGTGTATCGGACTGCCGAGTTCGCCGCCGTAGGAGAAACACCGGGCGATTCCGACCGCGCCGAGCGCGTCGAGGTTGTCTGCGTCGGAGAGAATCTCGGCCTCGCGGGTCTCGGGTTCCACGTCGTTGGAGTAGCGGTGCGCCCGGACGCAGTGCTGGACCGCCTCGACGGTCTCGGCGTCCGCGCCGAGGTCCCGGAGGATTTCGCCCGCCTCCCGCGCGCCCCACTCGGCGTGGTCGTCGATTTCGCCGCGGTCCTCCCTCGCTCGGCCGATGTCGTGGAGCCAGACCGCCGCGAACAGCACGTCCTCGTCCGCGTCGTACTCCTCGGTGAGCGTCTCGGCGATTCGGGCCACGCGCTCGACGTGATGCCAGTCGTGGGCGGGCGAGACGCCGTCAGAGCTTCGCTCTGACGAGCCTCGGCTCGATTCGCTCGCCGAGACGCTGTCGAAGTACGTCTCGGCGCGTTCACGCACCTCCCGTCTCATATCATCCGAAACACAGGAGAGCCGGAAAAAGGAGTCGGATTAGGCGAACAACTGCCGCGCGCTGTCGATGGCCTCCATCAGTTCGTCGATTTCGTCGGTGGTGTTGTAGAGGTAGAACGACGCCCGCGCGGAGGCCGCGACGCCGAGTTTGTCGTGGAGCGGTTGGGTGCAGTGGTCGCCCGCCCGGATGGCGACCGCGTGGTCGTTCATGATGGAGGCGAGGTCGTGGGCGTGGACCCCGTCGAGGTTGAACGCGACGAGTCCGCCGCGGTCGGTCGGGTCGGTCGGACCGTAGATTTCGATGTCGTCGAACTCGGCCATCCGGTCGAGGGCGTACTCCGCCAGCGTCTCCTCGTGGCGGCGAATCGCGTCCATGCCCACGTCTTCGAGGTACTCGACCGCTTCGGCGAAGCCGATGCCCTGCGCGATGACGGGCGTCCCGGCCTCGAACTTCCACGGCAGGTCGTTCCACTTGGCCTCGTCGAAGGTGACTTTCTTTATCATGTCGCCGCCGTACTGGAACGGTTCCATCGCCTCGAGGATTTCGCGCTTGCCGTAGAGACCGCCGACGCCGGTCGGGCCGACCATCTTGTGGGCCGAGAAGGCGTAGAAGTCGGCGTCGATGTCCTTCACGTCCACCGGACGGTTAGGCACCGACTGCGCGCCGTCCACGAAGATGTACGAGTCGTGGTCGTGGGCGAGGTCGGCCAGTTCCGAGACGGGGTTGACGGTCCCGAGCGTGTTCGAGACGTGGAGGACGCTGACCATCTCGGTGTCGTCGGTAATCAGTTCGGCGGCGGCGTCCATGTCGAGGTAGCCGTCTTCGGTCACGGGGATGTACTTCACGTCCGCGCCGGTCTTCTCGCCGATTTGTTGCCACGTCACCAGCGAGGCGTGGTGTTCCATCTCGGTCAGGACGATTTCGTCGCCCGGCCCGAGTTCGTTGAGGCCCCACGCGTAGGCCACGAGATTCTCGGCCTCGGTGGTGTTCTTCGTGAAAATCATCTCCTCGCGGCCGTCCGCGCCGACGAACTCGGCCACCGTGTCGTGGGCCTCCTCGTAGGCGATGGAGGCTTCTTGGCTCAACTGGTGGATGCCGCGGTGGACGTTGGCGTTGTAGTTGCGGTAGTAGTCGGCGATGGCGTCGATGACCTGATTCGGCTTCTGACTCGTCGCGCCGTTGTCGAGGTAGACGACCTGCTGGCCGTCGAACTCCCGTTGCAGGATAGGGAAGTCCTCCCGGATTCGGGCCACGTCGAGCGCGTCCGATTGTTGCAGTCCCATTGTGCGGAGATACGGTTTCTAGCAAGAACATTCCTTCGGTCCCGGCGACGGTTCGTAACCGGAACCGGTTTCGCCGCGACCGGCACGTTCGGGCGACGAAACCGAAGGCGAAGGAGAAGTGAAGAGCAAGGAGAAGGCGACTCGGGGACGGGATTAAGACCCTGCGACCCGATGCCACCGTATGGTCTCCAAACGACGACTCGGCGCGAACCTGCTCCTGCTGGGTCTCGCGTTCGTCGGCGCGTTCCACGCGGTGGCGGCCATCGCGTTCGACACCGGACTGGCGTCCGTCGGGGCGGGGGTGACGGGAATCTCTGTGCTGTCGATGATGGTCGTCAACCTCCCGATGCTCGGCGACGGCGACGGAAGTGACGACGACGAAGAGACCGGCGGCGAAACCGAGAGCGCCGCCGAGGAGTAGCTACATCCGGAGAAACTGGGCGTGACGGGTCGTCTCCACGTCGAGGACGTTCGCCTCGTCCACGAACCCCTCACGAATCGCGAGTTCGACCGCTTCGGTCCCGACGAGGTTGGCGACCGAGGCGCGGGCGAGACTGTCCACGACGGTCTGTTCGTCGGCCTCGTCGCCGCCGTAGAACTCTTCGGTGACCGTCAGCGAGACGCCGTCGTCCTCGAACGTCTCGCCGAGAACGTCGTCGTCACAGACCGAGACGAGCAACCCCTCGTCGGTCTCGCGCTCGTTGAGTATCATTGCTGTCGTCGCTGTTCCTCCTGTTCGTCGATGAGTTCCTGTTCGGCCTGTTCGCGGAGTTCTTCGGCCTCCTCCGCGATTTCCTCGGCCTCGTCGTACTGACCGAGTTCTTCGAGAGCGCGGGCCTTCTCGTCCAGTATCTGGGAGTTGCGCAGGCCGAGTCGGATGGCGTTTTCGAGGCTGGTCAGGGCGTCCTCGGCGAGACCGCGTTCGAGCAGGAAGAACCCGCGGTTGAACCACGCCTCGGCGAACCGCTCGTCGATTTCGACCGCCTTCTCGGCGTGTTCGAGCGCCTGTTCGCTCCGGCCGGACTCCCAGAGGGCGTAGGCCAGATTCGTCTCGGCGGTGGCGGCGTGTTCGCTGTCCTCGTCGATGCGGATGGCCTCCCGATAGTCGCCGATGGCGGCGTCCCACTCTTCTAGTTCGGCGTGGGCCGCGCCCTTGTTCGTCCACGCTTCCTGTTCGAGTTTACTGTCGTCTGGGGCGAACTGGGCGGCGCGCTCGAAGGTGTCGGCGGCCTGTTCGAAGCGGTTGATTCGCATGTAGTTCAGGCCCACGTCGATGAGTTCCTCCACGTCCACGTTATCGCCGACGTTCTGCTGGTCGAGCAGGTCGGCGACGACGCGGGAGTCCACCGGGTCCACCTTGTCGGGGTCCACGTCCAACTCGGGCGGGTCGAGGTCGAACCCCTCGTAGGGGTCGTCGAACCGCTCGTCCTCGGAGAAGTCGTGGTCCTCGGGGTCAGTCATGTCTCGGTGTTTGGCGTTCAGCGGTGTTAAGGACTACGCCATAGGAATCGGGCGGGAATACGCTCTGGGTCCACGGTTTCGGTTCGGTTCCGCGGGAGACCACCGAGACCGATTCACTTCTCGGCCGTCCGTCCTCACGACCACCCACCTTCAAGCACGCCACCGACGAAACTCGAACCGAATGAGACTCTTCGTGAGCATCGACTTGCCCGACGACTTCGCCGCGGAGGTCGAGCAGGTCCAAGCCCAGTTCGCGGACGCGACCGGCCTGAACTTCACCGACCCCGAGCAGGCCCACGTCACGCTCAAGTTCCTCGGCGACGTGAATCAGGGCGAACTCCCGCGGGTGAAGAACGCCGTCCGACGGGCTATCGAGAAGTCCGGAGTCGAACCCTTCGAGACGACCTACGAGGGTGTCGGCGTCTTTCCGGACATCGGCTACATCAAGGTCCTCTGGCTCGGGGTGGGCGAGGGGAGCGAGCAGATGACCGACCTCCACGAGACCATCGAGCGGGAGGTGACGAGGCTCGGGTTCGACCCCGAGGACCACGACTTCACGCCCCACGTCACCCTCGCGCGGATGGAACACGCCGGCGGCAAGGAACTGGTACAGGAGAACGTCGAGGAGTTGGACCCGACCGTCGGGACCACCGAAGTCACCGAGGTTCGGTTGACCGAGAGCGTGCTGACCGACGAGGGTCCGGAGTACTCGACGGTGGAGTCGTTCGCGCTAGAATGATTCGACTCGCCGACGAGGGGGACGCGCCCGCGATTCGGTCCGTGTACGCCCCGATAGTTCGGAACACCGCCATCTCCTTCGAGGACGACCCGCCGAGCGCCGCGGAGATGGCCGACCGCGTCGCCGACGCGTTCCCCGAGTTTCCGTGGCTGGTCTGTGAAATCGACGACGAAATCGCGGGCTACGCTTACGCGGGTCGCCACCGCGAGCGCGGGGCCTACCGTTGGTCGGTGGACGTGTCGGTGTACGTCGCGGCGGACCACCGACGGCGGGGCGTCGGTCGAGGCCTCTACGAGTCGCTGTTCGAAATCCTTCGTTTGCAGGGGTTCTGTAACGCCTACGCGGGTATCGCACTTCCGAACCCCGCGAGCGTCGCGCTCCACGAGTCGTTCGGCTTCGAGCGAGTGGGCGTCTACGAATCGGTCGGTTTCAAGCGCGGGGAGTGGCGCGACGTCGGGTGGTGGCAGTCGCAGTTGCGGGACCGCCCCGAAGACCCGGACGAACCGCGATATCTCGCGAACGTCCGAACGAGCGAGCGGTTCGAGACCGCGCTCTCGACGGGCGAGGATTCGGTGCAGACCTGACGCGGGCGAGCGACCCCAAAGGAACAAGATTTTAAGCTACGGCGGGGAAGAACGTGGTACCATGAGCAAGAAATCGAAAGCGAAGAAAAAGCGTCTGTCCAAGCTCGACCGTCAGAACAGTCGCGTTCCGGCGTGGGTCATCATGAAGACCGACCGCGAGACGATGCAGAACCCGAAGCGCCGTAACTGGCGGCGTCAGGACACCGACGAATAATGAGCGCGAACGACTTCGAGGAGCGCGTCATCACGGTGCCGCTCCGCGACGCCAAGGCCGCACCGAAGCACGAACGCGCCGACAAGGCGATGTCGCTCGTCCGCGACCACCTCTCGCAGCACTTCAAGGTCGAGGACGACGAAGTGCGTCTCGACCCCTCCATCAACGAGGAAGTCTGGTCGCGCGGCCGCAAGAAGCCGCCGAGCAAGCTTCGCGTCCGCGCCGCCCGATTCGAGGAAGAGGGCGAGACCATCGTCGAAGCGGAACACGCCGAGTAGAGCTTTGCTCCGCGCCGCCTTCGTCGGGTCGTCTTACGTCGGGGTCTTCGCTCGTGCGACCGACGAGCACCTGCTGGTCCGTCCGGACTTGGAGGACGACGTAATCGCCGACGTGAGCGACGAACTCGACGTCGAAGCCGTCGAGACCACGGTCGGCGGCTCTTCGACCGTCGGCGCGCTGGCGGTCGGCAACGAGAACGGACTGCTGGTCAGCAGTCGCGTCACCGACCGCGAGCGCGACCGAATCGCCGAAATCACGGAACTCGACGTGACCGAACTACCGGGCAAGATAAACGCCGCGGGGAACGTCGTCCTCGCCAACGACAAAGGGGCCTACGTCCACCCGGACCTCTCGCGCGACGCGATGCGGGCCGTCGAGGAGGCGCTGGAAGTGGACGTGGAGCGAGGCGACCTCGCGGACGTGCGGACGGTCGGCACCGCCGCCGTCGCCACCAACGAAGGCGTCCTCTGTCACCCGAAGGCGACCGACGACCAACTCGACCGACTGGAGGAAGTGCTGGACGTGCCCGCGGACATCGGCACCATCAACTACGGCGCTCCCCTGGTCGGGTCGGGACTGCTCGCCAACGAACACGGCTACGTCGTCGGACAGGAGACGACCGGGCCGGAACTCGGTCGCATCGACCAAGCGCTCGGATACATCGAGTAGCGGGACTCGACCGTCCGGCGGGCGTCACCGCCCCTTCTTCGTCTCGGTAGTGCCGTGTCGCTATGAAGCTGTAACTTTTCACTGACCGCGAACTCGTCCTCTTAGCCGAGGGTATGCAGAACGGAGAGCGTGCGTACCGCTGGACGCCGCGCTCCGAGGTTGACGGGCGGAGAGAATACTGCGGGTCGTACTGCTCCGAACCACCGACCTACTCCTCGTCGGTCTCGTCTTCGCGACGTTCGCTCAGGTGTTCCCAGATTTCGGTGCACCCCGCCCCGTCTTCGACGTCTTCCAAGTGACTCCGCTCGTCTGTCGATTCGTCGCTCGCGGGCGGCTCGTCGAGTGTTTCCTCGGCGGTCATTGATACGGTGTACGCAGACGACGTAGATAAGGCCGTGCTCGTCCGTAATCGCTACCGATGCTCGGATACAGAGGCGGTTCTATCCGGTACCGACGACGGCGCTCGGTCGGCCGAGACGGTCACGGAGCGACGGCGGCGGGCCAACGTCGTGGGTTTCGACGGTACTTCGACGTCAGCGAATCACGTGACAGTCGGCAAGCGTCGCGGGCGGCGACACCCTTACCCCCCGGCTGGTACTCCACGGTCGTATGGTCGTATCCGTCCACCAGTTAGACGACGGGGCTTGGCTCAGCGTCAACGACTCGCGGTCGGTCCCGGTGAGCCAACTGTGGCTCCTCGCGCGCCACGACTTCTGCGGGTGCGAGCAGGCGGATTTCCTCGCGGAGGGGTTCGTGGAGGTCGGCGTCGATTGGCCCGACATCGAGGGGCGCATCGCCGGGCAGTGCGTCGTCTGCGGAGCCAGCGGCGTCACCGACTGGCTGACGCTGGGGCGGGTGAACCGCGAGACCGGCGAGTTCAGGCAGGTCGTCCCGTCGAGCGTCCACGTTCCGGAGCGACGGACGCGGCTGGCGAACCCGGAGTAGGCGAGTCGCGGGTGTGACGGACGGTCGGAGACAGGAACGGGGGAGACGTGGCCCGAGACGGCCGTCACCGGAAGCCGCAATTCCCGCCGGTTGTTCGGAGCATCGGGGAAGCTTGACGGGGGAACTGGCGCTTTATTGGTAGACTGCGTTTTGCTGTCCATGCCGAGTAAAGTCGAGACCTGGAAGGACGAGATATACGGAGTGGAGATACGCGACCACCTCGAGCGATTCGCCGAAGAGGGGTGGGACGCCATCCCCGACGACGAACACGACGCGTGGTTCGAGCGGTTCAAGTGGTGGGGTCTCTACCACCAGCGGAAGGGGCAAGAGTCGTACTTCATGATGCGCATCGGCGTCCCGATGGGCCGACTCACGCCCGAACAGCTCCGCGTCGTCGGCGAGGTGGCGCGGGAGTACGCGACCGGCCCGGTCGAGAATCCCGAGTTCGGCGACGCCTACGCCGACTTCACGACGCGCCAGTCCATCCAGCTCCACTGGATAAAGGTCGAAGACATCCCGGACATCTTCGAGAAACTGGAGTCTGTCGGTCTCTCTACTATTCAGGCCTGCGGCGACTCGTGGCGGAACATCGTCGGGTCCCCCGTGGCCGGACGCGACGCCGACGAACACCTCGACGTGTGGCCCGTCGTCCAGAACCTCCACGACGAGTTCAAGGGCAACGACCTGTACGAGAACCTCCCCCGCAAGTGGAAGGTCGCGGTCACCGGCGACACCCGCGGGGCGGGACAGGGCGACATCAACGACCTCGCCTTCGAACCCGCGGTCAAGACCATCGACGGCGAAGAGGTCGATGGGTTCAACGTCCGAGTCGGCGGCGGTCTCGCCCGGAAGGAACCCCGGTTCGCCCGGGACATCGACGTGTTCTGCCGCCCGGAGAACGCGGCCGAGGTCGCGGCGGGCCTCTCGGGACTGTTCCGCGACTACGGCGACCGCGAGGACCGCTTCAGCGCTCGCATGAAGTTCCTCGTGGACGAGTGGGGGCCGGAGAAGGTCCGCTCGGTCCTGCAGGACGAGTACGTGGACTACGAACTCCCGACCGCCGGGGAGAACCTGCGCGACCAGTACGACTACAACGCCGGACGGTCCGACGCGCCGGGCGACTACGTCGGCGTCCACGACCAGAACGACGGCGACCACTTCGTCGGTCTCTCGGTGCTGGTCGGCCGGATGAGCGCCGAGGAGGTCATCGAACTCGCCGACCTCGCGGACTCCTACGGCTCCGAGATGATTGGCGTCACCCAGCGCCAGAACCTCATCGTGGGCGACATCCCCGCCGAGGAACTCGACGCCTTCCTCGACGAACCGCTGCTCGACGAGTACTCGCCCGACCCCCATCCGTTCCTCCGGGGGTCCATCGCGTGTACCGGCACCGAGTACTGCTCGCTGTCCATCGTCGAGACGAAGAACCGGATGGTCCGGTACGCCCGCTGGCTCAAGGAGAACGTGCCGGTGCCCGAGGGCGTCGAGGACTTCCACATCCACCTCTCTGGCTGCACCGCCTCCTGCGCCCAGCCCCAGATTGCCGACATCTCGCTCCGCGGGATGAAGGCCCGCAAGGACGGCGAACCCGTCGAAGCGTTCGACGTTGGTCTCGGCGGCGGTCTCGGCGAGAACCCCGAGTTCGCCGACTGGGTCGAGATGCGCGTGCCCGCCGACGAGATTCCGGGCTACATCCGGAACCTGCTGGAGGTCTACGAGGCCGAGCGCGAGGACGGCGAGAGCTTCCGGGACTTCATCCGGCAGCGCGACGAGGACGAGGTGCAGGCGCTCGCCGACCCCGAGGAGACCGACTACGAGGACCCCTACATGCACAACACGAAGATGACGTGGTACCCCTACGCCGAGGACGACGCGATGGACGACTCGCCCGCGCCGACCGACGCGCGGGGGAACCCCATCACGAGCGACGACTGACAATGGCAGACCGCGTACTGAAAGTCAACGCGTACACGACGCTGGACCTCGTGGAGGCCCGCGCCGAGGGCCACGACTTCGAGGAGTCGGCGTACGCCACGCTGAACGTGACCGCGCCGCGCAACGACCCCGACCGCGCGAACTCCAGTTCGAACTCGACAACACGAGTCTCGACGCGCTGCCGACCCACGCGGACCGCGCGGACCTCTCGCCGGAGCAGGCCCGGGCGCTGGCCGCGGACCTCGAAAAGTACGCCGAGAGAGTCGAAGAGGCACAGGCCGACGACCAGACCGAGGAGTCAGAACCGACCGAGAACACCGATGACTGAACAGGCGCTCGTCGTCGCGGGCCACGGCTCTCACCGCAATCCGGACTCCGCGACCCCGGTTCGCGTCGCGGTCGAGGCCGCACGCGAGCGCGGGAACTTCGCCGAGGTCCGCCCGGCGTACTGGAAGGAGGCCCCGTCGTTCCGGGACGTCCTGCACACCATCGACGCCGACGAGGCCATCGTCGTTCCGCTGTTCGTCAGCGAGGGCTACTTCGTGGAGCAGGTCCTCCCCCGGGAGTTCGGTCTCGGCGAGGACGACAGGGGCGACGACGGGCCGACCGTCCGGTACGCCGACCCGGTCGGCACCCACCCCGACATGACCGACGTCATCGCGGCCCGCGCCCGGCGGATGCTGGAGGGCGAGGGCGACGCCCACGGGAGTGCGGACCCCGAAGACGCCGCGCTCGCCGTCATCGGTCACGGCACCGAGCGCAACCCGAACAGCGCGGACGCCGTCTACGACCACGTCGAGGCGCTCCGCGAGCGCAGCGAGTTCGCCGAAGTCGACGCGCTGTTCATGGACGAGGCCCCCTACGTCGAAGACGTTCTGGACGAGTTCTCGGCCGACGAGGTGGCCGTCGTCCCGCTGTTCGTCGCCGACGGATTCCACACGCAGGACGAGATTCCCGAGCTACTGGGCCTCACCGACGACCCGAGGTCGGGCTACCCCGTCCCGGGAACCGTCGAGGGTCGGCGCATCTGGTACGCCTCGGCGGTGGGTACCGACCCCCTCGTCTTGGACGTGGTGCTGGAGCGCGCCGCGGAGGCGGGCGCGGACCTCGACTCCGCCGCCGCGGGTCCGGAGCGCCCGGTCCGCGAGGCGGCCGGGAACGAGTTCGTCTCGTGGGTCGAGAGCGCGTCCGACGCGTCCGGCGACGGGACCCGCGTCTGGGGCGAACTCGCCGTCACCGCGACCGGCGCGGGCGAGTACGACCTGCGCCACCGCAGCGACCGCGAGGCGGCCACCGCCGACCTCGACGAGCAGTCCGTCGGCGAACTGCCGGAACTGGTCCGGTACGCCGACGACGGCCGGTATCGCCCGTTCGCGGGCGAATCGACGCTCCCCGCGGGGTGGGTCCTCACCGGTCTCGACCGCGAGGGACTGCTGCGTGCGGTCTCGACCGTCTACCCGGCGAGCGTCGAACACTGGGCCGCCGAGCGCGCGGGCGACCTCGACCCGGTCCCGTTCCGCGCCGTCGCCGACCGACAGACCGGCATCTACGAGTCCGTCGCGGACTGCTCGCCGGAGGAAGTGGCGGGCACGGTCGCGGCGTGCTGCGAGAACTGCGAGAAGCGCCGGGAGTGGGACGCGGGCGACGCCGAGGGCGACGCGCCGGACGCCGACGAATCGTCCTGCGGTGACGTCGGTTCCGAGGGCGACGCGATTCCCTGCCGGGAGCCGTGTTCGTTCTTCGTCGCCGCGGCCCGCGAGTTCCACCACCACGAGTCCGAATCGACAGCAGAACACCCGACCGAGAGCGACGCGTCCGTCCCGCGGGGCGACATGACCGACCCCGCGAACGTCTACCGAGTTCGCTACCGGCGGGCGCGAGACGCCGACCAGACCAGACCACAACCATGAGCCACCCGAACAGAAACGCGACCACCGGCACCGTCTCCCTCGTCGGAGCGGGACCGGGCGACCCCGAACTGCTGACCGTGAAGGCCCGGCGACTGCTCGACGAGGCCGACGTCGTCTTCCACGACAACCTCGTGGGCGACGACCTCGTCGAATCGATTCCAGACTGCACGACCGTCGAGAACGTCGGGAAGCGACCCGGCGGCGACCGGACGCCGCAGGCCGAAATCAACGACATGCTGGTCCGCGAGGCGCGGGCGGGCCGCGACGTGGTGCGACTCAAGGGCGGCGACCCGACCCTGTTCGGCCGCGGCGGCGAGGAGGCCGAATACCTCGCGCGCCACGGCGTCCCCTTCGAGTTCGTGCCCGGCGTGACCAGCGCCATCGCGGGACCGAGCGCCGGAGGCATCCCGGCGACCCACCGCGACCACGCCTCCGCGCTCGCCGTCGTCACGGGCCACGAGGACCCCACGAAACCCGACAGCGCGATAGACTGGGAGGCGCTCGCAAACATCGTCTCGGCGGGCGGCACGCTCGTCGTCCTGATGGGCGTGGGGCGACTGCCGGACAACGTCGCGGCGCTCGAATCGCACGGGGTCGGCGCGGACACGCCGGTCGCGATGGTCGAGCGCGCGACGCTCCCGTCCGAGCGGACCGTGACGGGGTCGCTCGACACCATCGTCGAGCGCGCACGGAACGCCGATATCGAACCGCCCGCGGTCACCGTCGTCGGCGACGTGGTGAACGTCCGCGAGACGGTCGAGAACTGTCTGGGCGGGAGCGCGAGCGAACTCGGACCGGCGGTCGGCGTCGGTCGAGTCGAGGACGAAATCGAGGTGAACCAGCAGTGAGCAGCGACCGAGCATCGACCGGCGGCGGCGCGGAAGTCGAGGGCGAGTGGACGCTCCTCCGACTCCTGACCGAGGTCTGTGGCTCCGGCCCGAAGACCGCCGACGACATGACCTACGAGCAGGCCAGAGAGGCGTTCGCCCGCGTCCTCGTCGGGGACGCCGACCCGGAGACGCTCGGGGCGTTCCTGCTGGCGAACCGCTGGAAGGAGAGCACGCCCGAGGAACTGGCCGGGTTCGTGGACGCCATGCGCGAGCGGTCGGTCGTAGTGGCGGAACCCGACGCCGACCCGGTGGACTGCGGTGGCAACTACGACGGCAAGCAGAAGACGGCCGTGCTGGGCGTCGCCTCGGGACTGGTCGCGGCCGCGGCGGGAACGCCCGTGGTCGCCCACAGCGGTCCCTCGCTCCCCGCCAAGTACGGCACGACCTACGGCGACGTTCTGGACGAGTTGGGCGTCCCCACCGACCTCGACCCCGAACGGAGCGCCGCGATGGTGGACGACGTCGGGTTCGGCTTCTACGCCCAGTCGCGGTTCAATCCGCTCGTCCACGAGCGTCGGCCAGCCCGGAAGTCCATCGGCGTTCGGACCTCCATCAACACGGTCGAGACGCTGGCGAACCCCGCGAACGCGAGCGTCCACTTCGGGAGTTTCTACCACCTCTCGTACGCCGAGCGAATCGCCGGGACCGTCCGCGAGAGCCGCGAACTCCCCAACGAGCGAGTCGTGATGGCGCAGGGAATGGAAGGGTACGACGACGTGCGCCCGGGGACGACCCGGTTCGCCGTGTGGGATGCCGAGCGAAGCGACGGCGAAATTCGGGACGACACGGTCGAGACGGCCGCGCTCGGCGTCGAGTTCGAGCGCGACGACCTCGAAGTGGACGACCTCCCGGCCGACTCCGCCCGCATCACCGAGCGCGTGCTGTCGGGCGAACGCGACGGTCCGGTCGCCGACGCCGTCGCGCTCAACGCCGGCTTCCGCATCTACGCGGGCGGCGACGCCGATTCGGTCGGAGCGGGCGTCGAACTGGCCCGCGACGCGCTCGCCGACGGGAGCGCCGAGGGCCGCCTCGACGCGCTCCGAGCGTTCGAGGCCTAATCGTTTCGGTCGGTCTGGTCAGCGGTCTCGCGGACGGGAATGGTTCCGTATTTCTGGGAAGACGCTACGTTTTCGAGACGAATCGCCGGTTTCCGAATCGATAGCGAGTTCGCCATCGGTGTGAGTTCGGCGAGGACGCGAGTTCACCGAACGTGTGAGTGCCGACGGTGAAACGGACCGAGCGCGGACGCGGAACAGTTATCTGAATGCTCGCTCAATCGGTCGAACGATGCCCGAAGCCGACCGTCTCCGGCGACGCGTTTCCGAAGAGAGTGAGGACAACCGTCAGAGCGACGTGAACGCTCGATTGCAGACGGCGACCGCGGAGGCGGAGCGATGAACGACGAGACCCGACTCGCCTTCGTCTGCGTCCAGAACACCGAAGCGGCAGAGCCGCTTCGAGCCCCCGCTCGATTCGCTCGCGGGGACGCCGGACGGAGTCAGATGGCGACCGCGGAGGTAGGGCGATGAGCGACGAGACCCGAGTCGCCTTCGTCTGCGTCCAGAACGCCGGGCGGAGCCAGATGGCGACGGCGTTCGCCGAGCGGGAACGCGAGGAGCGCGGGGCCGAGGACGTGGCAATCGTCACGGGCGGCACCGACCCCGCCGACCACGTCCACGAGGAAGTGGTCGAGGTCATGCGCGAGCGCGGAATGGACCTCTCCGACTGGACGCCGCGGGAAGTGACTCACGAGGAGTTGCAGGAGTGCGATTACGTCGTCACGATGGGCTGTTCGGCGAACGATGTGTGTCCCGCGACGTGGTCGGGCGAGAACCGCGACTGGGGACTCGACGACCCAGACGGACGGGACCTCGACGCGGTGCGGGCGATTCGCGACGAAATCGAGGAGCGCGTCGCGGACCTGTTCGACGAACTCCAACGCGAGTGAGCCACCGAACGGCAGAGCGAACCGGAGAGCGACCGGCCGGTCGAGGGCGAGTCCGAACGGTGAGTGCCGCGTCGCCCACCGCGCCCGCCAGAGTGTCGCGAAACTCCCGGACCGGGTTCGGGTCGGCTGTCCCCGAGTAGGAAGATTCTTCCCTCCGCGTATCCCAGATACGTCCATGAGTGAGTTTACTGTTCGCGGTAAGTTCCAAGCCAGAGACGGCTGGCAGGAGTTCGAAACGAGCGTCGACGCTACGAACGAGGACGTCGCCGAGGAGCACACCTACGCCAACTTCGGCGGTCGCCACGGTCTGAAGCGGACGCAGGTCGAGGTCGAGGAGGTCGAGGCACAATGATGGGCGGCGGCGGCAACCCCGAACTGCAGGAACTCTCCCAGCAGCTGCAGGAACTCGAAGAGCAGCAAGAGGAAATCGAGGCCGAAATCGAGGACCTCCGCGAGGAGAAGAGCGACATCGACGAGGCCATCGAGACCATCGACGCGCTCGACACCGGGTCGGTCGTGCAGGTCCCCATCGGCGGCGGCGCACACGTCCACGCGGAAGTGCAGGACCTCGACGAAATCGTCGTGGAACTGGGCGGCGGCTTCGCGGCCGAGCGCGAGGAAGAAGACGCGGTCGAGACCCTCGAGAACAAGCAGGACGTCCTCGACGAGCGCATCTCGGAGTTCGAGGACGAGGTCAGCCGAATCGAGGAGGAGAGTTCGGAACTGGAGCAGAAGGCCCAGCAACTCCAGCAACAGCAGATGCAGCAGCAGATGCAGCAGATGCAGGGCCAGCAGGAAGACGAGGACGAGTAATCGGCGATGTTCGATAGCCTGAAGGACAAACTCGGGAGTTTCCGGAAGGACGTCGAGGAGACGACCGAGGAGAAGGCCGAAGAAGCCGAAGCGGAAGCTGAGGCAGAAGCCGAGGCCGAGGCGAAAGCGGAGGCCGCGGCCGAGGCGGACGCCGGAACGCAAACGGAGTCGGACTCCTCGGACGCGACCGCGGAGACCGAGTCCGAGGACTCCGGTTCCGGTCGCGGGTTCGCACAGAAGGCCAAGTCGTTCGCCAAGGGCGAAATCGTCATCGAGGAACAGGACGTCGAGGACCCCCTCTGGGAGTTGGAGATGGCGCTGCTGGAGAGCGACGTGGAACTGAGCGTCGCCAACGAGATTCTGGAGAACATCCGGGAAGACCTCGTGGGCGCGACGCGGTCGTTCAACAGCGAGACCGCCGACGTGGTCGAGGAAGCGCTCCACGACTCGCTGCTGAAGGTCATCTCGGTCGGGCAGTTCGACTTCGACCAGCGAATCGCCGAGGCCGACAAGCCCGTCACCATCATCTTCACGGGCGTCAACGGCGTCGGCAAGACCACGACCATCGCCAAACTCTCGAAGTACTTCGAGGACCGCGGTCTCTCTACGGTCATCGCCAACGGCGACACGTACCGCGCCGGGGCCAACGAGCAGATAGAGGAACACGCCGAGAACCTCGACAAGAAGATAATCACCCACGAGCAGGGCGGCGACCCCGCGGCGGTCATCTACGACGCGGTCGAGTACGCCAACTCGAACGACATCGACGTCGTGCTGGGCGACACCGCGGGTCGCCTCCACACCGACGAGGGACTGATGGACCAATTGGAGAAAATCGGACGCGTGGTCGGTCCGGACATGACCCTCTTCGTGGACGAGGCCGTGGCCGGACAGGACGCGGTCCAACGCGCCAAGCAGTTCAACGACGCCGCCGAAATCGACGGCGCGATACTGACCAAAGCCGACGCCGACTCGCAGGGCGGCGCGGCCATCTCCATCGCCCACGTCACGGGCAAACCCATCCTCTTCCTCGGTACGGGACAGGGGTACGACGACATCGAGCAGTTCGACCCCGAGGAACTCGTCGGGCGACTCCTCGGCGAAGACGAGTAGTTCGGGGACCTCATTTTTCGCGCCAAGTTCGAAATCGACCCGTTTAGTCGCGGTATCGCAACGCGACCACGACGTTCGCCGCGATGAGCGCGGTCGTCACGAGACCGAGCGTGAACAGTTCGACCGGGAGATTCCGAAAGAGGAGCCAGTAGGCCGTCAACAGAAGGCCGAGCGCGGCGACGATGTTGTACGCGTCGGCCGCCAGTTCGCTCGCCAGACCGGCCGTGCCGCCGCTCGTTTCGCCTGCCACGTCGGTGCGTTCGCGGGTCGTTCCCACCGAGTTATCGCGTGCCTTGTTTAAATCGCGTGCCATGCATTGAAGTTATGCAAGTGAGCTTTTTGAGGAGACATTATAAGCGTATCGGCTAGATGAGACAGAAACTGCTGTCGAAGGTGAATTCACGTCAGTATGAACAGAGAGAGCGTAAGGCGTTGAAAAAGTAACAACTGGCCGTAATTATGCAGAGAGAATCCTGCGCGGTGTCCTAGCACCGCGCAACCGTGATGTGGATAGTCTTCTGGTTGCGACGACTGAATCCGTCTCAGTCTTCGGCTACATTCTATTCTTACTCGGTATGTGACTTATGCGTTTTGGTAAGAACGCCACCGGAACCGTCACCGAATTATTTTGTAATATTTAAGATGAGAGCGTAGTAAGTGCTTTTCGCGCGGTGTCCTAGCACCGCGCGTGAGAAAACATGATGTGGATATCTCTACTTCTGGTCGTGCTGATTATCGTCGGTATTCTCAGTCTTCGGCTCGTACCGAAGCGTTGGGAAAGCGTAGACCTGAAGGTCAGGCCATGGGGCCTGACTGTGTCGGCAGACAGCGACCCCGATAACCCCGAATAGGGGAGGGGTCTCTGCCTTGGTCGGATTCTCGACGAGGGCGTCCTCAACTCGATAGCTGCCACCTAACCTATAGCGGTAGAAAAAGCCTTTAACGCCCACGCGGTCTATCTACGGTAACAATGGTACTCGACGACCTCGGAAACTCCCTCCGCGACTCTCTCGGTAAACTCAGCGGGCAGTCCCGCGTGACCGAGGAGGACGTGGAGGAAATCGTCAAGGAGATTCAGCGGTCGCTCCTGCAGGCCGACGTCGAAGTCAGCCTCGTGATGGACCTCTCGGACTCCATCAAGGAGCGCGCGCTGGAGGAGGAGTCGCCGGCCGGAACCTCGGCGCGCGACCACGTCCTCAGCATCGTCTACGAGGAGATGGTGTCTCTCGTGGGCGACAGCACCGAGATTCCGCTCGAAGAGCAGACCATCCTGCTCGCCGGTCTACAGGGGTCGGGGAAGACGACCACCGCGGCCAAGATGGCGTGGTGGTTCTCGAAGAAGGGGCTTCGGCCCGCTATCGTCCAGACCGACACCTTCCGCCCCGGCGCGTACGACCAAGCCAAGGAGATGGCCGGGCGCGCGGAAGTGGACTTCTACGGCGACCCTGACGAGGAGGACCCGGTGAAAATCGCCCGCGACGGTCTCGAAGCCACGAGCGACGCCGACGTCCACATCGTGGACACCGCGGGTCGCCACGCGCTCGAAGACGACCTCATCGACGAGATAGAGGATATCGAGCGCGCGGTGGACCCCGACCGGAACCTACTCGTCCTCGACGCCGCCATCGGACAGGGCGCGAAGGACCAAGCCAGCCAGTTCGACGACTCCATCGGTATCGAGGGCGTCATCGTCACGAAACTCGACGGGACCGCGAAGGGTGGCGGTGCGCTGACCGCCGTCAACGAGACCGACTCGTCCATCGCGTTCCTCGGTACCGGCGAGGAGGTCAAGAACATCGAGCGGTTCGAACCCTCCGGGTTCATCTCGCGCCTGCTCGGGATGGGCGACCTGAAGCAACTCACCGAGCGCGTCGAGCGCGCGATGCAGGAGACGCAGGAGGAGGAAGAGGACTGGGACCCCGAGGACATGCTGAAGGGCGAGTTCACCCTGAAGGACATGCGCCGCCAGATGCAGGCGATGAACAACATGGGACCGCTCGACCAAGTGATGGACATGATTCCCGGTATGGGCGGTGGCGGCGGTCTGATGGACGAACTCCCGGACGACGCTATGGACGTGACCCAAGACCGGATGCGGTCGTTCGAGGTCATCATGGACTCGATGACCGAGGCGGAACTGGAGAACCCCCGCGCCATCGGCGCGAGTCAGGTCGAGCGCATCGCGAAGGGGAGCGGGAAGGACGAGGAGCGCGTGCGCGAACTCCTCGAACAGCACAAGATGATGTCCCAGACCCTCAAGCAGTTCCAAGGAATGGGCCAAGGGAACATGGAGCGCATGATGAAGAAGATGCAGGGCGGTGGCGGCGGCGGTGGCGGCGGTATGGGCGGAATGGGGCCGTTCGGCGACTGAACCGCCAGACTGCCCCTCGGTCGCACGGCTATTCTCCGCGGACCGAATCGTTCGCCGCGACCGCGGTCGTGTCCGGGAACCCGCACCGTTAACTTCGATGACTTGTAAGACGTGAGGTATGAGCCAACACGGCGACCCGGACGCGCAGGTGGACGAGTTCCTCGAACTCGAACGGGAACTCAGCGCCGGGCGACGGGCCTCGGAGACCTACGAGGAGGGCAACATCTCCGAGGCGGCGAAGATTCCGGCGAGCGAGGTCCCCGACGACTACCCCGTGGCGATTCGGACCCGACAGGCGCTCCAACTGAACGTGGAGACGCCCGACGGAGAGACGGTCGCGACGTATCTGGAGTGGCCGGGCGAGGACGAGGAGAGCGACCACGTCGGGAGGTTACTCGGCGCGCTCGGCCGGGAACGCGACGAGTTCGCCAACGTCTACGGCGACCGGGTCGCGCTCGACTCCGAGAACGGCTGGCACGGAATCGACGCCGAGCGGACCGCGGCGATGCGGGGCGCGAAGTTGGCCGCGGGCGACGAGTCGCTGGACCGGTCGCGCAACCTGCTCGCCGGAGCGCTCGGGGCCGGTCTGCTGGCGATACCCGTCGGGGTACTCAGCGAGATGTTCGCCGGACTGCTGTTGATGGTCTCGTTGGTCGGAATCCCGGCCGGAATCTACCTCGACGGGAAGCGACTCGAAGACGCCACGGGGCGGTCGGTCAAGACCGCGCTGTGGACCGTCGGCGGTGCCGTGCCGCTCCTCAACTACTCGGTCGCCATCGCGTATCTGCTGGACCGGCGCGTCACGCTCTCGGGACCGACGTCCGGCGAGGGGTCCGAGCGGTGGTACAAGGGCATCTTCGCCAGTCTCGCCGCGATTCCGGTCGCGGTCGCCCTCAGCGGTCTCTCGGAGGCGACTGCCGGGATGGTGCTGTTCGTCGGATGGACGTTCCTCCCCTTCGCGGTCTACTTCGACGCCGAGTACGTCGAGGAGACGACCGACTGGGACCCCAACGAGGAACTGTGGGCTATCGCGGTAATCGTGTTCGGTCTCTTCGCTGCGGTGCCATACCTCGTGAAGCGCCGCGTCGAACTCGACTGAGAACGACCGACACGCCGCTTTTTTGACCGGGGGACGTGAGGTACCGGTAGATGGCAGTCCGCGACGTGGCCGAACGGGCGTACCGCGAAGCCCTCCCCGTACTGGCGGTCAGTGCGGTCGGCGGCCTGTTCGCGGGACTCGTGCTAGGTGGGATGCGGGGCGACCTCCGGGAAGTGTCGGGACTCCTCGTTCTGGTGCCCGCGCTGTTGGCGACCCGAGGTAACGTGTACGGCGCGATGGGCGCGAAGCTCTCGACCGCACTCCATCAGGGACTCATCGACGCGAACCCCGTGCCCGACGACCGCCGGGTGTACACCGCGGTGTCGGCCGCGATGCTGAACGGCGTCGTCATCAGCGTGTTCGCGGCGGTGGTCACATACGCCGTCCTCGTCTCGTTAGCCCGGCCGAGCGCGTCGCTCGCCACGCTCGCGGGCGTGGCGCTGGTCGCGGGCGTGCTGTCCGGTATCGCGCTGACTATCGTCGTCGTCGCGGCCGTGTTCGCCGGGTACCGACGCGGTCTCAACCCCGACACCCTCGTGGGACCGGTGGTCACGACGACCGGCGACGTGTTCGGGATGGCCGCGCTGCTGGCGGCGGTCCGACTGGTACTCGCGCTCGGAGGGGGGTAGATGCGGGCGACGTGGTCGGTCCGCGGCATCACCCGCGCGATGCTCCCGCTGCTCGTGGTGCTGGCGGTCGTCGAAGTGGGGAGCGGACTCGTCCTCGACACGTTCGAGGCCCAACTCCTGCGGTACCCCTCGCTGCTCGTCCTCGTTCCGGCGATGATAGGCACCGCGGGCAACCTCGGGAGCATCCTCGCGGCGCGCCTCTCGACGGCGTTCCACCTCGGGACGCTGTCGTTCGACCCCGGTGACGACGAACTCGCAGGTAACGCGGTGGCGACCGTCGCGCTCGCGGCGACCGTCTTCCCGGTGGTCGGCGTGGGCGGGTGGGCGCTGGCGTTCGTCACCGGCGGCGCGCAGTTGTTCGTCGGGACCGTGGTCGCCGTCTCGCTGGTTTCGGGACTCTCGCTGGCCGTCCTCGCCGTCGTCGTCACGCTGGTCGCCACCTACGCCGCCTACCGGTTCAAGCTCGACCCCGACGACGTGGTGATTCCGGTCGTGACCAACGTCTGTGACGTGCTCGGCGTGGTGGTGCTGTTCGTCGTCGTGCAGGTGTTGGTCTGAGGCGGCGAGTCGGCCGGAGCGTTGAACCCCCTTCACAGTGACAGTAGGTAACGATGAGTCAGAGAGGGACGCAGAGTCCCGCGGACGAACTGCGCGAGCAGGGTCGGGCCATCGTCGGGGCGCTGTTGGTCGTCGGCACCACGTTCCTGTACACGATGGAAACGTGGTGGTGGGGAAGAGTTCTCCCGACGCCCCACCTGCTCGTCTACGCGGTCGTCGGACTGGGAGTCATTCTCGCCATCACGCGGAGAGTCAGTTTCCGGAGGGACGCTCAAGGAGACGGGGGAACGAAGAACGCGATTCGGACGACCGTGACCGACTTCGCCGAGCTAGTCCTCCAGAGTTTCACCGCCACGTACATCGTTTTGTTCGTCTTCGGTGTCATCGAACTCGGCGACTCTTTGATTGTAATCGCTCGCCTCGGACTCATCGAGGTCGTTCCGCTGGGATTCGGGGCCGCACTCGCCAACGAGGTACTGCAGGGCGACAAACAGGCGACGAGGCGGTCGGTGACCACGACGGTCGCGATTTACAGCGTCGGCGCGGTGTTCATCGCCGGCGGCATCTCGCCGACTCAGGAGATGGAGCTAATCGCCGCGTACATGGAGTGGGAACACACCGCGGTGCTGGTCCTGCTGTCGCTTCTCGTCTCGTACCTCATGCTCTACGAACTCGGATTCCAAGGTGAGGGGAGTCGCCTCCAGCAACGCGCGAAGGTCTGGCAGGTCGGGCAGGCGTTCGTCGTCTACGCCGTCTCGATGGTGGTCGGCACCGGCCTGCTCGCCGCGTTCGGCCACTTCAGGGACGCACCGCCGTCCGTGATGGTCCAGTTGATAGTTATCATCTCGTTCGTTTCGTCCATCGGGGCGAGCGCCGCGGAGGTAGTGATACAATGAGCGAGGGGGGCACGGACAGCGACGACGAGCAGAGTGGCGGAGAGCAGAGTGGCGGAAAACAGGACGGCGACGAGCAGAGTGGCGGAGAGCAGGGCGGCGACGAGCAGCGACCGGCCCCCTCGACCGCGGAGAAGGTACTGACCGGAGTCAGCGTCTTGGTCACGGTGTTGGTGTTCGGCTACGTCGCGTGGCACGCCGTGCAACCGCCGAGCCACGTCCCCCCGGAGGCGCACGTCGTGGAGACGGAGACGCTCTCGAACGGGAGCGTTCTGGTGCGGGCGAAACTGGTGAACCGGGGCGACACGGGACTGATTTCGGCCACGGTCGAGGTGGGGTGCGACCAGCCTCAGCCGTCGACATCGCTGTCGTACGTCCCCGCAGGCGGGCGCAGCGAGGCGACCTTCGTCTGTCCGCAGGGGACGACTCGCCCGAACGCGACGGTCACCACGTGGGTGCCCGCGTAGCCGGACCGCCGCGAGCGGCCGTGGTCGTGTCGCCGACACAAGAGGTTTATCCCAACGGAGAACAGCCCCGACCATGCGCCGTCGAACCGCCCTTCGAGTCGTCGCCAGCGCCTCAATCGGTCTCCCGACAGCCGGATGTCTCGGAGGCGAGCAGGGGAGTCCCGACCGGACGCTCACGACCACGACCGACTGTCCGCCGAAGGACGCCCCCGCCCCGACCTGCGGCGGCGATTTCGAGCGCGTCGGAGCGTACACCGAAGGCGACGTTCGACTCGGGACCGGTGCGGGGTTCGAGTTGACCGCCGAACCGGCGACGGTCGCTCTCGGGGACTGCCTGACCGTCCGACTCACCAATCGGAGCGAAGAGGAGCAGATGACCGGCATCGAGGAGAAGTACAGTATCCAGCGCCGGACCCCCGACGGGTGGCGGTCCGTGCTGTTCGCGGCGTCGGCGGCGTACGAAGACCTCGGGATAAATCACCCACCGGGCACGGGGTTCGTTTGGCGGCGACGACTTTCGCAAAGCGGACTCTCCGTCGAGGGCGACAGGCACGCCGCCTGCGAACCGCTCCGAGCGGGCACCTACCGATTCCTCTACTGGGGCGTCGGCGACGAGTTCGACGCGCTCTGCGTCGAGTTCGAGGTCACCGAGTAGCGTTCACGTCACGCCGCCGCCGCGCTCCTCGAACCGCTCGTACTCCTCGTCCTCGACGACCTGCCGCAACTGCTCGACGACTTGCCAGACGTCTTCGTAGCCGGTGTACAGCGGCGAGGGGCAGATTCGGACCACGTTCGGCGGTCGGAAGTCCACGACCACGCCGCGCTCCTTCAGCGCCTCGCTGACGCGGTAGCCCTCCGGGTGTTCTATCGCGACGTGGCCGCCCCGGCGCTCGGGGTCGCGGGGCGTCCCCACCTCGCAGTCGGGCAGGCGCTCGTCCACGAGGTAGATTAGGTACTCGGTGAGTCGCAGAGACTTCTCGCGGACCGCCTCGATACCGGTTCCGAGGAGTGCGTCCGCGTCGTCGGTCGCGCCTTCGACCGCCTCGCCAGCGTCCGCGAAGACGTCGAGCGACCCCGCGAGCGGGGCGGCCGACAGAACCGGAACCGTCCCGATTTGGTACGCTCCGGCGTTCTCGGCCGGGGTGTAGGTGGGGTTCATCTCGAACTGGGTCTCCTTCTCGTGGCCCCACCACCCGGCCAGCGCGGGCGTCTCGCCGAAGTGGCGCTCGTTGACGTAGAGACCCGCAATAGCGCCCGGTCCGGCGTTGAGGTACTTGTAGCTGCACCACACCGCGAAGTCCACGCCGATTTGCGAGAGGTCGTGAGGGACCGCGCCGACCGAGTGGGCGAGGTCGAACCCGGCGAGGATGTCCCGTTCGTGGGCCGCCGCCGTGATTCGCTCCACGTCGAGCAACTGGCCGCTCCGGTAGAGGACGGACGGGAGGAAGACGATGGCGGTGTCGTCGTCCATCGCGGCGACGACGTCCTCGGTCTCGATGGTCCGACCGTCGCGGCTCTCGACCACGGTCAGGGCCTCGTCGGGGTCGGTCCCGCGCTGGCGGAGTTGGGCGCGGACGGCGTAGTGGTCGGTCGGGAAGTCGAGTTCGTCCACGACGATGTTCGACCCCTCGGCGCGGTCGTAGAAGGTGCCGATTAGCGTGTGGATGTTGACCGTCGTGGAGTTGGCGACGACGACCTCCTCGGGGTTCGCGCCGACGAGGGGCGCGAGTCGGTCGCCCAATCGCTCGCCGTAGTGGAACCACGGCGGGTCGGCGTCGGTCCACCCGCGGATGGCGAGGTCGCGCCACTCCGAGACGGCCCGGTCGAGCGCGTCCTCGGCGTCCTCGGAAAGCAGCCCCAGCGAGTTGCCGTCCACGTACCACTCGTCCTCGGGGTCGTAGAATCGGTCGGCGAGGTGGGCCAGCGGGTCGGTCTCGTCCCGCCGAGCGGCGTACTCCGCCCCGAGTTCGAAGTCGGCGTCCATGACCGACTCGAGTCGTGGAGCCGAGTTAGTAGTTTGGTATCCCGGTACGCGGGACGGGCGAGGACGCCGAAGACCGAGGAAGACGCGAGACGCGGAAACGGCGCGACGGAGACCCAGACGGCAGGTAACGGAAAGTATTTTTACACTTCTCGGACAACGACGGTCGTATGGTCGAGTCCCGAGACGCGACGCGTCCCTCCGAGGTCCTCGCCGCGTTGACTCCCGATAGCCGCCGGTGGCGGCTACTGCTGTCCGGCGGAGCGGCGGTCGCCTCGGTCGTCCTGTTCTACTACACCGTGTTGCTGATTTCGAGCAAGTGGACTGGCACGCTACCGAACCTGCTGGTCGGTGTCGGTGCAGTGCTCACGCTACTGTCGGCGGCGGCAGTTCCGACAGTGCTGTTCGCTCCGAGACGCTCCACGACGGGCTCACGGGATTCTACGGCGGAAGACGACCCGGTCGCGGTTCTGAAGCGGCGCTACGCGGAAGGTGAGATTGCCGAGGAGGAGTTCGAGCATCGACTCGAACAACTCGTCTCCGCGCCGGGTGAAATCGACGCGGAGGAGGCGTCCGGGGACGGAGCGACGTTCGGCGACGAACCGACGACGCACGACCGCTCGTTCGACGTGACACGATAACGCCGGACCCGCTCCACTGTCCGGGATTGGAGTTGCGGCAACGAAGAGACGCGGAGGGTGCCGGAGAGGAGTGTCTGATTCGGACGAAACGGGGCCAGTACTTTCCCGTTCGCCGACCAACCTCCGGAACATGCCCACCCCCCTACGAACCGAACTGGACCCGGAAGTCGAAGACGTAATCGACGAAATCGAAGCCGCGGGCGTCCCGGAGTGGTCGGCCATGTCGGTCGAGTCCGCCCGCCGAATCGAAGACGAGGTGTTCTCGGGCGGCGACCCGCCGGAGGTCGAGTTCGTCCGCGATTTGGAGATTCCGGGTCCGGAGACGGCGATTCCGATTCGAGTCTACCGGGGTTCGAATCCCGCGACCGGCGACCCCGCGCCGGTGCTCGTCTACTACCACGGTGGCGGGTGGGTACTCGGCACGCTGGACTCCATCGACGGCGTCTGTCGCCGACTCGCCCGGCGTGGGGAGTGTGTGGTCGTCTCTGTCGATTACCGACTCGCACCGGAACACCCCTTCCCCGCCGCGGTAGACGACGCAGTCGCCTCGCTCCGGTGGGTCGCCGAGAACGCCGACGCCTTCGGCGGCGATTCCGAACGACTCGCAGTCGGCGGGACGAGCGCGGGCGGGAATTTGGCCGCTGTCACGGCCCTGCGAGGGTCGGCGGCGAGCGACGCCGGGCGCGACCTGCCGGAAGTCGCCCCGCAGTTCCTGCTCTACCCAATCACCGACTACGCCTTCGACACCGACTCCTACGCGGAGAACGGCGACGGGCCGCTCCTGACCGAGACCGACATGCGCTGGTTCTGGGACCGCTACCTCCGGAGCGAAGTGGACGGCGCGAACCCCTACGCCTCGCCGCTTCGCGCGCCGGACCTGTCGGGACTCCCGCCCGCGACGGTGGTCACTTGCGGGTTCGACCCGCTCCGCGACGAGGGCGTGGCGTACGCGGAGCGTCTCGACGCCGCGGGCGTCGCGGTCCGCCACGACCACTATCCCGACCAACCTCACGGCTTCCTCAGCACGAGCGAGTCGGTGAGCGCGGCCGACGAGGCGCTGGACGACATCGGCGAGGAACTCCGGTCGCTGTGAGTCGAACTCGTCGCGCCTACAGAGCAATCGCACTCGAAGCGTGACGACATCACTGCGCCGAGATGAAGACCAGTACTCCGGGAGGAAGACCAGTGCGCCGGGATGAAGGGATGGTTCGCGCGAACGGTTCTATCGGCGGTACCGGGCGACCAGTAGCGCGGCCACCAGCGCGACCAGTGCCGTCGAGACGCCGAATCCGGGGATGTCGCCACTGCTACCGTCGTCCGTGGGTCCGCCGGTCGTCTCGTCGGGGTCGTTGCCGTCCGAACTCGTCGTCTCGCCGCCGACCGAGACCGACCCGGCCGACGCGCCGTTCACCGCGATTTCGTGGGTCCCGGGCGAGTCGAGCGTCACATCGACGGTGACGGTTTTCGACTCACCGGCCGAGAGTTCGACCGGTTCCCGAGCGACGACGTCGCCGTCCACCGAGACTCTCGCAGTCGTGGCGCTGACGCCGTCGCCGGTGTTCTCCACCGTCGCGGTGACTGGCACGGTTTCGCCGGGCGCGACGCTGCTCGCGCCGACCGAGGCGTCCGTCACCGAGACCGCGCCGCTCCGGACGCCGACCGCGAAGGTGCCGGTGTCCGAGGCGGCCGCGCGGAGGACGTACCGTCCGCCGCCGGTTTCGACGACCTCGGTTTCGACCGCGCGCCACGAGTCGCCGTCGAGACGATAGACCACGACGTTCTCGGGCGCGGCCGCGACGTCGGCGGGCACCGCGAACTCGACGCCGACCTCGGCCAACGCCGACGTGGAGATGAACGTCGTGCCGACGCGGAGGTAACCCAGCGCGGGGACGTCGGGCGCGTCCGCGCCGCCCGGCGGCGTCTCGGTGACGCTGGCGTCCACGAAGAACCGGGGTTCGGGGTCGCCGCTCGCGGGCGTGACGCGGAGTTCCCGGACGGTCACGTCGCCCGCCGAGATGCCGCCATCGGGCGAGACGTCGCCCGGTGAGTCCGAGCGCGCGCTGACGACCTTCGCCCGGAGGCTACTCGCCGTCAGGTCGGTCACCCGCACCTGCACCGACGGGTCGGGGACGTTTCCACCGCCTCCGCCACCACCACCGCCTCCGCTACCGCCACCGGCGGACTTCTCGACCGAGAACGAGACCGTCTCGGGTTCCGCGAGCGGGTTGCCCGCGTTGTCGGTCACGAACAGCGTGGCGTTGTAGGTGCCTGCACTGAGATTTCGCGTGTAGGTGAGAGCGGACTCGCCCACCGTCGCCTCGGCGGTCCGGTCGGTCCCCTCGAACCGGAACGTGACGTTCGCCGGGTCGACGCCAGAGTAGCCGTCGCCGTACGACGCCGTGAGGGTGACGTTGCCGGGCGTCGGCGAGTCGGTAGCGACGCCGAGCGACGCGTTCGGAGCAGCCGACTCAGTCTCGCCCGTGACGGCGTAGGTCGAGAAGTGCGGGGCCTCGACTTCGTAGGTGTAAGTACCGTCGGACTCGTTGGCGTCGGTTCGTCGGGCGTCCACCGTCTCCCAACCCGTCGCTCGGTTCTCCTCCTCGACCCAGAACGCCACCGAGTCTGGCCGGACGTACTTCTGACGGACCCGCGACCGGTCTACCGTCACCGTGACCGTCGCGTTCGTGATGTCGTCGTTCGAGACCGACGTGTCTATCTGCGGGAAGTACAGCGAGGTCCCCTTCGGGTCGGTCCGGTTCGGTTCGGGGTTCGACTTCGCGGTTCCGACCGCGACGCTCGCGGTGGTCTCGTTCGTCGCGTCGGCCCGGATGGACACCGCGCCGACGTTCGTGTCGTTCGTCTCGGCCGAGAACGTGTCGTTGGCGGTCTGGCGCATCTCGACCGTCCGGCCGACGCTGTAGGCAGTCGATTCGTTGCTGACCGTCAGTTCGTTGCCCGCGACGTCGCGGACGACTACCTCGAAGGTGTGGTCGCCGAGCGCAGGTGCGACCGGAACGAAGCCCTCGCCGTTCTTTCCGACCCGCTTGCCGTCCACGATAACGTCGGCGACGCCGTTACCGTCGGTGGCGTTCACGACGACTCGAACGGCTTGTTCGGGCAGGATTCCCTCGGTCCGATTCAGCCCCGGCGGGTCCGAGAGAGTCGGCTTCTTCGTGTCGATTTTGACCGTCCGAGTCCGGTGGGCTTCCTCGTTGCCTGCCTCGTCCACGCTGTAGAACTCGACGGTGTGATTCCCGTCGGTCGTCAGGTGGACGCCCGTACTGGCGTCGTACTGCTTCCAGTCGCCGTCCACGCGATAGTAGGTCGCGTTCACGCCGCTGGACACGTCGATGGGCGTGAGCGTCACGTTCACGTCGGAGGTGTACCAGCCGTTCTCGTTGGGCGTGGCGTTCGTTCCGGACGTGGTCATCGGAGTCGTCGTGTCCACGTCGAACTCGGCGGTCCGGTTCTCCTCGGCGTTTCCTGTATGGTCTACACTCCGGTACGTGATGGTGTGCGACCCGTCCGCCGAGACCGTGACGTTCCCGTCGTAGGTCGTCCAGTTGTCGTCGGTCGTCCCGTCGCTCGTGAGGCGGTACTCGGTCGTGGCCGTGCCGGACATTCCGTCGCTGGCGGTGAGGTTAATCTCGACCGAGGAGTTGTACCAGCCGTTTTCGTTCGGCGTTCCGCCGAACGTGTGGGTCGTGTTCGGGTTGTGGGCGTCGAGCAGGAGATACCGGACGAATACTTCGTGGGCGTTTCCCCGCACGTCCGTCAGGTTCACCGAGAGCGCGGCGTTTCCGTCCGGAACGTTCGACGCGTCCACCGTGAAGTTGCCGCGGTAGACGCCGTCGGCGCCCGAACCAGCGAGTTCGACCGTGCCAGCGCCGAGTTCGGAGACGTTGGCGGTAACGTTCTCGACGGTACTGAACTCGTCCGACGCGGTCAGGACTACCGACACGCGTTCGCCGTCCGAGACCGCGCCGTCGCCGTCGGCGTTGGTCACTTCGTAGTCCGTGACGGTCGGCGCGGTCGAATCGACGGTCACGTTTTTGCGCTGGCCGTCGGCCCCGTCGTTGTCGTGAGTATCGGCGGCGGTCTCCAGCGTCACCTCGTACTCGCCGTCATCGCTGACGGCGTACGTCACGGTGTACGTCCCGCCGGCGGCGGTGAAATCGGTCTCCGTCAGCGTCGCGTTCTCGGGGCCGGAGACGCCGACCGAGATGTCGGTCAACGATTCGTCCGCGCCGAACGAGACTCGAATCGTCTGGTCTGTGGGATTAGTCGCCGTGAAGTTCGAGACGGCGGGAGGGCCGGTGTCCACGAACGCCGTGTCGGCTGCTCCGCTCGCACCGACGTTACCCGCCGTATCCCTGACCGAAGTCAGGTTCGCAGTGTAGTTCCCTTCGACGCCCGCCTCGACGTTGTACGTGACCTCGTAGGACCGGCCGCCGAGTGCGGTGACCGTCTTCTCCGTTACGGGGTCACCGTCCGGGTCGGAGAACTCGACCACCGTGTCGCCCGCGTCGGTCGAGAGCGACTCGTCGGCGTCGAACGTGACCGTGACCGTGCCGTTGTCGAACGTGGCGGTGAAGTTCGAGACGGCCGGCGCGACCGTGTCCACGAACACCGACGCGTTCTGGCCCGACGCGCCGTCGAGACCGTGGTCGTCCTCGGCCCGCGTGACGTTCACGGTCCACGTCTCGTTGGCACCGTCGGGGAGGTCGTAGCTGTCCGCGTACTCGTTCGTTGCGTCGCTCTCGTTGAATGAGTTCAGCGTGGCGACCGTGGTGCCGCTTTCGTCCGTGACTTCGGCGACTACGGAGGACGCGTCGAGCGGTTCGTCGGCGGACACCGACACGTCGAGCGACCCGGAGTTGGTCGTCAGGTCGAGGTCCGTAATCGCCGGTGGGGTCGTGTCCACCGTGGTGTTGTCGGTTGCCTCGCCGACGAAGGCGTTGCCTGCCGCGTCGGTAGCGGTAACGAGGTTAGCGCGGTACGTACCATCGCTGTCTACTATAGTACTGGTGCGATAGATATTATTGTCTGGCTCCTTTATCAGGTTGAACTCGGTGAGCGTATCGACTACGTTCCCGTCAGCGTCGGTCAAATTCACCCGATGAGTCGTCAATTCTTCATTAGGTTTGAAACGAACGAGGAGTTGGTTCTCTTCGTTCGATACGGACTTAACTTCCAAGTAACTTATATTAGGAGCCGCGTTGTCCACTTCTATCGACCCGTCGGCGGCGTTCTCGTTGCCGGTTTCGTCGGTCGCGTTCGCCGTGACAGTCGCCGTGCCGTCGTCCGCACCGGTGACTGTCACCGTCGCGGCGTAGGCGTCGGACTGCGGCGCGTGAGTTCGACGACTCCGGCACCGAGACCGGTCGCGTCCGCGGTCACGTTCGCCACGCTCGTCACGTTCTCGACCACCGTGGCCTCGATGCGGACCTCGTCGCCGTCGTTCACGACGCCGTTCCCGTCGGTGGCGTCGCGGACCGTGACGTTCACCGACGGTGCTTCGGTGTCCACGGTCACGGATTCGGACCGACCGCTCGCGCCGTCGTCCCCGTCGGCGTCCTCGGCGCGAATCAGCGTGGCGCGGAAGGTGCCGTCGCGGCCCGACGAGACGTCGGCGCTGTAGACGTACGTGCCCGAATTGTTCGTCTCCGAGAAGTCCGCGAGCGTCAGGGTTCCGGCGGCGTCGCCGCCGAGTTCGACCGTGACGTTCGACAACTGCTCGTTGGACTCGAACCTGAGGTCCACGTCTTGGCCGGTCGCAGACACGTCGAACGCCGAGATGTCGGGTGACCCGACGGCCTGCTTCTCTAACTGCACGGTGAGGTTCCGGTCGCGGTCCATCGTCAGATTCCGCGTGTACGTCCGGTTCAGGTAGCGCGGGGTGTCGGGCGGCGTGACCGTGATATCGACGTTACCCGTCATCTCGATGCCGCGGCCGTCGCCGGGAGCTAGGTACCCCTGAGAGTCGATGGAGACGTTGCCGAGACCGCTGGTCAGTCCCAGACGGTTGTGGTCCACCTCGACGGTGCGTCGGTCACCGGGTCGCCGCTCTCGTCCACGATGCGAACGTTCAGGAGCGAGGCGTTCGGGACGGTACGAGTGCCAACGTCCACGTCACCGGTGACGTTCACCCGTGCTAGCGTGTAGATGTCGGCGATTCCGTCCTCGGGGAAGGCCGTATCCGAACTCCAGTTCTGGAAGTAGCCGACAGAGTAGGGGTCGCCCTCTTCGACGCCGGTGGCGGTGAAGCGCCCCGTCTTGTCGGTCGTGACCACCTCGAGGTACCCCGTCGCGTCGCTGGCGACGAGGATACCGTCGTCCGCGGAGGGGTTTTCGTCGGCGTCGGTCACTCGTCCGGAGACCGTGGCACCCTTCCCGTTCAGCGTGAGCGTGACGTTAGTGTCGCTCTGCACGTCGATGACGTCCGAGTAGTTCGCTCCGGCGAACCGCGAACTGCCGTCCGGCGGGGCGGCCATCACCCGCACGTCGCCGGAGAGTTCGATGCCCGCCGCCGCGCCGACGACGAGTTTCCCGTCGGCGTCGGTCTCGGCCGAGTGCGAGACGTAGGCGTGGTCGCCGCCTTCGTGGACGAAGTCCGCGACTTCCACGTCGGCGTTCGGGACGGGAGTCCCGGTCTCGTCCACGACCGTCACGTTCAGGACGTGTGCCTGCGGAAGCGTCACGTCGCCGAGGTCGGTCGAACTCGACCCGTTCACGAGGTCGAGCGCCTGCAGGTCCGGCGACCCGTCGTCGAGCAGCGACCCGGAGTCGCCCTGATAGTAGCCGAGAACGTAGCTGTCGTTGCCACCCGAGGCGTCGATGGAGAAGTTCCCTGCGGCGTCGGTGGCGTTACTGTGGCTCCGAGACGAATCCAGCGCGTAGGCACGGACGGGGTCGTTGACCGCGGGGTCGCCGTCGGTCTCGGAGACGGACCCCGAGTAGGTCACGCGGTCGGGGTACCGCTCCTCGACCGACCGAATCGCGCCGTCGGCGTCCACCAGACCGTAGCCGGTCCGGTTGTTCGGTTCGGTCCCGCGGAGGGGGACCGCCGACGACCGCAGGCGCTCCTTGACCTCGGCCGGCGTGAGAGTCGGGTCCGCGTCGAGCATCAGCGCCGCAACGCCCGCGGTGTGGGGCGTGGCCGCGGAGGTACCGTAGAACCCGTCGGGATACGCCGTGGAACTCACGCCGTCCGGCGCGACCACGTCGGGCTTTCGGCGGCCGTCGATGGTCGGACCGCGCGAGGAGAAGTCCTCGAGTTCGTTCGTTCCGTAGTACGCGGCCCCGACCGTGATGACCCTCGGACCGGTCGCCGGGATGGTGACACTTCTCGCGGCCGTGTCGTACTCGGGGTCGGCGCTCCCCCGGAAGAAGACGTCGAAGTCGGCCGATTCGTTGGCGTCGTCGTTCCGAAGTTTCAGATAGACGTTCTGGGTCGCGTAGTGGTAGATGTACTCCGTGGGTTGCTGCGTGCCGTTCTGGACGGTAACCGAGAAATCGACCACGTCCCCGCTCTCGTTGACCAGAATCGCGTCGTAGTCTTCGTGGCTGACGGGCCAGTCGTTCCAGCTAATCGCCGTTCTGAGCGTTCCGGAACCGCCTGCGGGGGTGACGTTCATCCGCTCGTCCGAGTCGCGGAAGTTCATCCACTGGTCGCCGTCGGGGTTCGACCACGTTCCGTTCCAGTGATTGCCGTCGGCCTCGTTTCCGGCGGAGACGACCCACGGAGTGCCGGACTCGACGGAGGTCCTGATTTCGCGGTTCATCTCCGCGGACCCGTCGAGCGGACCGACGTTGTACCACCCGACGGACATCGAGACCACGTCGGCCGAAGTGTTGTTCTTTATCCAGTCGATGGCGTCGTAGAGTTCGAGAGGGTAGTTCACCTTCACCGCGATTATCGAGGCGTTCGGTGCGGTTTCGGCCACGAGTTCGGCGGTGCCGGTCCCGTGGAGACCGCTCTCGTTCGCCATGGTTCGGGGACTCTCCGGCGAACTGAAATTTCGCCAATCGACGACTTGGTCCGCGATTTCGGGGTTGGTCACGTCGAAACCGAGGTCCACTACCGCGACAGTGGTGTTCTCGCCGGTGTAGTTCGTCCCGTGGACGGTCCCGACGTCCATGTTGCTCAGGCCCTCGCTCGTGACGTCGGTGGCGACCGCCTCGCGCGGTCGGCGAACGAACTCGACTGCTGGTGAAACCCCGAGCGCCTCCACCGCGCTCGCGGGTACGCGTGCCTGCACGAGATTCTCGTGACGAGTCCGCACGTCGCCGCCGTGGGTTCCCACCAGTCGGGCGGCCTCGTCACTCCGTCCAGACGCGGCCCGAACGACGACCTGCACGAACTCGGTGTCGCCGACGCTGTCGGCACTCGGACCGTTCTCCGACGAGTCCACGCGTTCGAGTAGCGACGAGGAGATATTGGGGTCCGACTTCCGAGACGACCGCTCGGACCGTTTCGTCGTCGCGAGCGTCGTCGTTTCGTCGTTTCCGGCGGTCGCAGTCGTCGTTTTCCGTGTCGTGGTTGTCGGCAGTGTCGTCGTCTCGTCGTTGCCTGCGGCGTTTCCGGCCGCGTCCGACGCGGCGTTCGCACGTCGTTCGGGGCGAACGCCGACGCCGGAACGGCCGCAGTCGTCGCCGAGACGACCAGCAGAATCGTGAGGAAGACTGCAGAGAAACGGTCTCGGCTCATACGGGGACCTCCGGGGAGTCGTCGATTATCGGGTTCCCGAACTGAACCGCCCCATCTACAGAGGTATCTTTTATGATGTGTTTGGATTTAGTCATTGACAGAAGTTAAAACTTGTATGGAATAAGTATTTTGAACCAAACAGTAATAGTCGAAATAGTCTCGGTATGGTTCTCGCCGCACCAATCGAGTAGCCACCGACGAGGCGGTCACAGAAGCGCTGCGTCCTGCGATAGCTTCGAAAAGTAAAACCCGAAGAACGTCACCTAGTAGATTGTTCTACTCGAAGTCGTCCTGCGTGACAGGTTTCCCCTCCTCCGTCGGCGGAGCTACGTGGTCAACGAACTCCTCGACGCTCGGTTCCTCGACGCGAACTCGAACGTGGATGTCGCCGAGTTCGTCGGGGTTACCGACCGCGAAGTTGACGACGCCCTCGAAGGCGGCCTGTTTCTTCAGGTCGAACGCGAGGGTGTTCCCCCGGCGACTCCCGAAGAACTCGCCGCGAGCGGTGTCGAGTATCTCCTGACGGTGGAGCAGTTCCGAGAAGTGGTCGAGCGAGTGGGTCTCTGCCGTGATTTCGCCGTGGCGCTCCTCGGTTTCGGCACCGGGGAAGATGTTGGTGATGGCCGTGGCGACTCGGTCCGCGATTTCGGTGTCGGCGACGGGTGCGGTAATCTGCACGTCGATGCTGTATATCATTGGTAGAATCAGGCCTCCTGTGCGCGTTCGCGTTCGAGTCCCTCGACGCCCTCGGTCATCAGGACGCGAATCTTCTCGTGGAACGCCTCCAGCGTCGCTGTGTTGTCTATCGCGGCGTCGGCGCGGGCGATGGCCTCGTCCATGCCGAATCCGCGCTCGCGCTCGTCGCGCTCCCGCAGGGTTTCGGCGTCGGTGGCGTCTCGACCTCTCGATTGGACGCGTTCCGCCCGGACCTCGAACGGCGCTTCGATGCTGACCAGCGTGAACGCGTCGCCGAACGCCTCCTCGAAGCGCTTGACTTCCACGCCCGCTCGGATGCCGTCCACGAGGACGGTGTCGCTCTCTTCGAGCGCCTCCTCGACGACGGGGAGCGACCGCTGGGCGATGGCGTCGGGACCGTTCTCTTCCCGGAGCGCGCTGGCGATTTCGCCGTGGTGTTCGGCCGGGTCGAGTCCCCGGTCGCGGCACTCCCGGCGAATCACGTCGCCCATCGTCACGACGGGAATGGCGAGTTCCTCGGCGACGGTGGCGGCCTCGCCCTTGCCGCTCCCCGGCAAGCCGACGGTTCCGATTACTCTCATTGGGTATCGATAGTGCGGAGTTGGGTATAAACGCTATGTTCAGCGGAGGACCGCACGTCCTCAGTGCTCACCCGAAGACGGAGTTACGACGCAGTTCTCTCAGCGGCCGCGGGAGCCGAAACGATTCAGGGAGTAAAATCCTAAGGTCTTTTGCCGAGGCCGCCTGAACAAAGCGACGAGGGCACGTAGCTCAGTCTGGAAAGAGCGTCGGACTTCTATTCCGGTCGGTCACTCCGGTCGGAGAAGACATCCGACGGTCGTGGGTTCAAATCCCATCGTGCCCGTGCAACGAGGAGCGAAATGACGAGTGAACCGGCGCGAAAGGGGATTTGAACCCTGCCAGTCGCGCACAACGAAGTGAGCACGTCTGGCTCCGGTTCAAATCCCATCGTGCCCCTTTCTCCGAACGAGGATAGTTGGGATACCGCCGGGTGCGGAGACTACTGGACGGCTTCAGGAGAAGCATCTACGGACGACACTCGCCCCCGGAGAGACGACGGGCATAAGAGGTAGGTGTCCGACTCACCATTGAAGAACTAGTGCTGGACCGGTTTCGCCACCCACTCGTCGCAGTCGCCGTCGCCTTAGCTTTGACAGTACCGTGGATAGCGACGTTCGTCTCGTCCGGTGGGTACGGAACCGTGCACCCGGGCGAGAACATCACGCCCGGAATGGCCGTCCTCGTCGGTGGTCTCGCAATCGTGGGCGCGGCGTTCCTGCTCGCGTGGGCGGCCGAAACCGCCGAGAAGGACGTCCCACAGGCGTTCGCCATCGCGGTGCTGGCGGTGCTGGCCGTGGCCCCCGAGTACGCCGTCGACGCGCTCTACGCGTGGGAGGCCGGTGCTGGCTCCAGTGAAGCCGCCAACCTCGCGGTGGCCAACATGACCGGCGCGAACCGGATTCTCATCGGTCTCGGGTGGTCGGGCATCGCACTGTTCACGATTTACCGCGCGAAGCGCACCGACGACCCGGCGGTCGAGTACCGGTCGGGATTCCTCACGGACGCGGTCACGCTCGACCCGAAAATCGCGACCGAAATCGCGTTCCTGCTCGTCGCGACGGCGTACGCGTTTTTCATCCCGCTCAGCGGCGGTATCGGGCCGCTCGATACGCTCTTTCTCGTCGGACTGTTCGTGCTGTATATCCTCGTCGTCATCCGCGGTGACGTCGAACCGTCCGAAGAACACATCGGCGTCCCCGCCTACTTCCAGAAGTACTCGAAGGTACCGCGGATTGCGTTCATCCTCTTCGGGTTCGCGTTCTCGGGGGCGATAATCTTCACTGCCGTCCACCCGTTCGCCGAGGGACTGGAGCAGTTGGGTCTCCAGTACGGCATCCCCGAGTTCTTCATGATTCAGTGGCTCGCACCGCTCGCCTCGGAGAGTCCCGAACTCATCGTCGTCGCCTATCTGGTGAACAAGGCGCGTTCGACCGCCGGATTCAACGCGCTCATCTCTTCGAAGCTCAATCAGTGGACGTTGCTCATCGGGACACTCGCCATCGTCTACTCCATCTCCGCGGGGGCTATCGGGACGCTCTCGTTCGACTCGAAGCAGGCGGCGGAAATCTGGATTACCGCCGCCCAGAGCCTCTTCGCCATCGCTATCCTGACGAACCTCGAGATTAGCACTCGCGAGGCCATCGTGTTGCTCGTCCTGTTCGCTACGCAGGTTCTCGCGGAGTTCTACGTGATTCAGACCTACGCTGAAGCAACTGCATCGACGATTAGTATCGCTATCCTCTACGTCTATACCGCGGTCTACATCGTCTTCGGCGTCGGGTTGTTCGTCAAACGTCGCGAAAGTGTCCGCGAACTCCTCCAGCGAAGCGTCTCGAACGCTCGGAGTGCGATAGGAATCGGCACCGGCCGGACGGAACACGCAGACTGACACCGCTGTATCGACGGAGTGACTACGTCGTTCGTTACCCAGCGGCGGCGACCGGACGGACTACTCGTCGCGGCCTCGCTCTCGAAGGAACAGGTTGGCAGAGCACACTCGCGGTACTCTCGTCTCTCGACCGTGAGTGAGCCAACTTCAACGAGAGACCGCGTCGAGTCGAAGGAGGAACGAACTAGCCCGCTATTCAGAATAAGTCGCCTACGTCGTTTATGTCAGACCGGCAGAACGGGCATCTGTAGTTGGTCTGGAAGTCGTTGCGCTGGGCAACGGTTCGGGTTTCGAGTTCGTGCATAGCGATACTGCGACCACAGTCGGGACACGATACCTTTGTCACGAGGTGTGAGTCTATGGCCCAAACACTTAAATTGCAATGTAAGCTAAGTAGAGAAATCTTACGGCCGAGACGCACGAAAACCGAGTCACAGTTGGGATAATGGTCAGAGTAAATTGAAATAATGTCATCATATATGGCATATATTCACGAAGCCGTACGGAGATTCTCCGTCGTCACGGTGGCGTTCGAGGCGACTACATCCCTTCGGTAATCCTCGCTACGCTCGCGGCGTCGTTCGTGCTTTTAAGAGATGCCTCCGGTGACAGCGGACTCGTTCGCGAAGAAGGTGAACGCTCAGCCCTCGAACCCGTCCTCGAATCGGAACGTCCGCGTCCGACCTTTTTCCTCGTCGAGTCGCCTCCGGCGACTCTCCTGGAAAAACGTCGATGAAAAAAGACCACCCTACTCCTCCGCGGGTCGCTTCGCTCCCCGCTTCGGTTCGAGGCCTTCGCTCCGCTCAGGCCTCGCTCTCCTCGAACCCGTCCTCGAATCGGAACGTGCCGTTTCGCTGGACGACTTCGCCGTCTACTTCGATGTAGGAGTCCTCGCTCATGTCCACAATCATGTCCACGTGGACCGCGCTCTCGTTGCCCGTCTCGCCCTCGGGCAGGCACTCGTCGTACGCGCGGCCGACCGCGAGGTGGATGGTGTCGCCCATCTTCTCGTCGAACAGCATGTTGTAGGTGAACCGGTCGATGTCGCGGTTCATCCCGATGCCGAGTTCCCCGAGTCTGCGGGCACCCTCGTCGGTGTCGAGGACCTGCCCCAGCACGTCCTCGTTCTTGCTGGCGCTGTACTCGACGACCTCGCCGCCCTCGAATCGGAGGTAGCCGTCCTCGACCTCGTGACCCTCGTGGATGAGCGGCTTGTCGAACAGCACTTCGCCTTCCACGGAGTCGGCGACCGGCGCGGTGAACACCTCGCCGCCGGGGAGGTTGTTCTTCGCGTGGTCGTTGATGGTGGTCATCCCCTCGATGCTCATGGTGAGGTCGGTGGTGTCGCCCGAGACGATGCGGACCTCCTCGCCCGCGTCGAGGATTTCCACCATCTCCTCCTGATGGGCCTTCTGGGCCGCCCAGTCCTTGCCGATGGCCGACCAGACGAACTCCTCGTACTCCTCGGTACTCATCTCGGCGTTCTGGGCGTCGGCGGGCGCGGGGTACTGGGTGAGGACCCACGTCGTGTCGAGAATCTCCTCGCGGACGGGGAGTTGGGCCTTCCGGTAGGCCGCCATGGTGTCGCTCTCCACCGCGCTCATCTCGGCGACGTTGTCGTGGGCGCGGACGTGAATCCACACGTCGGCGGCCTCCGCCAGCGCGAGTTCGTGGTCGGGCGTATCGACGTCCTCGGGCGAGACGCCTCCGAGGAACGCCGCGCGCGTCCGGTCGTTGCGGAACGAGACGTGGAACGGAAGTCCACCCCGTTCGCCGATGGTCTCACAGAGCGCGAGCGTCAGGTCTTCCGCTGCCGAGGAAGCGCTGACGACGACGTTGTCACCGGTCTCGATTTCGGTAGAATGGTCCACGACGATTTCGGCGTGCTCTCTGACTCGGGGGTCCATAAAGGCAAATGTTGACGAGACCGGGAAACCGCTTTCGGTCCACGGTCTGAATCGCCGCACTGCACCCGCGACTGACACGCAATCACACTGCACCTCCACTGTCACACCAGCGGCAGAACTGACACGCCACCGCGAGGTATTTGACCCGCCGCGAGCAAGGGACGGGCATGATAGACCTGCGGAGCGACACCGTGACGACACCGGACGAGGCGATGCGCGACGCCGCCCGAGACGCCGACGTGGGCGACGACGTGTACGGCGAGGACCCGACCGTCAACCAGTTGGAGGCGGAAGCCGCCGACCTCGTGGGCATGGAGGACGCCCTCTACGTCCCGACCGGCACGATGGGCAATCAGGTCGCGGTCCGGACCCACACCGAGCGCGGACAGGAGGTGCTGACCGAGCGCGAGAGCCACGTCGTCAAGTGGGAACTCGGCGGGATGGCCCAGCTATCGACCCTGCAGGTTCGGACGCTCGACGGCGGCGAACGCGGCGTTCCGACCCCCGAGCAGGTCCGCGAGGAGTACGTCGAGGAGGACCTCCACCGACCGGGAACCGGACTGCTCACACTCGAAAATACGCACAACAGCAAGGGCGGCGTCGCCGTCACGCCGGAGAAAATCGACGCCGCGGCGGAGACCGCTCGCGAACTCGGCGTCCCGGTCCACCTCGACGGCGCGCGGGTCTGCAACGCGGCCGTGGCTCACGACGTGCCTGTCGAGCGCGTGACCGAGAACGTCGATTCGGTGATGTTCTGTCTCTCGAAGGGACTCGGCGCACCGGTCGGGTCGATGCTGGCCGGGAGCGAGGAGTTCGTCGAACGCGCGCGGCGCAACCGGAAACTGTTCGGCGGCGGGATGCGTCAGGCCGGAATCGTGGCCGCGCCGGGGCTACTTGCGCTCGAAAACGTCGAGCGCCTCTCGGAGGACCACGATAACGCCCGACTGCTGGCCGAGCGACTCGCCGGAGTCGAGGGCCTGTCGGTGCAGGACCCGGAGACGAACATCGTCCTCGTGAACACCGAGGCAGCCGGCCTGACCGCCGACGAGTTCCTCGACGCCTGCGAGGACGCGGGCGTCCTCGGGACGCAGTTCGACACGCACGTCGCGCGCTTCTGCACTCACTGGGACGTGGACCGCGACGATATCGCGGATGCCGCTGACCGCATCGGCGACGTAGTCGAAGGGTAAGGTCGGCGGAACGCGGTCCGACTACCGTCGGCCGTTTTGGACGCCTTCTTGGAACCCAGTGACGGTTCGGCGGATGAACAGGTACATGAAGAAGACGAACCCGAGCAGCAGCACCACGAAGCCGACCACCATGGGGTTGTTGTAGACGAAGTCCATGTGCGTTCAATTCGGTTGACTAACCAAATTCGTTTCGACGCTCGCCGCTCCGAACGGTGGCAAAGTTGATGGGATAGGGGTGGCAACGGGGACCTATGGCTGACCTCCTGCCCTCCACCTCTGACGCGACCGCCCCGCAGTCCGCCGAACCGAGGGTCATCGGCGTCGATAGCGACGACGCCGACGACCTTCTCGGGGCGCTCTCCTCGGAGACGGCCCGCGAACTGCTGGCGGCCCTCCACGACGACCCCGCGACGCCTTCCGCGCTCGCCGACACCATCGACACGTCGCTCCAGAACACCCAGTACCACCTCGGCAAACTGGAGGACGCCGACGTGATACAGGTCGTAGACACGGTGTACTCCGAGAAGGGACGCGAGATGAAGGTGTACGCGCCCGCCGACCAACCGCTCGTCGTGTTCGCCGGGAACGAGGAGAAGACGACCGGACTGAAAGCCGCCCTCTCGCGCCTGCTCGGCGCGTTCGGCGCGCTCGGTCTCCTGAGCGTCGCGGTCCAACAGGCGTTCGGCGACGGGGTCGGGACGCTCTTCGGTGTCTCCGGCGGGGACACCGCCACGGAAACCGGCGGCGGGATGACGGTCCAATCGACCGACGCGGCCCAACAGACCGCCGACGCCGCGGCCAACGCCGTGCCGCCGGGTCTCGTCTTCTTCGCCGGCGGTGCGCTCGTCATCGCGCTGGGGTTCGCGTGGTGGTACTACACGAATCGCAGCGAGTGAGTCGCCAACAGCGATGAATACGCACTGTCGGGGATAACTAAAACGGCTTTTTGAGCTTACGGGAAGTATTTGATATACGGGACCGTAGGCAGTAGTGTACCGCCCCGCTTCGGCCCTCCACCATCGCCGAACTCCCCGCACCCTGTGTCCATACGCCGCCGCCCTCCCTCCTGTGCCTCTCACTGCGGGGCGGTCATCGATTTCAGAGTTCGAGTGCCTGCCAGCGTCAGCGCCGACGCCACCCGTACGCGCCGCGTCCTCAGCGCCGCCATCCGTACGTACCGAACGTTCCGCCGCAGACGAGTGCGAACAGACCCAGGACCAGCGCGACGTCGGAGATGGAGGGGATAGCGCACCTCACTCTATCTCGAACGACTCGACGACCGACCCGTCGCGGTGGCGAATCTCGCCCGAGAGTCTGGCGTCGGTCTCCGCGTCGCCGTCCGTCGGCCGGAGTTCCGCGTGGGTCGGGACGCCGCCGCGAGGTCGAGCGTGACTGCCGGGGTTGAGAAGTAACACGTCCTCGCCCTCGCTGACCGCGTGGCGGTGGGAGTGGCCGAACACGACCACGTCGGCGGCCTGCTGGCGACCCAGCAGCGAGAGTCCGGTCGCGCCGCGGTCGTCGCCGTGCGTCAGGACGAACCGGACGCCCTCGACCTCGAAGGTGCGTTCGGGCGGGAGACGGTCGCGTACGTCGGGCGTGGCGTTGTTGCCGTACACGCCGTAGAGGCGGTCGCTGACTGCTTCGAACGCGTCGAGTGCCGCCCCGTTCAGAAAGTCCCCGGCGTGGACGACGACGTCTGCTTCCTCGACCGCTTCCTCCGTGCGCCCCGCCAGTTCGTGGCCGGACCGACTGTGGGTGTCCGAGACGACGGTTATCATGGCTCGTCGTAGGAGCGCCCCACTCGTGAGCGTTTCCGTCTCTGCTTGCAATCACTTTCTTGTCCGCCGAGCGAGAAGGCTACGCCAATGGCGGAAAGCAAGTCTGTCGTCATCGCCGCGCTCATCGCCAACGGGGCGATAGCCGTGCTGAAGTTCCTCGGATTCCTGTTGACCGGGAGCGCGGCGATGCTCTCGGAGACGTACCACTCCATCTCGGACACCGGCAATCAGGTGTTCCTGCTTATCGGCATCCGATACAGCAACAAGGAGGCGAGTCGCGAACACCCGTTCGGCTACGGGAAGGCGCAGTTCTTCTACAGCTTTCTGGTGAGTGTCCTGCTGTTCGGCATCGCCGGGTGGGAGTCGGCCAAGCACGGGTACGACGCCATCATGCACCCCCACGTGCCCGAGCAGGGCGCGGCCACACTGCTCGGATACACGTTCCCTGGCGTCTGGGTCAACTACGGTGTGCTTATCGCCGCGATTCTGTTCGAAGGCTGGGCGCTGAAGAAGGCGTGGGCCGGCATGAAGAAGGACATCGAGCAGCACAACTGGAGCGGACTGACCGAGGCGTTCAAGAAGACCACCAACGTGACGACGCTGACCGCGTTCACCGAGGACACCATCGCGCTGTCCGGTGCGGCCATCGCACTCTTCGGAATCTACCTCTCTAGAATCACCGGGAACCCGATTTACGACGCGGTGGCGGCGCTGCTCATCGGTCTCCTCCTGATGGGGTTCGCGGTGGCGCTCGCGTGGGAGAACAAACGCCTCCTGCTCGGCGAGAGTCTGCCGAAGTCCGAGGAGCGGGAACTGCGGGATATCATCGAGGGATGGGACGGCGTGGTAAACATCGTTGACTTCCGGACCGTGGTCTTCGGCCCGGAGGACGCGATTCTCACCGCCGACATCGCCTTCGACAAGGGCATCGCCACGGCCGAGATGGACCAGAAGATTACCGACTTGGAGGACGCGCTGATGGAGCAGAACGGGAGCGTCTCGAAGGTGTACATCGAACCGGAAACGCGGTGGCGGAGCAGGAAGGAGGAAGCGGGGTAGTTCCGCACTGGCAATTCCGAAGGGATATCGAACGGCTTCTACTCGGCTAGCAACGATTCTGTCGGCAGAACGCGACAGGTTCACCTAGTTTCACTTAGATGTCGCCGTATGAACCGGACGGATAGGTTACTCGCCCTCGTCGTGTACTTCCTCGCTCTGATTACCCTCGAACTCACCTCCCCGACGACCTCTGGCGCATTCCGAACACTCGCGGCAGGCACGTCGATACTGGTACTTTACGGGATGCCCGTCTACCTGTTCGTTCAGTTCATCAGGTCCCGGGCCGGCGAGTGATAACTTGAAGACGCCGAGTGCGTTCCGCTAATCCGACACTTCCACTCGCAAGCGAGAGTTTAAACCTCAAGCCGAGCAAACCCACTCCCGTGGCAGAGACGAACGGGTACATGCGCTTTTTCCCCTACGAAGAGCCGTACGAGAACCAGCGGGAGGCGATGGACCGCATCTACAACACCTTCACCCGCGGGCAGGACGTGCTGTTTGAGGGGGCCTGCGGGACGGGCAAGACGCTGTCGTCGCTCGTCCCCGCGCTGGAGTACGCCCGCGAGGAGGACAAGACGGTCGTCATCACGACCAACGTCCACCAGCAGATGCGCCAGTTCGTCGCCGACGCGCGAGCCATCACCCGAGAGGAACCCATCCGTGCGGTGGTCTTCCGGGGGAAGGGGTCGATGTGTCACATCGACGTGGGGTTCGAGGAGTGTCAGGTCCTGCGGGACAACACCTACGAGGTCGTGGACGCCGAGAGCGACCTCGCGGAACTGGAGGACCGCCAAGAGGAGTTGCTGGAAGCGAGTCAGGAGGGCGACGAGCGCGCCGCCGAGGCCCGGAGCGCGGTCATGGACGAGTTGGAACAGGTCCAAGAGCGCGTCGAGAGTCTCGAGGAGAACAACACCTGCGAGTACTACTACAACAACCTCGTCGGCGACAACGACGAGTTCTACTCGTGGCTCTACGACGACGTGCGCACGCCCGACGACATCTACGACTACGCCGAGGAGCAGCAACTCTGCGGCTACGAACTCCTGAAGGACGGGATGGAGGGCGTGGATTTGGTGGTCTGCAACTACCACCACCTGCTCGACCCCATGATACGCGAGCAGTTCTTCCGGTGGTTAGACCGGGACCCCGAGGACGTCATCACAATCTTCGACGAGGCTCACAACGTCGAGGACACCGCCCGCGAGCACGCCACTCGGACGCTGACCGAGAACACCCTCGACTCCGCGCTCGACGAACTGCAGGACTCCGACGACGCCCGGGCCGAACCCGCCTACAACGTCATCTCGGCGTTCCGGGCGGCGCTCGAAGAGACCTACGAGGACAACTTGGGATTCGGCGACCGCGAGCAGGTCGGCGACAACTGGGAGGACCTCTCCATCGCGAACGAGGGCAAGCGCGACGACCTGACACTCAACTTCCTCCAGCAGTACACCGGCAAGGGAATCGACACGGAACTCGAACTCGCCGTTCACCTCGGCAAGGAGTTGGACGAGGAGTACGAGGAGGCGTACAAGAACGGCGAGTCCACCACACGACAGGAGTGCCAGACCCTGCAGGCCGCGAGGTTCGTCCAGTCGTTCATGGACGAGAGCGCGGAACTGGGCCAGTACCCCGTGGTGTCGGTCCGGCGCGACGAGGCGACCGAGGAGGTGTACGGCCGCGCGGAACTCTACACCTGCATCCCGCGGGAAGTCACCGAGGAACTCTTCGACGAGGTGTACGCCACGGTGCTGATGAGCGCGACGCTCCGGCCGTTCGACGTGATTTCGGACGTTTTGGGGCTGGAGGACCCCGCCGAAATCGCCTACGGTCTCCAGTTCCCCGAGGAGAACCGCCGGACGTTCGCGGTCGAGACGCCCGCGCTCTTCTCCAGCGAGCGAGACGACCTAGACACCCAAGAGGCCATCGCTGGCGTCCTCCGGGACGCGGTGGAGTTCACTGCGGGCAACACCCTACTGTTCTTCCCGAGTTACGCCGAGGCCGAGCGGTACTACGACCGACTCGGACGGGAGTTCGGCGGCGACGCGACCCTCTACATGGACGAACCCGGGACGTCGGTGGAGGACCTGCGCCAGCGGTTCGTCGCCGACGACGACGCCGCGCTGTTCACGTCGCTCTGGGGCACCCTCGCGGAAGGGGTGAGTTTCGACGGCGACGAGGCCCGGACCGTGGTCGTGGTCGGCGTGCCCTACCCGCACCTGAACGACCGGATGGAGGCGGTCCAAGAGGCGTACGACCGGACGTTCGCGGACCGCTCGGGCCGGGACTCCGGGTGGGAGTACGCCGTCGAGATTCCGACGATTCGCAAGACGCGCCAAGCGCTGGGGCGAGTCATCCGGTCGCCCGACGACTTCGGCGTCCGCGTGCTGGTGGACAAGCGTTACACCGAAGCGGGACAGCGCGAGATGGGCAAGTACAGTGTCCGCGATACGTTCCCGCCCGAGGAGCGCGGCGAGATGCTGGACGTGCAGGCCGAGAAGCTGAAATTCGCGATGCTGAACTTCTACAGTGACAAACAGGCGTGGACCGGCGACCCGCCGACGCCGTGAAACTCGCGAAAATGACCCGGAAACCGAACGGCGACGACGAAGCGACAGCCGAACGACGCCGGGCGCGACGACCCGGCGGGCGACGACTGTTGACTCAGGCGGGCAGCGAGAACGTGGCGACCTCCTCCTCGTAGGTCGCGTCCCAGAGGGCGAGTCGATTCACAGTCCACGTCACGGGTTCGATGTCGCGCTCCACGAATCGACGCGCGGTCTCCACGTCGCCGCCGCGGGCTAGCGTGACGTGGGGCACGTAGTCGTCGCCCTCGAACTCCGCTATCGCGGAGAACTCGTCGAGCAGTCTGCGGTGAATCCGCCGGAGACCGGGACTCTCGACCGCGAGGTAGACGACCGGTCCCTCGCCGAGGGGCGGGTAGGCGAAGTAGTCGAGACCGGTGACGCGGACCTCGAAAGCCGGCGCGTCCCCGAGCGCCGTGCGGACCTGCTCGCGCAGACGTGCGACTCCTCCCGGCGGCGAGTCGCCGAGGCGCTTGCAGAGGAGGGTGTGGCGCTCTCGAATCGCGTCGAAGTCGAGGAGCGCGGGCCGGAGGTCCTCGACGAGTCGCTCGACTTCGCCGGGAACCGCGACGTTGAGGCTGTACACTGTCGGAGCGTCGGTTCGCGCGAGCCAAGAGGATGACGGTTCGGTGGGCGTGCCATGGAAGGTGGGCCGCCAGCGACGGTCGGCGTTCCGAGAGACGCGCGTTGCACGAACGCGTGAGCGATTGTACGTTGTGGCACCGAGGAACGACCATCTTCGCTTCGGGACCGCACAGAGCGGTACGTGGTACGCGGTCTGGACCACGCCAACGCGTTAACTTGTCACTACGAAACATTAATCGTGTCCACATCTGGTAATCGGGAACTTCTTCGACTGCTCCCTGTGCTTTCGGCAGTCGCCGTCGCAATCGCGCTGGGAGTCTACGTGGTTGGCTCCCCGGTCGGGTCACGGCAACTCTCTACGGTGACACTCGTCGGCGTCCTCGTCGGAGCGACTATCGTCTCGGCCGCGAGCATCGGTACGGGGCGAGAAGGTATCGCCACGGCCATCGGTCTCTTGCTCTTCCCGGCCTGACTCGTCGGATTCGCTCTGGGACCGCAGCTGTGGATTATCGGGTCGCTGGTCCTGCTCTCGACGTCTCTCGACCGGAGATACGTCCCGTACGCCCTCCTCCTGTTCGTCGGCGGACTGCCCGCGCTGACGGTCCTGACGGCTTCGGAACACCGAGCAATCGCCGCCGTACTCGCAGTCGTCGTGTTCGCCGCCGCAGCGTACAGTACGCTCACTGTTCGTCGTCGAGTCGAACCCGCGTAGTTACGACGCGCCGAGTCCGAACGGCCGCGAGAGCGACTCGGGGACGGCGGACGTTCCAGCGCGAGCGGACCGCCCTCGGTGGTCGTTCGGCGAGGAATTTTCGAGGGCCTACACTTATTGAACTCGGGACCCATCGTTGCGACGAATGGAGTTCTCCGGAGAAGCGATTCGGGTTCTCTTCGTCGGCGACAGACCGGGGACCGAGGCGTTCGCGCGAAGCGTCCGCCGCGAGGAAGCGTTCACCGTGACTGTCGCCGCGGACCGAGAGAGCGCACTCGATTGTCTGGAGACCGATGAGTTCGACTGCGTCGTGGGCGACGTGGCCGCCGGATTCGAACTACTCGACGCCGTCCGAGACCGCTGGCCCGACCTCCCGTACGTGTTCGTCGCGGGAGAGGGAGACGACAGCGCCGAGGAGGCGCTCGCGCGCGGCGCGACCGACTACCTCGAACGACGGTCCGACCGCGACCAGTCGGCGCTGCTGGTCACCCGCGTCGAGAACGCCGTGGTGCGCCGGACCTCTGGCGGACTCGTCGGGACGCTCGTCACACAGGAGACGACCGACGACGACTACGCCCGCATCGCGACCGAACTCAGGGAGAACGAGACGTACCTACGGAAACTCTACCGAACCGCGTCGAACACGGAACTCTCCTACGAACAGAAGCGACGACGGCTACTGGAACTCGGCCGAGAGCGCCTCGACGTGGACGTGGGGTTCGTCTCGCGCATCGAGGACGACACCTTCGAAATCGTCGATGCGGTGGGGTCTCACGAACTGCTCCAATCCGACGAGACCGCGCCGCTGGCCGAGACCTACTGCCGGAGGACCATCGACGACGAGGGACTGCTGAGCGTGGAGGACGCCGAGTCGGAGGAATGGCTCGACGACCCGACGTACGAGACCTACGGTCTGGGCTGTTACGTCGGCGCGAAGATGTTCGTAAGCGACGACTTCTACGGAACGCTCTGTTTCGCCGACCGAAACCCCAGAGACCGGTCGTTCTCCGAGAACGAGAAGATATACGTCGAACTCATCTCCCAGTGGTTGCGCTACGAGTACGAGCAGATGGCCGACGAGCGCGCGCTCCGCGAGCAGAACGACCGACTCGAAGAGTTCGCCAGCGTGGTCAGCCACGACCTTCGCAACCCGCTGAACGTTGCCAGAATCTACCTCAACATGGCCGAGGAGACCGGTGCCGAGGAGGACTTCGAGCAGGTCGAGAGCGCTCTCGAACGGATGGAGCAGTTGATTCAGAACCTGCTGACGTTGGCCGAGCAGGGTGACGCGCTGGACGACGTGACCGACCACGACCTGTCGGCAGTGGCGGCCGACGCGTGGAAGAACGTCGATACCGACGACGCCACCTGCCGGGTGGAAGACGACGTAGTGGTCGAGTCCGACCGCGACCGCCTCCAGCAGTTGCTCGAGAACTTCTTCCGCAACTCGATAGAACACGGCGGCCGAACAGTGACCGTTCGGGTCGGTCCGCTCGACGGTGAAGACGGGTTCTACGTCGCCGACGACGGGTCGGGCATCCCCGAAGACCAGTGCGAGTCGGTGTTCGAACACGGCTTCTCGACCGACGACGGCGGGACCGGACTGGGACTCGCAATCGTTCGGCGTATCGCGGAGGCCCACGGGTGGACCGTCTCGGTCGCCGAGAGCGACTCCGGCGGTGCGCGATTCGAAGTCCGGTTCTGACGGACTCGCGACTGGTTCCGTTCGGCGAGTAGGTGTCGCCCCATTGACTGTAATCCTTGCCGCGCCGATAGAGTTTAAACCCCTCGGACCCGAAGGAGATGACGATGACAGGGACTCACGGCTCGGGTTCGTTCGCACCCGCCCAGAGCCGCGTGTCCACCCTCGTTCTCGCGCCGCGACGACGACCGGGGTCCCTTTAGACCCCACCTTATCCTCATCCCACGATTGTTCCGAGTTTGCCGCCGACGTCACCCGTATCGTCAGCGAACCACGTTCCGAATAAGACACACGACAACACACTACACCCAACATGACAGATAACAACACCGTCGCGCTCGCCTTCTCGGGCGGACTCGACACCACAGTATGCGTCCCGCTGCTCGAAGAGGAGTACGACTACGACGAAGTAATCGGCGTCACGGTAGACGTCGGCCAACCCGCCGAGGAGTTCGACGAGGCCGAGGAGACCGCCGACGCGCTCGACCTCGACCACTACGTCGTGGACGCGAAAGACGCGTTCGCCGACCAGTGCCTCGACGCAGTGAAGGCCAACGCGACGTATCAGGGCTACCCGCTCGGCACCGCGCTGGCGCGCCCCGTCATCGCCGAGGCCATCCTCGACGTGGCCGTGGAGAACGACTGCGACGCCGTCGCCCACGGCTGTACCGGCAAAGGAAACGACCAACTGCGCTTCGAGGCGGTCTGGCGCGACTCGGACTTGGAGGTCATCGCGCCCGTCCGCGAACTCGGCCTGACACGCGAGTGGGAGATGGAGTACGCCGACGAGAAGGGCCTCCCCGTCGAGGGCGGTAACGAGGGCGACTGGTCCATCGACACCAACCTCTGGAGTCGCTCGGTCGAGGGCGCGGACCTCGAAGACCCCGGCTACGTCCCGCCGGAGGACATCTACGAGTGGACCGACGCGCCCGGCCAGCAGACGACCGAGGACGGCGAGTTCGAGACCATCGAAATCGCCTTCGAGGACGGCTACCCGGTCGCCATCGACACCGTCGAGGGAACCTCGACGAGCCTTCAACCGCCGGTTGAAGACGGGGAAGAGATGCCCGCCGTCCAGCTAATCGAGTACCTCAACGACCTCGCCGGGAGTTACGGCGTCGGCCGCACCGACATGATGGAAGACCGCATGCTCGGCCTGAAGGTCCGCGAGAACTACGAGCATCCCGCCGCGACGACCCTGCTCAACGCCCACGAGGCGCTCGAAGGACTCGTCCTCACGGAGGAGGAGCGCGCCTTCAAGAAGCAGGTGGACCAGCAGTGGGCCGAGAAGGCCTACGAAGGTCTCCTATCCGCGCCGCTCGTGGACGCCCTCGACGGCTTCGTGGACACGACGCAGGAGAAGGTCACGGGCACCGTCACCGTCAAGTTCGAGGGCGGACAGGCCCGTCCGGTGGCCCGCGAGAGCGACTACGCGGTCTACTCCGAGTCGGCCGCCTCGTTCAACACCGAGTCGGTGGACGGCATCGCGCAGGCCGACGCGACCGGCGTGGCGAAGTACCACGGCTTCCAGTCGAGACTGGCCAACGCGGTGGCGAAGGACGCCGAGGCCAAGAAGGCGGAACTGCTGACCGACGGCTCAGGCGACGAGACCGAGGAGACGGAGGAGCAGTAGAATGACCGAGGAGAGCGAACGCGAGGCGCAACGCGCCTCGGAATACGCGAGCGGCGAAGCCGCGAGCGACGTGGTGCGCCGCGACCGCTTCAGCGGCGGCCCCGCCCGCGGGTTCCTCTCCTCGATGGACGACGACGAGCGCATCTTCGCGGCCGACCTCGCGGTGGACCGCGCCCACGTCGTGATGCTCGCCGAGCAGGGCGTCGTGGACGACGGCGAGGCCGCCGCCATCCTCTCGGCGCTGGACGAGGTGGAGTCGGCGGGCTTCGACGCCCTGCCCGACGGCGAGGACGTTCACGCCGCCATCGAGACGGCCGTCGTCGGGCGCGCGGGCGACGTGGGCGGGAAGATGCACACCGCCCGGTCGCGCAACGACGAGGTGGCGACCTGCATCCGCTACCGCCTGCGCGAGGACGTACTGGACGCCGTCGAGGCGACCCTCGGCCTCCAGAAGTCGCTGGCGGAGGTCGCCGAGGAACACGCCGAGACCGTGATGCCCGGTTACACCCACCTCCAGCCCGCACAGCCGACCACCGTCGGCCACTACCTGCTCTCCTACGAGCAGGCGGTCGCGCGCGACACCGCGAGACTGTTCGACGCATACGCTCGGGTGAACCGGTCGCCCCTCGGCGCGGCGGCGTTCGCGGGCACGCCGTTCGACGTGGACCGCGAGCGCACCGCCGAGTTGCTCGGCTTCGACGGTCTCGTCGCCAACTCGATGGACGCGGTCTCGACCCGCGACTTCCTCGTGGAGGTCGTCGCCGCGCTCTCGAACCTCGCGACGACCGTCTCGGGACTCGCCGAGGACCTCGTCGTGTTCTCGAACAAGGGCCTCGTCGAACTCTCGGACGACTACTCCTCGACGTCCTCCATCATGCCCCAGAAGAAGAACCCCGACACGCTCGAACTCGTGCGGGCGACCGCGGGCGACGCCGCGGCGGGCCTGAACGGGCTTCTCACGACCCTGAAGGGCCTGCCCCGCGCGTACAACCGCGACCTCCAGAACGCCACGCCCCACGCGTGGGAGGCCACGGACGCCGTGACCGAGGCGGTCGCGGTGGCGGCCGGGGCCGCGGCGACCGCGGCGTGGGACGAGGCGGCGCTCGCCGAGGCGGCCGGGGAAGGATTCTCGACCGCGACCGGCGTCGCCGACCTGCTGGCGATGGCCGGGGTCCCCTTCCGGAAGGCCCACGAGATGGTCGCCGAGGCTTCCGAAGAGGGGGCCGACTACGCCGCGCTCGACGCGGCGGCCGAGGACGTGCTGGGCGAGTCGCTCGACGCCTACGTCGAGCGCGAGGCGGTCGAGGCCGCGCTGGACCCCGCAGCGAGCGCGGCGTCCCGCGATTCGCCCGGCGGCCCCGCCCCCGAGGCGGTCGCCGCGGGCCTGACCGCGGCCGAGGAGACCATCGCCGCGGACGAGGCGGCGCTCGCCGACGAGCGCGCGGCGCTGGCCGACGCCGACGAGAAACTCCGGACGGAGGTGAGTCGATATGTCTGACCGACCGCCGGTCCCTTCCGGGACCGCATTTATATACTCTCGAAGCTCGGCGACGACTTCGGTTTGACGCGGAAATTGCCTCATTACGCCCTTAGAGCCCCGTCTGTTCTACGATAATTTTTTGACACGTTCGATGGTTTTAAGTGGAATAGCGATTTAGGAAGAACTGCTATGACCGAATGCGTACAGTGCGGGGCCGACGTGACCCTGCACGACGACGCCGAAGTGGGAGAGATAGTCGATTGCACGACCTGCGGTGCCGAACTGGAAGTCGTCGAGCGAAACCCGCCAGTCCTCGACCGAGCCCCGGAGCTCGAAGAGGACTGGGGGGAGTAAGTTGCAGGTTGGACTACTCTACTCCCGGATTCGGAAAGACGAGAAGCTGCTGCTGTCGGAACTCCGCGAGCGCGGCCACGACGTGGTCAAGATAGACGTGCGCGACCTCCAGTTCGGACTGGACGAGGCCCCCGAAATCTTCGCGGACCTCGACGTCGTGGTGGACCGGTGTCTCGCCACGAGCAGGAGCCTCTACGCCACGAAGTTCTGCGAGGCGTACGGCGTGCCCGTGGTCAACTCCGCGGAGACCGCCCGCACCTGCGCCGACAAGGTGCAGAACAGCCTCGCGCTCGCCGGCGCCGGCGTCCCCACGCCCGCGACCGACGTGGCGTTCACCAAGGAGTCGGCGATGGAGAGCATCGAGGAGTTCGGCTACCCCTGCGTCCTCAAGCCCGTCGTCGGGTCGTGGGGTCGCCTGATGGCCAAAATCGACTCCCGGAGCGCCGCGGAGGCGATTCTCGAACACAAGGCCACGCTCGGCCACTACGAACACAAGGTGTTCTACGTGCAGGAGTTCGTGGACAAGCCCGGCCGCGACGTTCGCGTCCTCGCGACGGACGGCGAACCCGTCGCCGCGATGGTGCGCTCGTCGGACCACTGGCTCACGAACGCCGCGAAGGGTGCCGAGACCGAGGCGTTCGAACTCGACGCCGAAGCGAAGAAGCTGGTCCAGCAGGCCAGCGACGCGGTCGGCGGCGGTTTGCTGGGCGTGGACCTGATGGAAGTCGGTGGCGACGGGACCAACTACACCGTCCACGAGGTCAACCACACCGTCGAGTTCAAGTCGCTGAACGACACCGCCGACGTGGACGTGCCCGCCGAAGTGGTCGATTGGCTGGAAGCGAAGGCCGCCGCGAAACACGAGGTGGTCGCCTGATGCCCATCACGAACGGGACGGCCACGGCGGGCGACGACGAGGAGAGTACCGCGGCAGACGACGAAGCGACGACCGCGATAGGCGAGGAGGACACGACCGGCGAGAGTCTCACCGCCACCGTCGTCGGCGCGAGCGGGTTCGCGGGCGGCGAACTCCTCCGCATCCTCTCGGGTCACCCGAACTTCGACCTCGCGGGCGCGACCAGCCGCGAGTACGCGGGCAAGTCGGTCGGGTCGGTCCACCCGAACCTCCGGGGGACCGACCTCCGGTTCTCCGACCCCGCCGACCTCGACTCGGTGGACGTGCTGTTCGCCGCGACGCCCCACGGCGTCTCGATGGCCCAGATAGACGTGTTCTACGACGCGGCCGACACCGTGGTGGACCTGAGCGCCGACTTCAGGCTGAACACCGCCGAGCAGTACGACGAGTGGTACGACGGCCACGACGCGCCCGAGTATCTGGAGGAGGCGGTGTACGCCCTGCCGGAACTCCACCGCGAGGAGTTGCCCGGCGCGGACCTAATCGCCGCTGGCGGCTGTAACGCCACCGCGACGATTCTCGGCCTCTATCCGCTGTTCGAGGCCGGGATTCTCGACGGTGGCGCGGACGAGCAGATAGTCGCCGACGTAAAGGTCGGGTCCTCAGAGGGCGGCGCGACGTCGAGCGAGGCCGGAAGTCACGCCGAGCGCTCGGGTGTCGTCCGGCCCTACGCGCCGACCGGCCACCGCCACGAGGCCGAAATCGAGCAGGAACTGGGCACCGACATGTCCTTCTCGGCCCACGCCGTGGACATGGTCCGCGGCGCGGCCGCGACCTGCCACGTCTTTCCGGACCAGCCCGTCTCGAAAGGCGACCTCTGGTCGGCCTTCCGCGAGGCCTACGACGAGGAACCGTTCGTCCGCCTCCAGTCCGGCGGGTCGGGCGTCTATCGCTACCCCGAACCCAAGGCCGTCGCGGGGACCAACTACGCCGAAGTCGGCTTCGAGTTGGACCCCGCCAACGAGCGCGTCGTCGTGTTCAGCGCCATCGACAATCTGGTGAAAGGCACGGCCGGGCAGGCGGTCCACGCCGCCAACCTCGCGCTCGGTCTCGAAGAGACCGCGGGACTCGACTTTCAGGGACTCCACCCGGTGGGAAGCCCATGACGGACGACTACACGGAATCGGACCTCGAAGCGGCACACGAGGAGCTAATCGACAACGACCTCGGCGACGACGGACTGCGGACCGACGGCGGGACGGTCGGCGGGGACGAGCAGAATCCGCCCGTCGTCGTCAAAATCGGCGGCGCGCGCGCCGTGGACCCCGAAGGCGCGCTGGCGGACGTCGCGCACCTCGTCGCCAACGGCGAGGACGTGGTAGTCGTCCACGGCGGTTCCACGGCGGTAGACGACACGCTGGAGCAGATGGGCGAGGAACCGGAGTACGTCGAGACGCCCGGCGGGGTCGTCGGTCGCTTCACCGACGAGAAGACCATGGAGGTCTTCGAGATGGTGCTTCCGGGCAAACTCAACACCGACCTCGTGGCGGCGCTCCAGAACGAGGGCGTGAACGCGGTCGGTCTCTCGGGCGCGGACGGAAAATTGCTGACCGGCCCGCGCAAGTCGGCGGTCAAGGTCCTCGAAGACGGCCGCAAGAAGATAAAGCGCGGTGACCACTCCGGCAAAATCGAGGCGGTCAACGACGACCTGCTCTCGACCCTGCTGGCCGGACGCTACGTCCCGGTCGTCACGGTACCGATGCTCGCAGAGGAGTCACATGGCGGCGGGAGCGGTACGAGCGCCGCCGAGTTCACACCGGTCAACGCCGACGCCGACCGCGCGGCCGCCGCGATTGCGGGCGCGCTAGGCGGCGAGTTGGTCGTGCTGACCGACGTGGCCGGGGTCTACGAGGACCCCGACGACCCCGACTCGCTGGTCGAGTCGGTCGGGACGCCCGCGGAACTCGACGCGGCCAAGGACGCCGCGGAGGGGTTCATGACGAAGAAGGTCATGGCGGCGGTCGAAGCCCTCGAAGGCGGCGCGGCCTCGGTGACGGTCGCGGACGCGAACAACCGCGACCCCATCACCGCGGCCCGGACCGGCCACGGGACCGATTTCCAACCGGAGGCGGTCAGATGATGGTGGAACTCGAATCGGAGGCGGTCAGATGACTGGCGGATTCGTCTACTCCGAGAAGCCGATTCGCATCGAGTCGGGCGACGGCGTCCACCTCTACGACGAGTCGGGGAACGAGTACCTCGACTTCGGCGCGAGTTACGGCGTCGCCGCGGTCGGCCACTGCCACCCCGAGGTCGTCTCGGCGGTGCAGGAGCAGGTCGAGAAACTGACGTTCGTGCAGGCCAGCTATCCCAACTCGGCCCGCGACGGCCTCTACGACAAACTGGCGGCGGTCGCGCCCGGCGACTTGGAGAACGTCTGGCTCTGTAACTCCGGTACCGAGGCAAACGAGGCCGCCATCAAGTTCGCCCGCAGCGCCACCGGCGACTCCAAAATCGTCGCGGCCCAGCGCGGCTTCCACGGCCGGACGATGGGGTCGCTCGCGGCGACGTGGAAACCCAAGTACAAGACGCCATTCGAACCGCTCGCCGGGGACTTCGAGTTCGTCCCCTACGGCGACGAGGAAGCCCTCGCGGAGGCCGTGGACGAGGAGACGGCCGCGGTCCTGCTGGAACCGATTCAGGGCGAGGGCGGCGTGAACCCCGCGCCCGAGGGCTACCTGCAGGCCGCCCGCGAGGTGACCGAGGAGACCGGGTCGGCCCTGATTCTGGACGAGATTCAGACCGGACTGGGCCGGACCGGCGCGCTCTGGGCCTGCGAAAAGCGCGGCGTCGTGCCCGACGTGCTCACCTCGGCGAAGGGACTCGGCGGCGGTCTCCCGGTCGGCGCGACGCTCTGCGCCGACTGGATAGCCGAGAACGCCGGACCGCACGGTTCGACGTTCTCGGGCGGTCCAGTGGTCAGCGCGGCCGCGGAGGCCACCCTCTCGGTCGTCGCCGAGGAGGACCTCGCAGCGAACGCCGCAGAGGTCGGAAACCATCTCCAGTCGAAACTGGGGGGTTCCGAGCTACCGATTCGCACGGTCCGCGGCGAGGGACTCCTCCTCGGCGCGGAGGTGAAGCGCGGCGCGAACCGCCTGCTGAAGCATCTGGCGATGGACCACGGGATTCTGGCGCTCCCCGCGGGCCGGACCGTGGTGCGCCTGCTCCCGCCACTAACCGTCGACGAGAGCCACGCCGACGAAGTGGTCGCGGCGCTGGAGAGCGTCCTCGCGGAGGTGTCGCCGTGAGCGCGAGCGCCGACGCGGGCGTGAGCGACGAGGCGGCCCGCGAACTCCTCGCGGACCTCGTGTCCATCCCCTCACCCTCGGGCGAGGAACGGGAGTGCGCCGAGCGCCTCGCGGCGTTCTTCGAGGAGCGCGGCCGGGAGGTCTGGCTGGACGAGGTCGGCAACGTCCGCGCGCCCGCCGACGACTCGGTCCTGCTGACTTCGCACATCGACACGGTGCCCGGCGATATTCCGGTCCGCACCGAATCCGGCGACGGCACGGAGACGCTGTGGGGCCGCGGGAGCGTGGACGCCACGGGTCCCCTCGCGGCGATGGCCGCGGCGGCGGTCGAGACGGGCGTCAGTTTCGTCGGCGTGGTCGGCGAGGAGACCGACTCGCGGGGCGCGCGCCACCTCGTCGAGGACCGCGACTCCCCCGACGCCGTGGTCAACGGCGAACCCTCGGGTTGGGACGGCGTGACGCTCGGCTACCGGGGGTTTCTGGCCGGGGAGTACGCGGTCGAGACGGACTCGGCCCACACCTCCCGGCCCGACCCCAACGCGATACAGGCGGCGATGGACTGGTGGCGGTCGGTCGAGGACGCGTTCGCCGAGGGAAGCGGCGAGACCGTAGACGGTGAAGAACGCGGGGACGCCGAGGACGGGGAAGACGAGACTCCCGTCTTCGAGCAGGTCACCGCCAAGCCGGTCGAGTTCGCTGGCGGCACTGCGGCCGACGGTCTCTCGGTGGAAGCCAGCGCCGAGGTGCAGTTCCGGATTCCGCCGGGCGCGACGGCGGCGCAGATTCGGGAGACGGTCGAAGCCGAACTGGACGAGGGGGCCATCGACTGGCGGGAGCCGATTCCGCCCGTGATGGAGACGCCCCGAAGCGAGGTGGCGCGAGCGTTCCGGGCCGCGATTCGACGAGTCGGGGGCGACCCTCGACTCCTCCGCAAAACCGGAACCAGCGACATGAACCTCTACGCCGGAGCGTGGGACTGCCCGATGGCGACCTACGGTCCCGGCGACTCAGACCTCGACCACGCGCCGAACGAACACCTCGACCTCGGAGAGTTCGACCGCTCCATCGCGGTCCTGAACGCCGTCTCCGAGGACCTCGCCGAACCATGAGCAACTACGCGACCGAATCCACGACGACCCCGACCGCCGAATCGCCAGTCAGCCACGTCCTCGACGTAGACGACCTCGCGGACGACGACCTCGCCGACGTGTTCTCGACCGCCGCGGACCTCAAGGCGGCCCACCGAGAGGGCGAACCCCACGCGCTCCTGCCGAACCAGACGCTCGCCATGCTGTTCGAGAAGCCTAGCACCCGGACGCGGGTTTCGTTCGAGACGGGGATGACCCAGTTGGGCGGCCACGCCGTCTACCTCGGGCCGGACACGACGCACCTCGACCACGGCGAACCCGTCGCCGACACCGCCCGCGCGCTCTCGCGCTACGTCGATGCGGTGATGGCGCGCGTGTTCGACCACGGGGCGCTCGAATCGATGGCCACCCACGCCACCGTCCCGGTGATAAACGGACTCTCGGACGACGCCCACCCGTGTCAGACCCTCGCAGACCTCTTCACCGTCTACGAGCGGTTCGACGGGTTCGAGGGCGTGGACGTCGCGTGGGTCGGCGACGGTAACAACGTCGCCCAGTCGTTCGCCATCGGGGCCGCGATGGCCGGACTCGACTTGACGATGGCGACCCCGGAGGGGTACGAACCGGACGACGGCGTGCTGGAGCGCGCCGACGAGCGCGGTTCTGCACCCGAGGTCGTCCACGACCCCGAGACCGCCGTCGAGGGCGCGGACGTGGTGTACACCGACGTGTGGGTCAGCATGGGTGAAGAGGACGAGCGCGAGGAGAAACTCGGCGACTTCGACGGCTTTCAGGTGAACGACGACCTGCTCGCGGCCGCGCCGGAGGCCGACGTGATGCACTGTCTGCCCGCCCACCGCGGCGAGGAGATTACCGGCGACGTGCTGGAGAGCGACCGGGCGGTGGTCTGGCAACAGGCCGAGAACCGGATGCACACCCAGAAGGCGCTGTTGACCCATCTTCTCGGCGCGCACTGAGGGACAGGGAATCGAAAGCGGGACGTTCTCGCCGTCGTCTCACTCCTGCTACGACGCACCGCTAGTCTGCCGCGTGGCGTTCGACGGTCCCGTCGAGGTGGAACTGCGTCCGGAGTTGGAGGCGGGCAACCTGTCCGACGCTACCGTTCGTGCCCGGTTTCCGCGTCGTCGTGCGTTCGACAGTCGCCGAAATGTCGGCGTCGAGCCAATCCCGTAGCGCCCGTTCGAGTTCGTGGCCGTCGTCCGTCGAGTCGAGCAGCACGTCCACGACGGGAGTCCGCGGGCGGACGGCGACGACTTCGGGGCGTCGCTCTAACCACGCCGTCAACTCCGGGTACGTCTGTTCTCCCAGCGTGTCCTCGATTTTAGCGTAGGTCCCCGTGAGGTCGGTGAGGTCCCAGTATCTAGCAAGTGCGTACTCGTCGATGACTTTCTGCCGCCGCGTCGCGCGGTACGCGTTCGTGAGAACGTCGGCGTCCGCGAGTCGGTCGTAGTCGGCTTCGAATCGGACGCGGCGGTCCGCCGGCGAATCGCCGTCGGGCGTCCACGTCGCCTGCCAAGAGTACATAGCGCCGGATTTCGAGTCCCCTGTTATCAACTTTCACCTTCCGGCGCGGGGGTCGGAACTCGGACTACGACCCTCGACGGAACCTAACTGAACATTCAACTAGCAGGATATGAATGTCAACAGCCAAAACAGATTATGGCGTCGTCGTGGTTGATTACGGCGGGGGAATTACAGTGTTTTACCACGACAACGAACTCCAGTACGAAGTCGAAGTCGAAGAGCCGGACCCGCAGTTCGCCAAGATGTTGCAGGAGGCCATCGGCGGCGTCGAGGGGGAGATGCGCGTCGCGCTCCAGTACATGTTCCAAGCGTTCGGACAGCCGAAGGAGAGACAGGAGTACCGCAACCTGCTGATGGAGACCGCCGCCGAGGAGTTGGGCCACATCGAGATGCTGGCGACCGCCGTCTCGAAGAACCTGCAGGGCGCGCCCGAGGAGATGCGCCGGGAGGCCCGCGAGAACGACGCCGTCATCGACGCGATGATGAGCGGCGGTCAGCCGCGACAGGCGCTGTCGGCCGGACTCCACGCGATGCCCGTGGATGCCAACGGCAACCCCTTCAGCGGGAACTTCATCGTCGCCAGCGGGAACCTCGCGGCGGACATGTACGCGAACATCATGGCCGAGTCCACCGGGCGACTGCTGGCGACGCGGCTGTACGAGATGACCGACGACCCCGGCATGAAGGACATGCTCGCGTACCTCATCGCCCGCGACACGATGCACCAGAACCAGTGGCACGCGGTCCTCGAAGAGTTGGGCGAGACGCTTCCGGTCCCCGCCAGCTTCCCGCAGGAGAAGGAGAATCAGGACTTCAACTACGAGTTCATGTCCACGTTCCGCGAGGAGCGCGAGAACCCCCACGAGCGGTGGACCGAAGGAGTGTCCATCGACGGCAAGGGCGAGTTCTCGTTCGGCACGCAACCCGGCGGCGGGAACCCACAGCTCGAAAAGGCCATCGAGCAGATGCACAACGAGGCGTCCCAAGCAGGCGGAAGCACGGGCGACTCCAGCATCGACGACACGAGTACGAACGAATAACGTCGGTTGACCGCCGACTGTGGGTCCGTCGCGGCCGGACGCGAATCAGGTCGGTCGGGACCTGACGACGGCGAACCCGACGCCCAGAACCGCGCCGTAGAGGACGTGACCCGCGAGGCTGACCCAACTCGGACTCGGAATCGGCAGGACCCACACCCCGTTGGCCACGGCCCAAAACGCGAACGCGACCGCGACCGCTACCGTCCAGACGACTACCCCGTATCCCGCACCGAGTATCGCGCCCGTCGCGGGGCGGTCGGCGGAGGCTTGGACGCGGGGCCAGCTGGTCAGACCGGCGTAGACGAGCGCGAACACGACGCTGTGGAACAGGTGAACCGCCCAGTCGGATGCCAGCGTCTCGGTCCCGCCGGACCCGCCGGTCGCGGGCAAGACGCCCGCGACGAACTGGAGGTAGAGACCGAAGACGACGCCCGCGACGAGTCCGGCGACCGCGCCGCCCAGCCATCGCCGTCTGAACGGTCGCTCGCGGCCGACCGCGGTTTCGCGTCGCGCCATGTCTCTTCGTTCGGGAGCGGAGACCAAGAACAGAGGTGGTCGTTCGCTCCAGTTCACCGATACAGCGTTCGGTTACGTGGCGGTACGAGCGGTTACGGGCACGTTTAGCGCCGATTCGGTACGCTACGTTCGGTCGCGTGAGTCACTCAGGTCGCCGTATCGTCGTCAATCCGAGAATTCGGCGGGAGGACCGGGTCCGTCACCGGCGACCCCGTCGTTGCAGGTGGGCAACGAGCGATATCTCGGGTTCGTCACGGTGCCGTCCGGCGGAATCGGGCGTACGCTTTTGTCTACCTCGCTCGAAGTGAAACGGAGGGGTGGAAACGGATGGCACGACTCGGATTCACGGGCGACGTGATGCTCGGTCGAAAGGTAGACGAGACCCAACGTCGCCGGAATCGACCAGTGAGCGCGGTCTGGGGTGACCTCACCGAGCGTCTGCGGTCCCTCGACGCGCTCTTCGTCAATCTGGAGTGTTGCCTCTCGACTCGCGGCGAACGGTGGACCCGGACACACCGGCCGTTTCACTTCCGGGCCGACCCCGACTGGGCGGTGTCCGCGCTCGACGCAGCGGGCGTCGAGTGGGCGAATCTCGCCAACAACCACCTGCTGGACTTCGGCGAGAACGCGCTGCTCGACACGCTCGACCGCCTCGATTCGGCGGGCATCGCGCGTTCCGGCGCGGGGGAGGACCGCGAGGCGGCCCGCGCACCGGCGACGGTCGAGGTCGGCGACTCGGACGACACCGCCGCCGACGACATGCGAATCGCGTTCGTCTCGGCAACCGACAACACGCCCGAGTTCGCCGCGGGACCCGACAGTCCCGGCACCGCGTACCTCGACCTGTCGGACGAAACCGAGGCGCGCGAGACGATGGCGGAGATGCTGGCCCGCGCTCGGCGCACCGACCCAGACTTACTGGTGGTGGCGCTCCACTGGGGACCGAACATGGTCGAAGAACCGCCCGACCACTTCCGGCGGTTCGGTCGGTGGCTGGCCGAGCGCGGGGTGGATTTAGTCCACGGCCACAGCGCCCACGTCTTTCAGGCGGTCGAGGTCCACGACGGGACGCCCGTCCTCTACGACTGCGGCGACTTCGTGGACGACTACGCGGTCGATTCGGACCTCCGGAACGACCGGAGTTTCCTCTTCGAGGTCCGAGTCGAAGACGGGGAAATTTCCGAACTGCGGCTCTTGCCGACGGAAATCGACGACTTCGCGGTCCACGAGGCGAGCGCGGAAGCGGCCGCGTGGAGCAGGAAACGGATGCGTGAACTGTCGGCCGGGTTCGGGACCCGATTCGAGACCGACGGTGAGGAACTGGTGCTGGAACCCTGACGGCGACACCCGAACCGACGTGCTACGAGGGCCGTCCGCCTACGAATCGCGGAGGGAGGGGAACGCCGCACCGAGAACAAGCCCGTAGACGACGTGGCCGACGAGACTCGTGGGATTGAAGTTGGGGAGCGGCGGTGCCTTCGGAAAGCCGACCGCGCCGAGCCAGACGGGCATGACGACCGCGGCGAGAACGACCCACAGGACGACGCCGTAGCCGACGCCGAGGGCGGCGCTCTTGCCCGTCGAGTTCACGGTGGTCGGCAACGCTCCGACGACGGCCGCGAACACGATTCCGAGGGCCACCGAGTGGAAGAGGTGGACGAGCCATCCCGCCGGGAGACCCGCCAGCCCGTACATCGAGGGGATGGCGACTTCGATGACGGGTCGCATCTGCATCGTGAGCATCGCACCCATGACGATGCCGCCGAGAAATCCGGCGAGTGCGCCGCCCTTCCACGCGAACTGTTCGACTGGCGTTCCGACCGCCGTGCTGGTTTCCGAAGCCATACTCTGAACGTCTCCCACGGACAACATCCCCGTTGGGTGGACGTGCAGTCCCGTCGCACAGCCGAGGTCGAGTAGAAGGTGCTGGCAGGTGTGATACCCGGAGGCCGCGCGTCTCCGCGTCCGGGACAAATCTGCCGCCGACCGGCCCCTTTTTCCCCGTCGGTCGCCTTCCAATCGCCAATGACCGACCTGACGTTGGCCGACGCCGGAGTCGAGTCCGCACCGGACGTAGCCGACGACGGCGTCTGGTTGGCCTGTATCGACTGCGACTGGACCGGCGCGCCGTTCGAGGAGGTCCGGTACCGGTGCCCCGACTGCGACAGTCTGCTGGAGGTCCGGTACGCCGACCACCCCTCGCTCGACGACTTCGCCGACTCGACCGAGCGCGGCGTCTGGCGGTACGCCGACGCGCTCCCGTTCGCCTCCGGCGTGAGCATCGAGGAGGGCGACACGCCGCTCTACGAGGTCCCGACCATCGAGGACGAGACGGGCGTCGCGGACCTCCGGGTCAAGCACGAAGGGATGAACCCGACCGGGAGTTTCAAGGACCGCGGCATGACCGTCGGCGTCCGCGTGGCCGAGGAACTCGGCGTGGGCCGACTCGCGTGCGCGTCCACTGGCAACACGAGCGCGGCGCTGGCGTGCTACGGCGCGCGGGCCGACACGCAGGTTCTCGTCCTCCTCCCGGCGGGGAAGGTCGCGGCCGGGAAGGTCGCGCAGGCCAGCCTTCACGGCGCGCGGATTCTGGAGGTGGACGGCAACTTCGACGCGTGCCTCGACATCGTCTCGGACCTCGCCGACCGCGGCGAGGCCTACTTGCTGAACTCGCTCAACCCCTTCCGACTCGAGGGCCAGAAGACAATCGGTCTCGAAATGCTGGAACAGTTCCGCGACCAGACCGGCGACCTGCCCGACCGCATCGTCCTGCCGGTCGGGAACGCGGGCAACACCGCGGCCCTCTACAAGGCGTTCCGCGAACAGGTTGCGGCCGGGTCGCTCACCCCCGAGGAAGTCCCGGCCCTGACCGGCGTGCAGGCCGAGGGCGCGGCCCCGATGGTCGAGGCCATCGAGGAGGGCAACGACGAGGTCCGGCGCTGGGAAGACGTCGAGACCCGCGCGACCGCCATCCGCATCGGGAATCCGGTCAACGCGCCGAAGGCGCTCCCCGGAATCCGCGAGACCGGCGGCACCGCGGTCGCGGTCTCCGACGAGGAGATTACCGACGCCCAGCGCTCGCTCGCCCGCGACGGCGTCGGTGTCGAACCCGCGAGCGCGGCGTCCGTGGCGGGCCTCCGAAAACTCCGGGCGTCGGGCGAAATCGCGGCCGACGAACAGGTCGTCTGCCTGACCACGGGGCACCTGCTGAAGGACCCCGACGCCGCGGCGGCCGCGGGGGCCGAACCCGAACCCGTCCCGGCAGACACCGACGGCGTACTCGACCACCTCGGCGAGTCGCGGGAGTAACCTCCAGTCGAAACGCCGTCGTTCGCCCGTCAGACACGTCACACCCTCGTCTGACGCGACTTTTTGGTTCTCGACTCCGTCTGTAGTTGCGTGAGTATCGAGACCCCCGAACGCACTCACGACCCCGACCGGCGACCGTCCGAGAGCGAGTACGAGGACCTGCTGGCCGAACGTGCGCGACTCGCCGACGAAGTGGAGACGCTCGAGCGGCGACTCCGTCGAACCGAGTCCCGACTCGACGCGGTCGTCGCTCGTAACGAGCGGATTCTGGAGGCCCGGACCGAATCCTACCGCGAACGAATCGCCGACGCGAAAGCCGACGACGCCGACGACTTCGAGTGGACCGGTCGGAAGCAGGGACCGACGCTGGTGGCGCGACTGCGGGATTGGCTCAGATAACGTCGTTCGTCTGCTCGAACGAATACACCGCAGTCGTTTTTAATTTACTTAATTCTTACACTAGCGGTATAAATCAGTTATCGTAAGATAGCAGGCTCAAAGCTAGTTAATTCAACCCGTGATAATCCCGTGCGAGCGTTTATGTAGAGTGGTTCGCATGTGTACGCTGTTTCCGAGTACTATGCAAATCACAATCTCGGTAGTGCTGTCGGCACTCGCCGCGGTCATCACCGCCAGCGTCGCCGCGTTCGCGTGGCAGCGACGGCAGACGGCGGGAGCGGTCCCGGTCGCGGTGTTCACCGGGGCCGCGTCACTCTGGACCGCAGGGAACGCCCTGCAAGCCGCGAGTGTGACGCTGTCCGGGAAATTGTTCTGGGTGAACGTGCAGTACGTCGGTCTCGCCGTCGTCCCGCTCGCGTGGTTCGCTTTCGCCTGCGAGTACACCGGGCGAGAACGGTGGGCGAACCGACGGACGCTCTCAATTCTCGCCGTTCCGATGATAGCGACGGTAGCGCTCTCGTGGACGAACCAGTACCACCACCTCGTTCGAACGTCGAGCGATATCGTCACCGTGGGCGGAATCGTCATCGTTCGCCGAAGCTTCGGGCCGGTGTTCTGGCTGAGTTGGACGTACTCGAATCTCGTAAACGGGGTCGGCACGGTCCTGCTGTTCCACGGATTAGTCCGGTCCCACAGACTGTATCGCCGCCAGACGCTCGCGGTCCTCACGGGGACCACGGTACCCTGGCTCGCCTCCTTCCTTTTCTACACCGGACTGACGACGGTCGAACCGGAGGTGTTCGTCGCGGTGTCGGGGCTGGCGTTCGGGTACGCGATAGCGGAGTACGACTTCCTCGACGCGGTTCCCGTCGGCCGAGCGACGGTGTTCGAGGAGACGGACGACCCCGTCCTCGTCCTCGACGGCGACGACCGAATCGTGGACGCCAACCCCGCGTCCCGCGACCTGTTCGGATGGGGTACCGCCGACACGTTCGTCGGCCGACCGATAGCCGACGCCTGCGGCGAACACACGGAACTCGTCGAACGCTACGACGACGGCGAGTCCGGCACGGAGGTCGTCGTCGAGGACGACGGCGAGCGCAGGTACTTCGACGTGCAGTTCTCGTCGTTGTCGAACGACTCAGTCCGGGGAACGACGGTGTTCCTCCGCGACGTGACCCGCCTCAAGCGCCACGAGCGACACCTCGAACGCCAGAACGAGCAACTCGAACAGGTCGGACACACCATCGCACACGACCTCCGCAATCCGCTCAACGTCGCGCAGGGCAACCTCCAACTCGCCCGCGACGCGAACGACGCCGACGCCGTCGCCGAGCGTCTCACCAAAGTGGACTCGGCCCACGAGCGCATCGACGACATCATCGAAGAGGTCCTCGCCGTCGCGAAGGGCGAGAGGACGACGACCTGCGACAGTCTCCGCCTCCGGCGAGTCGCCGAGGACGCGTGGCGAAACGTCGAAACCGAGGGCGCGGAGATAACGTTCGACGGGACCGACCGTCGCGTGCTCGCCGACGAGGGGCAACTGACGAGCGCGTTCGAGAACCTGTTCCGGAACGCCGTGGAGCACGGCTCCACGGGCATCGTCCACAGGACGATAACGCCGTCGAACACGGTCGTTCCGACGTGACCGTCCGGGTCGGGTCGCTCGACGGGGGATTCTACGTCGAAGACGACGGACCGGGAATCCCCGAGGACGAACGCGGGCGGGTGTTCGAACGGGGGTACACCACGACGGCGGACGGGACCGGCGTCGGACTGGCCGTGGTCGGCGACATCGCCGAGCGACACGGCTGGGAGGTTCGCACGACCGAGAGCGAGGACGGCGGTGCGCGGTTCGAGATTCGCGGCGTCGAAATTCCGCCCGCGCCGGTCGAGTAGTGTTCCGCGGTCACGTCCGGCACGGGAGACGACTCAGGGGCTACTCCGTGCGCGCTAACCGGACGACTATCGCCGCGCTCACGAGCAGACACGCGAGCAATCCCGCGAACGCCGCGTCGTAGGAGACTCGGCCCGCCACGAACCCTACGTAACTCGGCCCGAGACTCCCGAGACCGATGTAGACGGTCCGGGTCGCGCCGAGGTCGCCGCCCATGCTCCCATCGGGGAACGTGTCCATCAACAGCGCCTGCATCACCGGCGGGTAGGCCATGAGGCCCCCTGCGAACGCGACGACGGCGAGTCCGACCGCGAGGGTCCCGGAGGCCGCCAGCAGTCCGGCGAGCGCCACCGCCGCGACCACCATCGCCCCCGCGGCAACTCCGGCCCGGGGGAATCGGTCGCCGAGCGACCCGGAGAGCGGTTTGACGACCGCGCCGACCAGAAACAGGACCGCGAACCCGCCGCTGGCCAGTCCAGCCGGGAACTCCTTCGAGACCCGGAGGAACGTCGGCAGGAACCCGGCGGCGCTCTGCCACGTGAAGGCGTACAGCGCGTAGGCGAGCAGGAGCCACCGCATCCGAGAGTTCCGCCAGAGTCGCACCGCGGTCGCTCGGGCGTCGGCGAGTCCGGCGGCGACGGCCGCGCGGTCCACGTCCGGGGTGACGTACGCCTCGCGGCCCCAGACGTGGAGCGCGAGCGCCACGCCCGCGAGGACCACCACGACGGGGACGTAGGCCGACCGCCACCCGGCGACCGCGAGGACCGCGACCGCGAGTCCGGCGGCCGCGGCACCGCCGACGTCGCCCGAGGCGGTGTGGAGTCCGAACGCCTGCCCGCGGCGCTCGACGAACAGGTCAGAGACCAGCGCCCGCGCCGGGGTCGGGTAGAGGCCCGCGCCCGTCCCGACGACGGCGGCCCCGAGCAGGAACAGCAGGTAGTTCGGCGCGCTCGCTAACGCCGCGAATCCGGCGACGACCAGCGAGAGTCCGGCGACGAGCAGGCTCTTGCGGGTCAGGTTGTCCGAGAGCCGACCGCTGGGGTACTGACAGAGCGCGTAGAGACCCCAGAGGAGGGTGAAGGCCAGTCCCGCCTGAAACTCGGTGATGGCGAGGTCGTCCATCACGGTCGGCAGGAGCGGCGAGAGGACGAGTCGCCCGGTCTGGATGGCGGCCCACCCGAGCGAGACGGCCAGCAGGAGGCGGCCGGAGTAGCCGGTCAGCAGGCGCTCCTCCGGTTCGTCGGCGTCCGATTCGTCTGCGTGGCCGTGGGACACTTTCGGAGCGACGGGGCCGAGGTATTTCAGTTCGGCTTTTCCGGCAGACGCATTGGGAACTGGCTGGGCAGTGACTGCCCGAGAGGCGTTTCCCGAGAACAGTGTTCCGTCCGAACGTCGGTGTTGCGACTACGAAGCCGCGGTCGTCGGTAGAGCGACCGACTCACTGAACCCGTCGCACGTCGTCGCCGCCGCAGTCGGGACACGCCTCGCCGTCGGTGTGTATCTCGGTCCCGCAGTCGGCGCACCGATACGTCTTCTCGTCCGACGCGGCCACCTGCTGTTTGAGTTTCTCGGCTCGCTTGCCGAGGTCGCGGAAGAGGCTCATGGGAGTTACTGTGCTGACTAGTCGCAAAGAAGACGGAAATAACCACCGGCTGCTACGTGAGCGCGCTCGCCCCGAAGTAGAGACCGAGCGCGATAGCCGCGACGCCGACGAGTCGGACCAGTCGCCGCCAGCGGTCCGACGGTGATTCGTCGCCGCCGTACTCGCCGCCCCGACCGGTCGGTCCTCGACCTGCGGTGTGCGCGCGGACGACCGCCTCGGGGTACGCGACGAAGAAGACGCCGAGACCCACGCCGAGGACGGCCGCGAGCAGGGTTCGGAAGTCCATCAGTCGTATCGCTCCATTGGACGCGGTCCCATCAGTTGCGCAGGCGCTCGATTCGCTTCTCGACCGGCGGGTGGGTGGCGAACAGTCGCGCCAAGCCCGTCCCGTCGCCGAAGATACAGAGCGCACTGACGTCGGAGTCCAGTTTCGACTCCCCGCCGCGCTCGCTCCCGCGGCTAATCTTCTCCAGTGCGGAGGCGAGCGGTTCCCCGCCGCCGATTTCGTCGGCGGCGTCTCGGTCGGCGACGTACTCGCGGTAGCGCGAGATGGCGAACACGAACACCATCACGAGCATCTGAGTTATCTGGCCCACGACGATGGCGAGGAAGAAGTCCGCGAGGTCGTTGTCGCCGGTCAGCAGGACCGCCCACTGGGCGACGATGGCCACGATGGAGGCGACGCCCTGTCCGAGGACCATCATCACCACGTCGCGGTTCCGAATGTGGGCGAGTTCGTGCGCGAGGACGCCCTCGACCTCCTCGGGGGAGAGCAGTTGGAGGAGTTCCTCCGAGACGACGACGGTCCCGTCGCCCTTGCGCCCGACCGCGAACGCGTTGGGCACGCCCATGCTGGCGACCATCAACCGAGGCTTGTCGATGCCCATCTCCTTCGACAGCGATTCGACCTGTCGGTGGATGTCCGGGAAGCGGTCCTCGGGCATGTCCTCCGCGCCGACGCTCCTGAGCGCGGCCCACTTGCCGATTTTGTACTGCACGCCGACGAACGCGACGCTCCCCAGTACGACGAGTATCGGCGGGAAGCCGAACACGCCCATCGCCGCGACGGCGGCCACCGCGTAGAACGCGAACAGCATCGACCCGACGACCGCCATTCGTGCCTTGAGTCCGAGATGTCTCACGGGCGAGAGTCCCAGCGACGACACTAATAGGCGGTGGTTGTCGAGCGGCACTCGGCCAGAAAATCGCGTCGAAGGAGTCTACTCCGCGCCGTTCAGTTCGATGTACCGCGCTTCGATGATGCGGTCGTCGTTCTCCAGCACTTCCTTGGCGTCGTCGGGGACCTGCGCGTCGAGGGTGTACACCGTCAGCGCCTCGCCGCCGATGGCCTCGCGGGCGTTGAACATCCCCGCGATGTTGACCTCGTGGTCGCCGAGCACGGTGCCGATGAACCCGATGACGCCCGGTTCGTCCTTGTTCCGGGCGACGAGCATGTGTCCGTGCGGGATGGCGTCCACTCGGTAGTCGTCCACGCGGACGATGCGCGGGTCGTCGTCGGCGAACAGCGTCCCTTCGACGCTAATCGACTCGTCGTCGCCCGAGACCGTCACGCGGACGAGGCTCTGGAAGTCCTCGGTCTGGCGGGTCTTGCTCTCGGTCACTTCGACGCCGCGCTCCTCGGCTATCTGGGGCGCGTTGACCGCGTTGACCTGCCACTCCAGCGGTTGGAAGACGCCCTTCTGGGCGCTCGCGGTGACGAGTTCCACGTCCTCCTCGGCGATGTCGCCCTCGTAGTGGACCTCGATGGAGTCGATGCGCTGGTCGAGCAGTTGCGTGGCGATTTTGCCCGCGGTCTCGGCGAGACCGATGTACGGTTCGACGCGGGGGAACGCGCTCTCGTCGATGGACGGCGCGTTCAGAGCGTTGACGACCGGTTCCTCGGCGAACGCCGCGACCACTTGGTCGGCGGTGCTGGTGGCGACGTTCTCCTGTGCGGCCTCGGTACTGGCTCCGAGGTGGGGCGTGACCACCACGTCCTCCACGTCCAGCAGAGGGTTGTCGGGGGAGATGGGTTCGTCGGCGAACACGTCCACCGCCGCACCCGCGAGGACGCCGTCCTCGACTGCCTCCGCGAGCGCGTCTTCGTCCACGACGCCGCCGCGCGCGCAGTTGACCAGATAGCCGCCTTCGAGTTGGGCGAGTTCCTCGTCGGAGATAAGACCCTCTGTCTCGGGCGTCAGCGGCGTGTGGACCGTGAGGAAGTCCGCCCGGTCGAGACACTCGTCGAGGTCGACGAGTTCCGCGCCGAGTTGCTTGGCGCGGTCCTCGCTGATGTAGGGGTCGTAGGCCACGAGGTCCATGCCGAGCGAGTCGAGTTTCTTGGCGACCTCTTGACCGACGCGGCCGAGACCGACGACGCCGAGCGCCTTGCCGTTGACCTCGGTGCCGAGGTAGTCGCCCTTCGCCCACTCGCCGTCCTTGAGTCGGATGTGGGCCTGCGGAATCGAGCGCGCCGAGGCGAACGCCATCGCGACCGTGTGTTCGGCCGCGGCCCGGACATTGCCCTCCGGCGCGTTGGCGACGATGACGCCGTGTTCGGTCGCGGCGTCGATGTCGATGTTGTCCACGCCGATACCGGCGCGCCCGACGATGACGAGGTCCGGGGCGGCGTCGAAGACCTCCTCGGTCACGTCGGTTCCCGAGCGAACGATGAGACCGTTCGCGTCCGAGACGGCCGACAGCAGCGCGTCGCCTTCCACGTCGTACGCGGTTTCGACTTCGTGACCCGCCTCACGGAGTCGGTCTAAACCTGCGTCTGCGATGGGGTCCGTCACGAGTACTTTCATGCGTACCGAAACTCGTGCCGCGGGGATAACCCTTTCTCACCCTGTACCTTTTGCCAGAACTCGGTCCGGAGCGGTGACCGTCGGCGCGTCCGTGGTCTCGGGTATCGTTCGTCGTCTCCGGTACCGTCAGTCGTCTCCCGGAATCGGTCGCCATGCGACGCCAGCGGTGCGGATTCGTGGTTCGATATCTACAAATTTTAACTGTCAGTTCGTCGTCTATTGAGCCGTGGCCAGTGTCCTCCTCCTCGCCGGCGTCGCGGTCGCCGTGTTCGTCGGGTTCAACATCGGCGGTTCCTCGACCGGGGTCGCGTTCGGTCCCGCGGTCGGGAGCGGCGTCCTCTCGAAACTCGGGGCTGCCGCCCTGATGTCGGGGTGCGCCTTCCTCGGCGGGGCCACCCTCGGGCGGGGCGTCATCCAGACGATGGGCGGCCGAATCGTCGCGGCGAGCCACTTCAACCTCGTCGCGGGAATCGTCGTGTTATTCTTCGTGGGAGTCGCCCTGCTCGTCTCGAACCTGTTCGGCGTGCCCGCCTCCACCTCGATGACAGCCGTCGGGGCCATCGCGGGGATGGGTGTAGCCGGGAACTTCCTCGATTGGGAGAAAATCGGGGAGATACTATCGTGGTGGCTCCTGTCGCCGGTCGTCGCGTTCTGGGCCTGCGCGGTCGTAGGCCGGTACCTCTACCCGCATCTCGCGGCCAGATTCCGAATCGAGCGGTCGTCGGGACCTATCCTCGACTGGCGGGAACTCTCGGTCGGGTCGGTCCCCGTCGGAGCGGCGGACGGGACGACCGCCGCGAACTGCTCGGGAACGGCCTCGTCGTCGTCATCGGGTGTTACATGGCGTTCTCGGCGGGCGCGAGCAACGTGGCGAACGCCGTCGCGCCGCTGTACGGTGCGCGGACGTTCGGTGACGGACTTCTCCTGTACGTCGCTATCGGTGCGAGTGCGCTCACGGTCGGTTCGTTCACCATCGCGCGCCGGACTCTCGACACCGTCGGCAACGACCTCACCGACCTGCCCCTGCTGGCCGCGCTCGTCGTCGAAACCGTCAGCGCCAGCCTCATCGGGTTCCTCTCGTATATCGATATTCCCGCGAGTCTCGCCGTGAGCGCGACGATGAGCATCGTCGGTCTCGGATGGGGTCGGGCGTCGCGGTCCACCACCGTCGCGGACGCCGCGGAGGCGGCCGTGGCCGGGGAGGGCACTGACGGAGACGCTCCGGGACCGATGACGAACGGGAGCGGTCGGCCAGTCCCCGACGAGGACCGAGGCCGGACCGCGGGACAGTCTGCGACGAGCGACCAGTCGGATGAAGTCGTCCCTATCGGTGAGGACCTCGGCGAAGTGAACGCCAGCGACCTGTTCGACCCTGCGGCGACTGCCCGGGTCGTCTTCCTCTGGATTCTCACGCCATCGCTCTCCGGGACGGCCTCGTACGTCCTGTTCAGCGTCTTTCCGGTCTACACCTCGTGAGGGTTCGGCCGGTGGAGTCGGCGGACTCGGACACGGGCGAGACGACCCCGACGTGGCGGAGAGGTAATCAACACCATTTAAAGGGTTTTCGTACGATATATCGACTGTGATTAGCGTACTCCTCCTCGTCGGTCTCGCCGTCGCGGTCTTCGTCGGATTCAACATCGGTGGCTCCTCGACCGGGGTCGCGTTCGGCCCTGCAGTCGGGAGCGGCGTCCTCTCGAAACTCGGCGCGGCCGGACTGATGGCGACGTTCGCGTTGCTCGGCGGGTGGACTGTCGGTCGGAACGTCGTGGCAACGATGGGCGGCGAAATCGTCCCCGCGGCGCTGTTCACGCTCCCCGCGAGCGTGGGCGTCCTCTTCTTCGTGGGACTCGCGCTGCTCGTCTCGAACCTGTTCGGCGTGCCCGCCTCCACCTCGATGACCGCCGTCGGGGCCATCGCGGGTCTCGGCGTCGCGGCGGGCGACATCGACTGGGGCGTGATGGGCCAGATAGTCTCATGGTGGCTGGTCGCCCCCATCGTCGCGTTCTGGGTCTGTGCGGTCATCGGGCGCTACCTCTACCCGTACCTCGACGTGTGGTTCCGCATCGACCGCTCGGAGGGACCGCTCTTCGAGTACAACCGCGTGGCGTCGATTCCGTATCCGGTCCCGAGTGCGACGACGAACAGGCGGGAGCTAATCAGTAGCATCTTGGTCGTCGTCATCGGGTGTTACATGGCGTTCTCGGCGGGCGCGAGCAACGTAGCGAACGCCGTCGCCCCCCTCGTGGGAAGCCGCGAACTGGGAATCAATCAGGGGATTCTCCTCGCCGCGGGTGCCATCGCGCTCGGCGCGTTCACCATCGCGCGCCGGACCCTCGACACCGTCGGCAACGACCTCACCGACCTGCCCCTGCTGGCCGCGCTCATCGTAGAGGTAGTGTCGGCGTCGCTCATCACCTTCCTGTCGTACCTGGGTATCCCGGCCAGCCTCGCGGTCAGCGCGACGATGTGCATCATCGGTCTCGGGTGGGGACGAGCGACGCGGGCGGTCAGAGTCAGGGACGCCGCGGCCACCGCTGTCCGGGGCGAGAAAGAGGCGGACGACGAACGCGGCGACGGCGAGTCCAAGATGTCCGTCGACGCCCTCACCGCCGAACCCGAAGAGGAAGTCCAGCGAATCGGTGAGGAGGACCCGGCGGAACTCCAGACGAAGGACCTGTTCGACCCGTCCTCGACGGGCCGCGTCATCATGCTCTGGATTATGACGCCGACGATATCGGCGCTGGCCTCGTTCCTCCTGTTCGAGTTCTTCCCGATTTATCAGTAGCGTCCGCGGGTCTCGCCGTGAAACAATAACTACTAACCATGTCGCGGTCGAACCATCGGCTTGATGCCAACTGTAGAATACCTCAACTACGAAGTTCTGGACGACCAGGGCTGGGACATGGACGACGACGACCTCTTCGAGCAGGCCGCTGACGCGGACCTCGGCGACGAGGACTACGGTACGCTCGAAGTGGCCGAAGGCGAGTACATCCTCGAAGCCGCGGAGGCTCAGGGCTACGACTGGCCCTTCTCGTGCCGCGCCGGTGCGTGCGCGAACTGCGCCGCCATCGTCAAAGAAGGCGAAATCGACATGGACATGCAGCAGATTCTCTCCGACGAAGAGGTCGAAGAGAAGAACGTCCGCCTGACCTGCATCGGCAGCGCGGCCGCCGACGAGGTCAAAATCGTCTACAACGCCAAGCACCTCGACTACCTCCAGAACCGCGTCATATAGACCGGACTCGCGGTTCGATTTTTTGCGCCGACACGGTCCACCAGCGATAGCTCTCGCCAGCAGTGCGTTTTACGGAAGTGGACGACGTCACGTCGGAAGATGACGGACGAACCCGGCGGTTCGGGCCGAACGATGCGCGACACCTTCAGCGTCTGGAACGTCGACGCCACCGAGCGCGAGGTGGTCCTCCGGAGTTCGGACGACCAGTACGTCGCCGTCCCCCTCCCCGACGGAGACGCGGACCTGTTCGAGCGATTGGCGGAGTCGTCGGGAACCGTCGATGCGACGTTGGTGGGGAGCGACGAGGGAGGTACGTCGTGGCGAGTGGACGCGATTCACGGCACCGACGAGAGCGCGTAAGCGGGGTTCAGTTCGGGTCGCTCCTCGGCCGCTCCTCTTACATTTATATACGATGCCGAAACAAACCTCGGCTACGGAGAGATACTACGCCGTGGCTTCCCCCATCGACGCCTCGATACCCGACCTACTCAGACTGCTCGTCGTCCCCGTCTTCGGTTGGGCCGCGTGGCGGGACGTGAAGACCCGCCGCGTGCCGAACCGGACGTGGTACCCCCTCGCCGCGCTCGCGGTCGTTCTGCTCGCGGTCGAGGGGTGGCAGGCGTGGACCGGCACGCCGTACGAGACCAGAGCGTTCGCACTCCGGACGGCGATTAGCCTCGGGTTCGTCGCGCCGCTGGTACTCGCCTTCTGGTGGTTCCGGGCGTTCGGCGGTGCGGACGCGAAGGCGTTCCTCGTCGTCGCCGCGCTCTTTCCCACCTATCCGACCTACGAAGTTTTGAACTGGGCGCTCCCCCATCAGCACACCACGGTCGGCGTGTTCTCGCTGACCATCCTGACGAACACGGTGCTACTGGGCGCGCTCTATCCCCTCGCGGTCCTCGCGCGCAACGCCGCCGCCGGGCGGTTCTCGTCGGTGATGTTCGTCGGCAGGCCGGTATCGTGGGACGCGGTTCCCGATGAACACGGCCGCCTGCTGGAGACCCCCGACGGGGTGACTCGCAACGGCGTGGACCTCGACGCAGTGCGGATGTACCTCCGGTGGCGCGGCCTGACGCTCGCGGAGGTCCGCGAGCGTGCCGACCGCTTCCGGGACCCGGCGACCCTCCCGGCCGACCCGAATCCGCCGGGCGACGGTTCGACCGGCGTCGAGGAGGTCCGCACCGACGGCGGAGCGCTCGAACGGAGCGAACCCGTCGGCGAGTCGGACGCCCCCGACGACGACCCGTGGGGCGCGGCGGCGTTCCTCGCGGACATCGACCACGGCGCGTACGGGACGACGCCCGAGGGTCTGCGCGACGGACTGGACGTGCTGGTCACCGAGGACCGCGTCTGGGTCTCGCCGGGCATCCCGTTCGTCGTCCCGCTGTTCGTCGGTACCGTCGTGGCGCTGACCTACGGCGACCTGCTGTTCGGCGCGCTGGAACTACTCGGACTCGCGTGAGAGTCGCGAAGGGCGGAGGACCTACTCCTCCTCGCCTTCCGTTCCGGCGACCATTTCCGTCACGTTGCCGACGTTCATCGCCACCGCCAGCACCACCGCGATGACGAACACGATGAACGACGAGATGGCGTTCATCTTCGGCGCGGTCCCGTACTTTATCATCGAGAACATCGACGTCGTCAGCACGTCCATCGTCCCGCGGACGAAGAACGCGCGGATGAAGTCCTCGAACGACCGAATCCACGCGAACAGGAACCCCGCACCGATGGCGGGCGCGACGATGGGGAGCGTGATGTCCCGGAACACCGTCAGCGGGTCGGCCCCGAGGTCTCGCGCCGCCTCCTCCAGCGACTCGTCGAACGTGTAGAGCCGCGAGGTCACGATGAGCAGGACGAACGGGAGACCGTAGACGCTGTGGGTCAGCACCACCGTCCAGAACCCCGGCGTAATCTCGATGCCGAACAACTGGGGCAGCAGCGTCCGGAAGTAGATGAGCAGCGCGATGCCGAGCACGACGCCCGGAATCACCATCGGCAAGATGCCGAACGTCCGGTAGGTCTCCTTGAGCGGGAAGGCGTACCGGGCCAGCGCGAAACTCGCCAGCACCCCGAGTACCGTCGCGATAGACGCCGCGAGCGTCGCGACTTGCACGCTGTGCCAGAGCGAGGTCATCAGCGCACCGTCCGCGAACGTCGCGGCGTAGTGGGCCAGCGTGACCCCTCGGAACGGGAAGAACGTGCTGGCGTTGACAGTGAACGAGAGGATAATCATCACCGCGAGCGGAATCCACAGGAATATCAGCAGCGCGCCCGCGACGAGGTACAGGCTACGGCCGAGTAACCACTCCTTGCGCTCGTGGTCGAGAATCCGGGTCCCGGCGTCTCGCTCGGTCGCGGTCGTGCGCTCGGTTTCGGTTCCGGACTCGGTCTCGGTCGCCATCTCAGACACCCCCGAGGTCCTCGATGCTGACGTACCGGAACGCCAGCGCGAACGCGACCACGATGCTCAGGACGATGAACATCGACGCCGCGCTCCCGTACCCGATGGCGTACAGCGAGTTGATTCGCTCCTCGATGAGTTGCCCTATCATCAGCACCTTCCCCTGTCCGAGGAATCGCGGCGTGATGAACGCGCCCAGCGCGGGCACGAACACGAACAGACTCCCGCTGATGATGCCCGGAAGCACCAGCGGGAGGATGACGTCCTTCAGCGTCTCGGTCCTGCTGGCACCGAGGTCCCGCGCGGCCTCGGTGAGCGAGAAGTCCAACCCGTCGAGGCTGGCGTACAGCGACAGCAGCATGTACGGGAAGTACGCGTGAGTCAGCCCCACGATGATGGCCGGGACGCCATAGTTGAACACGCCGAGCGGACCGTCCACCAGCCCGGTTCGGACCAGCGTACTGTTGATGACACCGCTCTGGCCGAACATGAGGTACCACGAGTACGCCCGCACGAGGTACATCGTGAAGAACGGCAGCAGCACGAGGAAGATGACGACCTTGAACGTCGTGCCGCCGCGGCGCGCGAGCAGGTACGCCAGCGGGAACGCCAACACCAGACAGAGGACCGTCGTCACGGCCGCGATGAAGTACGACAGCGCGAGCGACTGGAAGAACGCCGTCTGCCAGAACGGCCCCTGCCCGGCGAACAACTGCTCGTAGTTGCTCAGGGTCGGTTCCCAGATTATCTGGTACGTAAGGGGGTCGACGTTCGTGAAACTCACCGCCACCATGAACGTCAGCGGCGTGAGCAACAGGAGAAACAGCCAGACCAGCGCCGGTCCGGCGGTTATCCCCAACTTGTTCGCCCGCGAGGTGAACGCGCCGACGAACTGCTCGCGCGCGGACTGGCCGCGCTCGGAGGTTTCGGTAGCCACGTTAGGCGACCTTGATTTCCTCCCACGCCTGTATCCACGCCCGCTCGTTCTCGACGGCCTTGAACGGGATGAAGTTCTGTAATCGCTTGGGGTCTATCGCCCCGTACAGGTTGTTCTGGCGCTCGGTCAGGTACTCCTGTGTCGCCGGGTTGACGCTGGGCGAGTAGCCGACCTTCGCCAGCGTCGCGCCCAGTTTCGGCGAGATGTACTCGTTGACGACCTCCCACGCTTTCCGCTTGTTGTTCGAGGCCTTCGAGACGACGGCCGACTCGAACCACGCCAGCGACCCCTCCTTCGGCGTGGCCATCTTGGGCCAGTCGTCGCCGTTGACTTTCATCTCGACGATTTCGTTCCGGCCGGACTGACCGACGAGGAAGTTGCCCTGTCGGAACGACTTGATGTAGGTCGGGTCCGCGGCGATGTACCCCTGCAGCAGCGGCTTCTGGTCTATCATCGTCTGCTTGACCTCGTCTATCTGCTGCTGGGAGAGGCTGACTTGCTTCCCCTTGAATGCGTCCTGCATCCCGAGGTAGAGCGCCGCCGCGCTCATGGCCTTGAAGTGGTTGTCGTACATGACGACCTGATTCTTCAGGTTGACGCCCTCGAACTCCTCGCTGAACAGAATCTCGTAGGTCGGGTCGTGGTCCGGAATCTTCCGGGAGTCGTAGGAGTAGCCGTACCACCCGAACCGAATCGGCACCCCGTAGGCGTCACCCTCGCTCGTGAACTGGTTCTGCGCGAACTGCTGGAACGTGTCGTAGATGTTCTGCTGGTTCGTGACTACGTCCTGCGGGACCGGAGCCAGCAGGTCCGCGTTCATCATCTTCGGGACGTAGTTGTTGTTGGGGATGGCGATGTCGTACTGCTTGTACTGGCCAGCGTTCCAACTGGAGAACATCTTGGCCGACGACGTGGACTTCGTGATTTTGATGTTGACGCCGACCTGCTCCTCGATGGGTTTGAGCAGTTTCTGGTCGCCGTACTCCTCCCACGTCAGAACGTTGAGCGTCGGAGTCTGTGCGGATACGCTCCCGACGACCGACGCACCGGCCAGTCCGGTCGCGCCGACCGCACCGAGAAATCGGCGTCTCGACGGCGTCACGTCGCTCGAAGCGTCAGCGCTACGCTCGTTTCGTCCGCGTTTCGATTGTGTCATTTGGTGTCCCCACCCACGGTGTAGTGGCTTCAGGAAACGTAATAAAAATTGACCCATATTATGGGCGGTACGTAGAGTAAATTCGACGGACAGCGACGAATTTTCACGTCGCGGAGACCGGGCGAGTTCTCCACTCGAATCGCAGCGGTTAATCCATATCACGAGCCGTGTTCACAATCAACTATCGTTTTGTGTCCGCGTCGGGTACCGGACAGTATGGCGGCCGAGGGAGAGAAACGGACGGCGACGCGGGGAGAGGCACTGATAGAACTCGACGACGTGCGCAAGGAGTTCGGCGACGTGACGGCGGTCGACGGTATCGACTTCCGCATCGAGCGCGGGGAGTTCTTCTCGCTGGTCGGGCCGTCGGGGTGCGGCAAGACCACCACGCTCCGGATGATAAGCGGATTCGAGACGCCGACCGACGGGGACGTCGTCATCGACGGGCGGGACATGGCGGGCGTGCCGCCGGACGCCCGCGACACCAACCTCGTCTTCCAACACCTCTCGCTGTTCCCGCACATGACCGTCGGCGAGAACGTGGCGTACGGACTGAAGAAGATGGGACTCGACCCCGACGAGGTGTCCGCTGGTGAGCCGGAGGCCGAGGTTCGCCGGGAGAAAGTCGAGACCTACCTCGAACTCGTAGACCTCGGCGGGTACGAGGACCGCAACCCGATGGACCTCTCGGGCGGCCAGCAACAGCGCGTCGCGCTGGCGCGGGCGCTCGTCAACGAACCCAGCGTCCTCCTGCTGGACGAACCGCTGTCGAGTCTCGACCGCAAACTCCGCAAGCAGATGCAGGTCGAGTTGCGGCGGATTCACGAGAAGACCCGTGGCGCGTTCTTCTACGTCACTCACGACCAAGAGGTCGCCATGACCCTCTCGGACCGCCTCGCCGTGATGAACGAGGGGCAGCTCGAACAGGTCGGCGCACCCGAGGATATCTATCGAAACCCGGCGACCGCGTTCGTCGCGGACTTCATCGGCGACACCAACCTGCTCGACGGCCGCGCGACGAACCGGAACGGCCGGACCGTCGTGGCGGTCGGCGGCGACGAAAGCGTTCAGTTCGTTCCCGACGAGCAGGTCCGGGAGGGCGACGTGACCGTCTCGCTCAGGCCGGAGGACATCTCGTTGGCCGAGAGCGACGCGGCGTCGAGCGACCGTTCGGACGGTACCACCTTCGAAGGCGAGGTCGTCGAGCGCTACTTCCAAGGTGACCAGACCAACTACGTGGTCTCGGTCGGCGACGGACTGGAGTTGTCGGTCGTCATGCAGGGTCGCAGCGAACGGGTGGAGCGTGGCGAACGGGCGTCGTTCCGGTTCTCGGACGACGCACCCGTAGTGTTCGATTGAGCGACCGACGGGCTTGTCGGTCGTTCGGTCGCCCGTGCTAACGCGGCTCAAGTTACGAATCGAAACCCTATTGTCCGTCGCTTCGTAGTCGAACCGTATGGAAACGGTCCGTGCGTGCGATTATCACGACATTGTGCAGGTCGAAGCGCCGCGCGTCTCGCCGGACGGCGAGCGCGTGGCCTTCGTTCGGAAGGTCCCCGCGGCCGACGACGAGTACGAAGCGGCGATACACGTCGTTCCGGTCGGTGGCGGCTCCCCGCGGCAGTTCACCGTCAGCGAGGGCGTGGACAGCCAGCCGCGGTGGAGTCCGAGCGGCGACCGCCTCGCGTTCGTCAGCACTCGCGGTGCGGACGACGACCGACCGCAGCTCTGGGTGATGCCGACCGACGGCGGCGAGGCCCGACAGGTGACGGACGTGGTCGGCGGCGTCTCGCAGATAGCGTGGTCGCCCGACGGGAACCGAATCGCGTTCGTCCAGCAGGTCACGGCGGAAGACCGCGAGGAGGGCCGCGACACGGGTCTCGACGGCGAGGACTTCGAACCCGAAGAGCCTGACCCGCGAGTCATCGACCGGATGGTCTACCGGGCCGGAGAGCGGTACTTCGACGGTAAACGCTCGCACGTCTACGTCGCGGGCCTACAAGGAGAGGACGACGAGATTCGGCGGCTGACCGACGGCGATTACGACCACGTGGAACCCGAGTGGACCGACGAGACGACGCTCTACTACGGCGCGCGACGGACCGGCGACCCCGACGACAACATCGTCATCGACGTCGCGGAGTACGACCTCGACGCCGACGAGGAGACCGGAACCGTCACGCAGACGACGGGGTGGACGCCGATGCTCGCGGCCGCGAGCGACGGGCGACTCGCGTACGCCTACACGCCCGAAGAGAACGCGACGCTCCGCCAGACCGAAATCGAGGTGCTGGACCCCGAGACCGGCGAAGTGACGACCCCGACCGAGTCGCTGGACCGCACCCTCGCGATGGGGATGGCGGTCCAGTGGGGTCCCGACGAGGAGAGCCTCTACTTCCTGACGCCCGACGAGGGAGACTACGCGGTCTGGCGTGCACCGGCCGACGCCAGCGCCGACCCCGAGCGCGTGGTCGGCGAGGGTCACGTCGGGGACGCCACGGTCGGCGAGGACAAGGTGGCGTTCGTCCGGTCGGAGTGGGACCACCCCGGCGACGTGTTCGTCTCGACGCTCGGCGGCGCGGAGAGTCGGCGACTCACGCGAATCAACAGCGACTATCTCGACGAGCGGGCGGTCTCCCGACCCGAGGAGATTCGGTTCGAGAACGGTTCCGGCGGCGAGATTCAGGGCTGGGTGCTGACGCCGCCGGACTTCGATTCGGACGAGGAGTACCCCCTCGCGGTCGAAATCCACGGCGGACCGCACGCGATGTGGAGCACCAGCGGGACGATGTGGCACGAGTTCCAACTGCTCGCGGCGCGGGGCTACGTCGTCTTCTGGTCGAACCCGCGAGGTTCGACCGGATACGGCGAGGAGTTCATGGCCGCGCTCGAAGGCGGGCAATGGGGTCCGCCCGCCTACGAAGACGTCATGGCCGGCGTGGACGAAGTGGCCGAGCGCGACTACGTGGACGAGGACAACATGTTCGTCACGGGCGGAAGCTACGGCGGTTACATGACGACGTGGATAGTCGGCCACACCGACCGCTTCTCGGGTGCGGTCAGCCAGCGCGGCGTGTACGAACTCAACAGTTTCTACGGTTCGACCGACGCGTTCAAACTCATCGAGTGGGACTTCGACACCACTCCCTCGGAGGACGCCGAGTTCCTCTGGGAGCAGTCGCCGACGGCCTACGCCGACGAGGTGGACACTCCGACCCTGCTCGTCCACGCCGACGACGACTTCCGGGTTCCGGTGAACAACGCCGAGATGCTCTACCTGCTGTACAAGAAGAACGGCGTAGAGACCCGACTGGTTCGGTACCCCCGCGAGGGTCACGAACTGTCGAGAAGCGGCGAACCCGCCCACGTCGTGGACCGCCTCGAACGCATCGTGCGGTGGTTCGACGGCTACTCCGACCACCACGACGCGCCGAGGGCGCTGGAGCGCGGCGACGAGGGACTGTCAGCGAGCGAGACGGAAGACGATGACGCGGAAGACGGCGAAGATGGCGAAGACGGCGATGCGAACCGCGACGAAGAAACAGGCGGCGAATAACCGGGAGACGCGGACAGACACGTAACTCCGTCGCGTGGCGTCGCGGTCACTATCTCCTCGGTTATCCGCAACGCTACTTTGGTCATTTTTCGCACACAGGGGTCGGCTTCGGTAGAGGTTCGCACGCGGAAAACCGCGCCGCAGTCGGGCGGTTTTACACTCGAAACGAAGGGGTTCGACGACCGTCGATTCCGAGTGACAGGAATCCCTCCCGAGATATATATTCCACATTCCACCACCATTTCATTAGCGCCTAAAATTTTCGAAAACTTCTCCGCCTCGGTCGGTTCTCCAGTCGATACGGAGGGGTTCGTCAGACGGGGAACGGCCGAATCAGTCCACGATGATGTCTGCGTCGGCGTCCGCGACGGCCGGATGGTCGTCGGGCTGCATCTCGGACTCGTAGCGGTCAATCCAGTCCGCGAAACACTCGGGACAGAGCCGTTGGCTGTCAATCTGCGAGCGGTCCACGGTCAGCCGGACGGTTCGGGCGAGCGCGTCCGAGACGGGGTCGCCGCAGTCGTTGCAGGGGTCCTCGTCGTCGGTCATGCTTTGGCGTCCGTCGGGCGGGCATATAGGTTTTGGCGAAGTTGTAGCTCGGTCTCGTGACATGACCCAATAGACGGACGCGATACGGCAATCGGACGCGACGGAGCGAGTAACGACGCTGTCAGCGAACGCAGGTATCTGACACGAACACTTTTGCTCGCCGGTGGTGTGGGTTCGGTGATGGCGGACGACTACCGCATCGCCGTCGCCGTCGGCAACCCCGACCACGCCGAGCAGTTGGTCCGGACCGCGGTGGACGTGGCCCGCGACCGAGGCGGCGAGGTGTTCGTCGTCGGCGTCGTCGTCACGCCACAGGAGTCGCCGTTCGCACTGTTCACCGACGAGGTCATCGCCCGCGAGTTCGGCGGCGAGCGCCGAGCGCTGCTCGACCGGGCGGTGTCGGTCGCCTCCGGCACCGGCGTCACGGTCTCCGGGGAACTCTTCGTCGCCTCGTCGGTATCGAGAGGCGTCCTCGCGGCGGTCGCCGAACGCGACTGCGACAGCCTACTGCTCGGTTGGCAGGAGCGGACGCGGGAGAACGCGGTCCTCGGGACCAACGTGGACCGCATCCTGCGCCGGGCCGACTGCGACGTGCTGGTGGAGAAAATCGGCGCGCTCGCCGGGGAGGTCGAGTCCGTCCTCCTGCCGGTCGCCGAGAGTCCCCACGCCGGACTCGCCGCCGCCGTGGCGCGGGCAATCGCGGTCTCCAACGACGCTCGCGTGGACCTCCTGCGGGTGGTCGCGTCGCCGGACGACGAGTCGGCGGCCCGCGACCTGCTCTCTCGCACCGCCGACTCGCTCTCGGAGGTCGCGGTCGAGACCGAGGTTCGGGAGGGCGAGGTCGCGGACGAAATCGTCTCGGCCTCGAAGTCGCGGAACGTGACGGTCCTCGGTGCGACTCGGACCGGCGCACTCCGGCGGCGCATCGTAGGTTCAATCCCGCGGGAGGTCGGGCGTCGCGCCGAGGGGACCGTGATTATGGCGCGAAAGGGCGGCGGGTCGCTGGCGTCGCGGGTGTTCCGGTTGTAGGGCGGGAACACGGCTTTTCCGATTCGGAGCAAGGAGACAGTCGATGGGGTAGATAGTCGAGTTCGACGCGAGCGGTCAAACAGCGACAAGCGTCTCGGTGACGTGCTAGCCGAACTGCACGTCGAATCAGATGAGTCGGCAGATGCAGTGAGAATTCTCCACGAACTTCGAAAACGTCGTGAAGGTCGAAACTGATACCGACTACGTCGGACCGCTAGTACTGAGAACAGAGCCAGTAGGTCGCTCTTGAAGTCGGCTATCGGCCTATTTCCTACATACCACACTATAAATTAGTCACCTTGGCTGCAAGGACCTTTATATATTTTACAAATACCGAGAAAACTACCACAAGTATTATTGCAAGTAATAGCTGGGTTACACTGTTGTTAGCAATCTCGTACGAGAGGTATAGTGCTACACCAGAAGATAAGATAACCATAGCCCTATCTGCGATTCTTTTTACCATGTTTAAAGTGCATCCAATCTCAGGGTACAATAATCCCTCCAAGACTGTAAATTTACCTACATCTATTTTGTAGTCCTAGCGCCACGGCGTCAGGGTCCTCGGCGCGACCCGAACGGACACGATTCGACGGCGAGTCATCGGTTCGGCCCCACGGGAAGTCGAACGTCGCGCCGAGGGGACCGTGATTATGGCGCGAAAGGGCGGCGGGTCGCTGGCGTCGCGGGTGTTCCGGTTGTAGGGCGGAACCGCTTACTTCGTCCGGAACGCCCGGTCGCCGGCGTCGCCGAGTCCGGGCACGATGAACCCCTCGTCGTTGAGTCTATCGTCGATGGCGACCGTCAGCAGGTCGGCCGTGTCGAACTCGTCGCCGACGCGGAGCAGGCCCTCGGGCGCGCTGACCGCCGAGAGGACGAACAGGTCCTCGGGATTCGGTTGCTCGTTCAGCACCTCGTCGAGGACCGCGCACATCGTCGAACCGGTAGCGAGCATCGGGTCGGCGACGATGACGGTGTCTTTCTCCTGAATCTCCGGGAGTTTCACGTAGTCGATGGTGATGGGGAAGGTGCCGTCCTCGCCGCGCCCGGCCTCCTCGTCGCGGCCCGCGCTGATGACGCCCTGTTTGGCGCGGGGGAACGCCTTGAGCAGTCCCTCCACGAAGGGAGTCGCCGCGCGGAGGACGTTGACGATGACCACGTCGTCGAGTCCTTTGACGCGTTCGCCGGTCGTCTGGGTCAGCGGCGTCTCGATAGAGACGTACTCGGTCTCCATCGCGCCGTCGATGATTTCGTAGCCGCAGATGCGGCCGAGTTTGACGAGACCCTTCCGGAAGCCGACCTGCTCGGTCTCTACGTCCCGAAGTTTCGAGAGGGTGTCCTGTGCGAGCGCGTGGGTGAGGAGTTTGGCGTCCCCGCGGTCTTCGATGGTCATCTCTATCCGTATTCGCGGGGCGCGGGGGCTTATCTCTTAATATGGGCGGCGAGAGCGAGCGTCAGTCCGACCGGCCAGCGAGCCAGTTTGAACCCGAGGAAACCGCCGACGAGGAGCCAGTGAGGCGCGTCGGCGACGACGTGGCCGAGGAAGTCCTCGGTGGGGTCCACCTTGTCCCAGTGGACCTCGTACCTGTCGGCGAACGCCTTGACGTGGATACCCCTCCCGTCGGGGAGCGGTCGCCGGTAGTCGGCGCGCTGGCCCCTCGGGTCCCCGGTGTGACAGACGAACCCGGCGCTGGTAGGGTGGGGAACCGCGTCCTTGGCGATGCGCAGGTCCGCGTGGTGGCGTTCTCGAAGCACTCGCGCGGCGATGCCGTCCCAGACCGAGAGGTCGGTCCGGCACTCGGGACACGACGATGGGCGGGTCGCGTAGTTCACCGCGGCCTCGCAGGCCGGGCACGGTTCGGTCCAGTCCCACGAGATGCGGCGTTCGCAGGACTCGCACCCGCGCTGGAGGTGGTCGAGCGGGCTACCGCAGTGGGGACAGTTCGCGGTGCTGTGCGCCGATTTCGACATTACAGACCCGGTTTCAATCGGGCGTTATAAACTTTCGGTAGCCGGGTACCGGGCCGTTTCGATAGCGGGCAGTGTGAGTCCGTCTCGGCGTCTGCCAACTGTCGAGGCTACCACACGACGAGATACGTCAGGACCATCACGAGACCGGCCGCGGCCGCGACGGTCTGCCACGTGAACGCTACCAGACCGAGATACGACAACCCCCAGACGGCGAGCGAGGCGAACGCGAACGACAGGACGAGGTTCATGACGAACAACACTCGCGGGTCGCCTTTCGAGTTCGGCATCGCCCGACTGTCGTTCGCACACCGACTTATCTCTTCCCCGACAGCGCCGCCTCGCGGCGGGCCAGCAGAGCGAAGACGCCGGAGCGAGAAGGTCGAGTATGCGATGGGGGAACCGATTCGGCACGCCGGTGGACCCGGTCCCGTTTCTGGTGGTCGCGGCGTTCGGGTTCCTGTTCTGCTACACGTTCGGTCCCAGTTACCTGATGGCGTTCGGCGCGGAGCTGGCGGGCGGACTGGGCTACTCCACGATGGCGTTTCTGGCGGTCACGGGACTCGCCTACTACCGATTCGTCTGGACCGCTCGCCCGGAACTCCGGAACGAAATACCCGCGCAGTTCCGCCTCCGGCGAATCGTGCTGGGCGGTCTGGTCGTCGCCGGAGTGTTCGCACTCCTCTCGCTCCCGTTGCTGCACGCGGTAGTCTGAAGGCTCGGACTGTCGATTTGCCGGTCGCTGCTCGTCCGCCGCGCGTTCCTCCAACCGTAACGCTTTGTTTCCGACCTGCGTAGGGCCGACGATGCGTCAAGTCGAAGTCTCGGCGTTCGTCCCCGCGCCGCCCTCGGTGGTCGAGCGAGCGCTCACACCCGAGACCGTGGTCGAGTACGAGGGGAGTTTCGAGGTCCGAGGCGTCGAGGCGACCGACGATGGGTGGACCGTGACCGCCAGCGCGCGCGGGTTGACGATACACCTCGACTTCGAGGAGCGCGCGGACGGACTGGTCTACCGCCAGCGCGGGGAGGCGGGACCCTTCGAGTCGATGGAGACCGAACTCTCGGTCGAACCCGAGAACGAAGGGTGCAGGGTGACGATGCGGTCGTCGGTTAGTCTCGGCCTGCCGGTGGCCGCCGTCTCGGACCGCATCGCCGCGTGGAAACGGAAGGGCGAACTTCGGCGCGCCCTCGACAGGTTGGCCGAGGACGTGTGAACGGCGGAGATGCAATACGACCCCACGACCGGAGAGAGCTTTTAAGGCCGCGTCCGGAAACGTTCACGTCATGGGAGTGTTAGGCACAGTCAAGGAGTTCCTGCAGGCGTCCACCGAGTCGCCGAACCGCGGCGACGCCGCGGCGACCGAATCGAAGGGCGCGTACTGGTGTCACGACTGCAGCGAGCGCGTCCGAGACGTGGAAGTGGAGGGAGAGTCGGCCCCGGACTGCCCGGAGTGCGGTGACGAGATGGAGTTCGAGCGGTCACCGGACTCGACGGGGTGTGCGTGCTGAGTCGGCGTCGCTCGCGGTCGGTCGTCGGCGTCCGTCGCGCCGGAGAGATGCACCCGGTACGCAACCGCGTGCAGGAATCGCCTCCCTCGCTTGAGAAATCAAATTATCGTGGGAGAGAACCGAAGAAACGGCCCGCCTCGACGGTGTGCGGCAACCTTTTATCGACGGAACGACTTCGTGATAAACGATGACAGTTGCCGACCGAATCGAGGCGTACCGCGAATATCTCGAAGAGTGGCTCCACGGTCTCTACCACGGGATGATAGAGCATCCCGCCTTCGAACTCATCGAGAAGGAGGCCGAGGACACCGAGGACACCTTCATGTTCGCGTGCTTCGCCGACGCGTTCGGCATCCCCAGTCCGGTCTCCTACTACACCGCCGAACTACTGCCGTATCTCGGCGAGGAGTTCGAGCAGTGGGAGCGTCGGATGTGGGACCGCGAATCCCTCATCGAGCGCAAGGGCCAACAATACCACTTCTAACATGAACAAGTTCGTCTTCTTCGGCGGCAAGGGCGGGGTCGGCAAAACGACGGTCTCGTGCGCGTACGGACTCAAGAGTGCGCGCGCGGGACTGAAGACGCTAGTCGTCTCGACCGACCCGGCCCACAGTACCTCCGACGTGTTCGACCAACAGTTCGGCGACGACCCGGAGGCGGTCGAGGGGTACGAGAATCTCTGGGCGATGGAACTCGACCCCGACGAGGAGGTCCAGCGCCACATGCAGGAGATAAAGCGCACGATGAGCGACCAAGTGAGTCCCTCCATCGTCAACGAAATCGACCGCCAAATCGAACTCGCCCACCGGACGCCCGGCGCGTACGAGGCCGCGCTGTTCGACCGGTTCATAGACGTGATGCGCAACTCCGAGGAGTACGACCGCGTGGTCTTCGACACCTCGCCGACCGGCGGGACCCTCCGCCTGCTCTCGCTCCCGGACTTCCTCGAAGGGTGGATTGACCGACTCGTGAAGAAACGCGAGAAGAGCATCGACCTCTACGAGAAGGCGGCCATCGGCGAGCGCGAGGCCCGTAAGAAGACCGCCGAGGACCCCATCATCGCCCGTCTCACCGAGCGCAAGGAGATGTTCGAGTTCGCCGGCGAGACGCTGCGCAACGACGCCACGTTCTTCCTCGTTCTCAACCCCGACGAACTCTCGATTCGAGAGACGCGGCGGGCCATCGGAGACCTCTCGGACTACGGTCTCGGCGTGGAGGGACTCGTCATCAACAAAATCGCGCCGGAACCCGAGTCCGACGAGGCGGGGACCGGGGCGCAGTACCTCCGGCAGCGACACGCGACCGAACACGAGCGCATCAGTCAGATAGACGACGAGTTCGCCGAACCCGTCGTTGCCCGCATCCGACAGCGCGTCGAAGAGGTCAAGGGGGACCTGTTAGACGACGTCTCCGACGAACTCGACATCGAAGTCGCGCCGGAGGTGAGCGTCTGAGCGTGGGGACGGAGTAGCCAGAAAGTTTTCAAGCAGAACCAAGTATCAGTTTTCGTACCTCTATGTCAGCGTAGTGGTGTCTACGGGCGGTGAGCGACCTGCTGTCGGTCATCGTAGCTATCAATTGTTGGTAAAATTGAGGAACAACCTTTAAGTCCGTGTTTTCCGTTTCTCGTGACGAGGTCGCATACCATGGTGCAAGTGATTTGGATGGTGCTGTCGGTTCTCGCGCTCTTCAGCGTGGGGTATCTCGGCTACTCTCGATACCTCGCGCAGTTCGTCGAACTCGACGACGACCGCGACACGCCAGCACACAAGTACGAAGACGGGCAGGAGTACGTACCGGCGAAGAAACCGGTGCTACTGGGGCATCACTATTCGAGTATCGCCGGCGGTGCGCCTATCGTCGGTCCGATTACGGCGGGCGTCGTGTGGGGTTGGGTCCCTGCACTGCTGTGGATTGCCATCGGGAACCCCCTGCTGGGGTCGGTCCACGACTTCGTATCGCTGTCGAGCAGTCTGCGACACGAAGGGAAGTCCATCGGGTACATCATCGGGGAGTACGTCGGTGAACGCGGCAAGAACATGCTGCTGTGGTTCGCGTTCCTGACCATCATCCTCGTCGTGGCGGTGTTCGCGCTGGTGGTGGCCATCGTGTTCAACGCCTTCCCGCAGGCGGCGACCGCGAGCCTCGTATACATCGCGCTCGCGTTCGTCTTCGGCGTCTACCTCTACCAACTGAACCTCCCGTTCCTACTCGGGACGGTCGTGTTCGTCACCGGCGTGTTCGGCGGGGTCTTCGCGGGCATCGAGTACCCGCTTGCGCTGTTCCCGGCCGCGTCGGGGTCGGCGTATCCCGCGGGGACGACGGTGCTGTTCAGCGGCGGACAGTGGATTCCCGGGGCGTCGAGTCTCGGCGTGAACACCGCGGCGTGGGTACCGATAATCATCCTCTACGGCGGGTTGGCGAGCGCACTCCCGGTGTGGATGCTACTCCAACCGCGTGACTACCTGTCGTCGTTCCTGCTGTACACCGGCGTCGGCGGCGCGCTGCTGGCTATCATCGTCGGCACCGTGTTCGGCTCGGCGTCCCAGCCCCTCGAAATTCAGCTCGCTGCGTACAAGGGCTTCATGGGAGCGACGGGAACGCCGCTGTTCCCGCTGCTGTTCATCACCATCGCGTGCGGGACGATTAGCGGATTCCACGCGCTGGTCTCCTCGGGGACCACCGCCAAGCAGTTGAACAAGGAGACGGACGCCCGGACCATCGGGTACGGCGGGATGCTCGGCGAGGGCCTGCTCGCGACCGTGGCGCTCGCGACCGTGGCCATCGTCGCGCCCGACGTGGGCGGCGGCATCGGTCTCGCGCTCCCGACGTTCGCCAGCGGCGGCGGCATCATCCTCACGTCGTTCGGCATCCCGACCTCGTTCGGCGGTCCGTTCATGGCGCTGGTGCTGGTCAGCTTCCTGCTGACCTCCACCGACACCGCGGTCCGCCTCGGTCGGTACATGGTCGAGGAAATCGTCGGCACGGACGCGTCCGGCGCGGGCGAGGTGGCCAAGAATCGCTACGCCAACGCCGCGATACAGGGCGTCCCGGCGTACATCCTCATCACCAGCGGGTCGTGGCTCACGCTCTGGCAGTTGTTCGGCGGTGCGAACCAACTGCTCGCGGCGCTCGCGCTACTGACCGCGACGGTCTGGCTGGCCAACTGGGACGACTCGAAACAGCTCATCTCGACCGGCGTCCCGATGGCGCTGATGGGCACGATGACCATCCTCGGACTGGGGTGGCTCGCGTTCCACGACAACCTCTACGTCAAGTTCATCCAGAACAGTCCGGCCGAGATGACGACCGTGCAGACGCTGTCGGCCGTGACCCAGATAGTACTCGCGCTGGTCCTCATCGGACTGGCGCTGTCGCTGGTTCGGATGGGGTACAGAAACATTCAGAAAGTCCGCGGCGGCCGCGGAGCGGCGGTCGCGACGGCGGCGAACCCGGCAGCGACTGACGCACCGACGGCGTTCTTTCGTTTTTTGCGACCCCTAATGGGTTCACTCTCGACTCGCAGGAGGAGTTACCCTCGACTCGTAGTGACGGCTCACCCTCGAATCGCAGCGACGAGTCGGGCCAACAATCCCGACCGCTCCTCGGTCACGTCGCTCCACGTGCGGAACGCGGTGGCCACGTCGGCGCTCTGGCTCTCGACGGCCTCCTCGCGTTCGGGGGCGGCGACGAGTAAGTTCACTTCGTAGTGGCCGTAGTAGCCGAACTTGAGCAGGGTTCGGTCCTCGAACCCGGCGACGTACTCGCGTACCTCGTCGGGAACCTCGGGGACGACCACCGCGAAGGTGAACTCGGTGCCGTAGTGTTCCTCGTCCGGGTCTATCCACTCGTCGGCGAGGTCGTGGCCGAGTTCGACCAGTTCGTCGAGGTCGGCCCGCGAGACCGTCTCGGCGCGCCGGACGAACAGATGCTCTCGAGCCTCGTAGTTGGCGTAGTTGACGGACGGGTGGAGGAAGTGCTTCTGGGACTCCATCCGGAGTTCGCCGTACATCGTGAACGTCCGGCCGCGGACGCGGTACTCCTTTTCGAGGTCGTAGTTGAACATCAAGCGGTCGCTCACTCGGTCGACGTACTCGTCGTCCCAGTCCGGCACGTCGTCGGGAGTCTGTGCGTCGTCGGGAGCGTGGGCGTCGTCAGCGCGTTCGCCCTCACGTCGCTCCGACTCGGCGGTCTCGTCGCTCATGACTCGGGGTCGTAGGCGTGGACGTCGTCGACCGACGGCGCGCCGAGGACGAGCGTCCGGACCGTCTCCTCGGCGGCGTCGGGGACGAACGCTCGCTGCGGACTGTCCGGTTCCACGACGAGGACGTTGTCCTCCGGGACGACCTTCTCGCCCTCGGGCGTCTCGACGTGGAGTTCGCCGGACTCGACGTAGAAGACCTCCTCCTGGTCGTCGTGATAGTGGTACGCCAGCGGAATCTGTTCGCCGGGTTCGACCTCGTAGAGGTTGAGCGCGACGTTCTCCAACCCGGCGACGTCCCCGAGCGCACGCTGGACGCACGGTCGGTCGGGCGTCGGTTCGACCGTGTCCGGGTCGATGACGTGATATCCCATGCGTGACCACAGTTCTCACGGGGTTAAATACTCTCGGACGAGGCGAAGGTTTCCTGCGTCGCACGAGGGTCGCAGTACGTCCGCTACGTCGGGCGAACTCCGACACAGGTCGGTCTCGCGTTCGCTCCGTCTCACCGCCGAAACCTTAATACCCCGACCACCCAACCATCGTGCAAGTGGTCCGCATGGACGACAAACGAACCGAAGCGTGTGGCCGATGCTCGATGACCAGCGTCGTCTCGATGACGGGAGCGGACGGCGAGCGCACCGGGCACAACCCCTTCGACGGTGCGCGCATCGAGGTACCGGAAACCGAGATGCAGGCGGCCAACAGGCATCAGGTCTGGCTCGGCCGACTCAAGCGCCGCCTCGACGAGATGGCGACCCGCTTGACGTACGGTCGCTAGTCGCACGACGGACAGCACCCGACAAGCGTATACCGACCCCGAACTAGAAGGTCTACCAATGGAAGAGAGCGTTTCGGGATTCAAGCTCCGCGGAACGTGGGGCGACATCGTCGAACACGGCGAGCGCATCACGGAGGCACTCCGCGAGGCCGACGTCTCCGGCGACGCCTACGAGGAGTGGGAAGAGTGGCGACCCAAACACCACGAGCGACTCGGCGAGGACGTGTCAGAGAAGACCGCCGAGCAGGCGTCCGTCGGCGAAGGGAAGGGCGAGAAGAAGGGCAAGACGCCCGACGACGACCTCAAGACCGCGGGCGAGAAGATAAGCGAATCCTACGAGAAACTCGAGGACGAGGAGACCGACGAGGCCGTGAGCAAGTGGCAGGACTCGGTGAGCTACGTCGCACGCGCGGCCGACTCCGCGAGTCGGAAGGCCCTGCGGAAGGTCGAGGACACCGTCTACCAGAAGGTGATGACCCGACTCGCACCCTACTACTTCGACAACGACCTCATCAGCGCGAACGTTCAGCAGGTCGGCCGGGGCGACGGCGAAGAGGAGTTCGTCTTCGAGGTCAACATCAACGACGACCAACTCAAGCAGACGGTCAGCGACAAACTGGCTGCCTACGAGGACGAGGTCAACCGGTGGCACGTCGCCACCGAGAAGGACACGGACATCGCCGAGGCCGCGGAGGGCGTCGAAGCGCCCGAGGAACCCGAACAGCCGCACTCGAAGACGACTTGAGTCGTCCAGAAGCCGGTACACTATTCTACCGTCGGCGATAGGTTCGCAGCATGGTCGGGAGTGGCGTCGTAACGTTGGTAATCGCAGGCATCGCCAGCCTCTTCATGGCGTGGGCCATCGGCGCGGGGTCGTCCGGGTCCACGCCGTTTGCACCAGCCGTCGGCGCGAACGCCATCTCCGTAATGCGGGCCGGATTCTTCGTCGGTCTCCTCGGCTTCTTCGGAGCCGTGTTGCAGGGCGCGAACGTCTCGGAAGCCGTCGGTACGGAACTCATCGGCGGGGTCCAACTGACGGCCATCGCGGCGACGACTGGACTGCTCGTCGCGGCGATACTTGTCGCCATCGGCGTCTTCACGGGCTATCCCATCGCCACGGCGTTCACCGTCACCGGGGCCATCGTCGGCGTCGGACTGGCGATGGGCGGCGACCCGGCGTGGGCGAAGTACCGCCAGATTTCCGCGCTGTGGGTTCTGACCCCGGTCGTCGGCAGTACCATCGCGTACACGACCGCCAGACTCCTCCGGTCCGAGCGCACCTCCGAAGGGGTCGTCATCCCGTTGCTCGGCGGCTTCGTCGGTCTCATCATCGCCAACGTCAAGTTCGTGATATTCGGGCCGCCGGACGTGAGCCAATCGGTCGCCGAGACCGCGGCCGACGCGCTGTCGCTGCCCGCGGTCGCCGGGTTCGAGACCGGCCGAATCGTCGTCTCGCTCGCGGTCGCGGGATTCATCGCCGGACTGTTGGCGTGGGACGTCCACCGGGACCTTGACGCCGGACAGCGCCACTTCCTGCTCGCGCTCGGGAGCCTCGTGGCGTTCTCGGCGGGCGGGTCGCAGGTCGGTCTCGCCATCGGACCGCTGGTCCCCCTGCTGGACCCCTTCGAGATTCCGCTCGTGCCGGTCCTCGTCGGCGGCGGTCTCGGCCTGCTCGCCGGGTCGTGGACCGGCGCGCCGCGGATGATAAAGGCGCTGGCGCAGGACTACTCGGCGCTGGGTCCCCGGCGGTCCATCGCGGCGCTCATCCCCTCGTTCGCCATCGCGCAGGTCGCGGTCTTCTTCGGGATTCCGGTGTCGTTCAACGAGATTATCGTGAGCGCAATCGTCGGGAGCGGGTTCGCCGCGGAGGGCGGTAGCAGCGTGAGCAAGCGGAAGATGGGCTTCACCGTGCTGGCGTGGGTCGCGTCGCTCGTGCTGGCCATCGGCGTCGGTTACGGCGCGTTCACGCTCATCGACACGGTGAGCTAATCGAGTCGTAGACGAGTGCTTTTAGCAGAGACGACTTCTGCTTCGAAAGCGGCGGAAGACTCAGCGGTGACGCGGGCGCGAAAACGCGACTTCGAGAAGAAACCTACCCTTCGGTCTCGACGCCTTCTTCGATTTCGGTCTCTCGCTGGCCCTCGCTCTCGGCGCGTTCGACCTCGTCGAGTTTCGTCACGCGGGCCTTCATGATGCGGGTGTTCTCGACCTGTTCGACGTGGAGGCGCACGCCGTCGTAGGTGATGTCCTCGCCCTCCTCGACGAGGCGACCGGCGCGGTTGAAGATGAACCCTGCGATAGTCTCGAACTCCTCGCCCTCCGGCAGTTCGATGTCGAGCGCCTCGTTGACCTCGTCGATGTTGAGTTCGCCCTGCACGATGATGGTGTCGTCGTCCACGTACTCGATGGGTTCCTCCTCCTCGCCTTCGAGGATGTCGCCGACGATTTCCTCGACCATGTCTTCCATCGTCACCAGCCCCTCGGTGGTTCCGAACTCGTCGATGACGATGACCATCTGCATCCGGTTCTCGCGCATCTCGGTCAGAAGTTCGTCCACGTTCTTGCTCTCGGGGACGTGGAGAGTCGGCTGAATCACGTCCTCCAGTTCGAGGTGGTCGTGTTCGCCGTAGGTCTGTTCCCGAACCAAGTCGCGGATGTGGATGACGCCGATGACGTTGTCGAGGCTCCCCTCGTAGACGGGGACGCGCTCGTGGCCGCCTTGGACCAGCGTCTCGATGGCCTCCTCGACGCTCGCGGTCTTCGGAACGGCGGTCATGTCCAGACGCGGGGTCATGACCTCTTTGGCGATGGTGTTGTTGAACCGGAAGATGCGCTGGAGCATCTCGCGCTCGTCCTCTTCGAGGACGCCCTCGCGCTCGCCGGTCTCTATCATGTCCTGAATCTCGTCGCGGGTCACGTACGACGTTTCGATGGCCGACCGCCCGCCGGTGACCTTGTTGACGACTCTGGTGAGGTAGTCGAACAGGACGACCAGCGGGAGGAGGACGTACTCCGACAGTTTCAGCGGGCGAGCGATGCGGAGCGCCCACGATTCGGTGTTCTCCACCGCGTAGCTCTTGGGCGCGGACTCGCCGAACAGCAGAACGAGAGAGGTAATCCCGAAGGTGGAGAGGAGGACTGCCATCCCCGCGCTCTCGACGTGCATACCGACGAGCGCCGTCGCTATCGACGACATGGCGATGTTGACGATGTTGTTGCCGACCAGAATCGTCACCAACAGGCGGTGCGGGTCGGACTTGAGTTCGTTGACCGTCTCCGCGCCCGGCACCTTGTCCTCGACCAGCGCGTCCACCCGGTGGTTCGCCAGCGAGAACATGGCGATTTCCGAAGACGAGAAGAATCCGGAGAGCGCGATGAGGAGGACGATGACTACTGCACCACCCCACGTAACCATCGCTCTCGAGACCTGAACGCCCAACACTTCCGCTATCGGGGTCGGCCCCACAAACGCGACCGTAGACATCGGGAATGGCACCATTCGACAATCCAACTTGCAAGTGGACGGGATTAACTCTTTATTCTTTTCCCGCGACGTGACGCGGGACTGCCGCGAGCGAAGACCTTACGGCGCTTTCGGGACAATACTCGTTCATGAGCCAGTCAACCAGCGCCGAGTCGGCGATAACCCTGTACCGCTTGCAGGCGTGCCCGTACTGCGAGCGCGTGGTCAACAAGCTACAGGAGTACGACCTCGACTACCGCTCGCGGTTCGTGGAACCGATGCACAGCGACCGCAACGTCGTCAAGCGCATCTCGGGCAAGCGAACCGTCCCGGCCATCGTGGACGAGAACACCGGCGTCACGATGAGCGAGAGCGCCAACATCGTGGACTACCTCGACCGGACATACGGCGCGGGAGGTGCCGAGTAATGCCGGACTTCGACGTCGTCTCGCTCCCCGACATCGACCACGCCGCGGAGGGCGACACCGCGCCCGACTTCACCCGACCGCTGGTCAACGACGAGTACTGGGAAGACGCCTCGCTGTCGGACCTGACCGACGAGGGGCCGGTCCTGCTGGTGTTCTTCACGATGGACGGCGCGTTTCCCGCGACGTACATGTGGAACGAGATTCGAGACCGTAACTGGGACGAGGACCGCGACCTCACCGTCGTCGGTCTCTCCATCTCGGACCCCTACGCCCACAAGCAACTCGTCGAGGAGCGCCGGATGGACTACCGACTGTTCAGCGACCCGCAGAACGGCGTCGCCGAGGAGTACGGCATCGTCCACGACCTCGACGGGATGGCGGGCGTGAGCGAACCGCGGCCCGCCGTCTTCCTGCTTGACGAGGACCGAACTGTCGAGTACGTGTGGGTCGCCGAGGAGTGGCCCGACTTCCCGGACTACGACGAGGTCGAAGCCGCCATCGAATCGCAGTAGCCCCAGCGCACTCCGCGACTCCGAGGGGGACGCACCGCTGGACCGACGCGCATTTTTCCGCTCGACGCGAACGTTCGCTCGATGAGCGCCGACGCCGACGACATCGAGCGAGCGGCGACCGCGGTTCGGGACGGCGAACTCGTGGTCTACCCGACCGAGACCGTCTACGGACTCGGTGCGGACGCACTGAACGAGGACGCCATCGAGCGCGTCTTCGAGGCCAAAGACCGGTCGCGCGACAAACCGGTCTCGCTGGCGGTGCCCGACGCCGACGCCGCGCTGGAGTACGTTCGGGCGACAGACCGCGAACAGCGGTTCATGCGGAAGTTCCTTCCCGGCCCGGTGACGGTCCTGTGCGAGAAGCGCGAGACGGTCCCCGACGCACTGACCGGGGGCCGCGAGCGCGTGGGCGTTCGCGTCCCCGACCACGAGGTCGCGCTCGCTCTCCTGCGTGAGTTCGCGCCCGTCACGGCTACCAGCGCGAACGTGAGCGGGCGGCCGAGCGCGACCAACGTGACCGACCTCGACGCGGAGATTCGAGACGCCGCCGCGGTCGTCCTCGACGGCGGCGAGACGGGTGACACCGGGAGCACCGTCGTGAACGTCGAGTCCGCCGAGATTCACCGCCGTGGACCGAACGCCGACGACGTAGCGGCGTGGCTACGGGAGTGACTCGCGAGGGCAGAGAGTGCGACGCGAGGTCGGAGGGTCGCGGCGGTCGTCGCCCCCGGTCTCTCGAAACCGACCGAGTGCAGTCGGACGTAGGCGGTGATTACTCCCTGACGAGCGACGACTGAACCCGCGGTGAGAGTCCGTGGCACAGATATCAGGCGGGACATAACAAAGGAAGGCTACGACTACGGTGTTAGTAGGGACAGACAATGTCGATTGCAACTACGGACGCGAACTCGGAGATACTCTACCGAGCGAACCACGACCGAGACAGTGACGGTCCCGTCAGCGATGCCGTCGTCGAGGCGCTCGCCGCAGTCGAGAACGTCGAACCGCAGAATCTGGACGTTCGTCTGTACGACAGCATCGACGGCGACGCGCTCGAGTGCCTGTACGAGACGACGGCCGAACGGTCCGAACGATTGCGCGTGACGTTCACCATCTCCGCCTACGAGGTGACAATCGAGGACGACGGCTACATCGTCGTCCGCGAACGCGTGGACAACCCGGAGCAGAGCGTCCGGTAAGGCCGAGTCTGAGTGTTCGGGGGAAGCAGAACGAGGTGTTCGACGAGACCCGAGCGCAGTGCTCGATAGGGTCGAACCAGCGCCGTCGGTGATACTAGTGCTCGTCCGGGACTCGTAGTTCAGAACCCCAGTAGTGACTTCAACGACCGGGTTACGACGCCGCACTCCGAGCGGTACTCGCAGGCGTCGCACTTCGCGCTACCGCGGAGTCGCGGCGGCGGACCGTCGAGCGACCGAACCGCCCCCACGGCCGTCCGGTACGCGGCTTTGCGGCGGGCGTTCAGTTCGACCTCGCGGACGACGCCGTGGGCGGGGTACTCCACGAAGGCGCGTTCGACCGGTCGCTCGAACGTCCACGACAGCGCCTTGGCGGCGGCGACGGCTCGCACCGTCTGTGGTTCCCAGACGCCCTGTTCGGGCGGGTCGCCGGTGAAGACCATGGCGGGCGTCGGCGCGTCGAGCGCGAGGACTTTGTGGACGACGCCCCGGCAGTCCTTGCCCTCGGTCAGTCGGTCGCGCTCGTTCGGGTCTCGAATGGCGGGCCACGCCCCGTCGAACCGCCGTCTGGCGTGGTCGAGGTTCGACCTGAACTCGGTCGGACCGACCGCCAGCGGTAGGTCGGCGAGGCGCTCGTCGGGGGCGTCGAGCAAATCGCCGTACCGGAAGGCGAGGTCGCGGCGCTCGGCGACTCGCTCGGGCACCTCGAAGTCGTCCTCCCCTCGCCGGTAGTACAGTTTCCGCGGGCAGTACGCCGCGGTTTCGAGTTCGCTGAACGGAATCTTCGACACGGAAAGGGTTCGTCCCGGCTTCAGAGATAAAGTTTGGCCAACTCTAGCAGTGATAAAGAAAGGGAAATGTTTCTTTGACGGCCAGCAAGCGCCCGGCCAGACTGCCGACAGCAGACGCTCGACTGAGCAACCGGTGCGGAACTAGCATCCGTGCGAGCGAGGGCGCGCCCCGAGCGAGCGGACCAAGGGAGGACCAAAGCGAACGACGGCTCGGGAGAGCGACGCTCTCCCGGTGTTTTTCATGAAAGTTTTACAAGGGAGAGCGCACCGTAGGCGCGCTCGACCGTAGTAAAAGTTTCAGAAGGAAACGTTCGTCTCCATCCCCTCGGTCGCGTCGTCCAGACCGTCCTCCTGCACGCCCTCGGTCATCCGGTCGGAGAGTTCGCGGTCCTGAAGCACGTTCTCGAACTCGTTTCGGAACCGGTCGTTGACGGTGCGGCGTTCCTGCTGGGCCTCGACGACCCGGCGGTAGCGCCGGACCGTGGACTCGCTCACGTCGAGTTCCTCGGCGCACTCGCCGGTGGAAGCGTCGGCGTCGAGGAGGTCTCGGAGGTCGTCCAAGTCGAAGGGCGCGTCTTCGTCGGCGTCGCGGATGAGATGGAGGTCGATGCGGGCGCGCGAGACGGTCTTGCCGAGGGAGGCGTCGCCGAGTTCCCGGGCAATCTCCGCGTCGGAGTCGCCGGCGTAGAAGCCCCGGACCACGGTCACGAGTTCCTCGTCCGAGAGCGTCGTTCCGAAGTCGTAGTGGTCGCGCATCCGCGAGATGACTTCTTCGAGGCGCTCCTCGACCGCCGCCTCCGAACTCAGAGACCCGTGGGTCTCCTCCTGCTGTTCGGTGACGGTGGATTCGTCGGTGACATCCATGAAGATGTCACGGAGTTCCTCAGTCTTCTCGTCCATTATTCTATGATGTGGGTGGGTCGGGACCGTGGTATAAAAATCTGTCGGCAGCGAGACGGACGCCGGAGGGGCAGCGTCAACCGAAGATATAATCCCAGTTGACGAGAGACTGGCGACCATGAGTACCGACACTGCGTCAGTCGAGTTGGTCGGCGAAGAGACCGCGGAGAACGTCGCGCGGGCGGCCCTGCTCGCCGCGCTCACGGGCGCGTTCGCCTACGTCTCGTTCCCCAACCCCTTCTCGCCCGCCCCGGTGAGTCTCCAAGTGCTGGGCGTCTTCCTCGCCGGTATTCTGCTGGGTCCCATCTGGGGCGGCGTCTCGATGGTGCTGTACCTCGCTGCCGGAGCGGTCGGCGCACCCGTGTTTGCGGGTGGGTCAGCCGGACTGGCTGTACTGTGGGTACAACCGACGAGCGGATACCTCTGGTCGTACCCCCTCGCGGCGTTCGCCATCGGCGCTATCGCCCACGGCGGCCTTCGACTTCGCAACCCTGCCGAGCGCGGACTCGGCCGTCTCGTCGGCGCGATGGTGGTCGGCACGGTCATCATCTACGCCTTCGGCGTGGTCGGATTCGCGCTCGTGCTGGACATGACGCTCGAAAAAGCGTTTCTCACGGCCGCGGTGGCGTTCATCCCGGCCGAGGCGTTCAAGATGGCCGCCGCAGTCGGCGTCGTCCGGAGCGACCAGATAGCGGCGGAGTAGCCCCCGACGACTCACGAGGACCAGATGATAGAGACTCGAAACCTGCGCCATCGGTACGGCGGCGAGGACGGACCTGCGGCGGTAGACGGCGTCTCCCTGACGATTGCCGACGGCGAGTTCGTCGTGTTGGCCGGACCGAACGGGTCCGGCAAGTCCACGCTGGTTCGCCACTTCAACGGCCTGCTCGACCCCGACGAGGGCGAGGTGCTGGTGGACGACACGCCGGTCTCGGAGGACCTCGTCGCCGCCCGGACCCGAGTCGGGATGGTGTTCCAGCAACCCCGCGACGGGTTCGTCGCGGCCACGGTCGGCGCGGACGTTGCGTTCGGTCCCGAAAATCTGGGCCTCGCGCGGGAGGAAATCGACCGACGTGTCGGCGAGGCCCTCGCGGCCGTGAACATGGCGGGCCGCCGCGACGAGCGCATCGACGAACTCTCGGGGGGCGAGCGCGAGCGCGTGGCCATCGCCGGGGCGCTGGCGATGGACCCCGGACACCTCGTGCTGGACGAACCGTTCACCGGTCTCGACGCTCCGGCGCGCGAGTCGGTAGTCGAGCAACTCCGAGCGCTCCGCGACGCGGGGACCGGCGTCGTCCTCGTGACGCACGACCTCAGAGACGCGCTCGAACTCGCGGACCGAATCGTCGCGCTCGCGGACGGGCAGGTGGCCGTGGACGCCCCGCCCGCCGAGGTGCGCGAGCGACTGCCGGAACTGGGGATTCGCGTCCCGTGACGCGGAAGCGCGGTGAGCGACAGTGACACTGAGTTACCGTCCGGGCGACTTGCTCGCTCACCGACTCGACCCCCGGACGAAACTCGGCTTTCAGGTCGCGTTCGCGGCGGCGGCGTTCGCGCACACGACCCCGCGCGGCCTGTTAGCGCTGACGGTCGTCGCGCTCGTCGTTCTGCGAGCGTCGGGCGTCGCCGCGCGCGAGGCCCTCGTTGAGTACCGGTTCGTCTTCCCGTTCCTGCTAGCGGGACCGGTGATTTCGTCGCTGACGCTCGGCGCGCCGTGGATTCGGTGGGAGGCGGGCGTCGAGAGCCTGTTAGCGAGCTATCGCGTGGTGCTCGTCCTGCTCGTGAGCGCGGCCTACCTCCGGACGACCCCCGTCCGGGACTCGCGAGCTGCGATTCAGCGCGTCGTGCCGGGGAAGGCCGGCCGACTGCTCGGCACCGGCGTCGGCTTCGTCTTCCGGTTTCTGCCGGTCCTGCAGGCGGATTTGCGCCGGATTCGCGACGCCTCGGCCGCCCGGTTGGGCGACCAGCGAGGGCTGGTCGAGCGGATGCGACTCGTCGGCGTCTCGGGGCTGGCGCGGGCGCTCTCGCGGGCCGACAGGTTCGCGCTCGCGCTCCGCGCCCGGTGTTTCGCGTGGAATCCGACGCTTCCGCCCCTGTCGTTCTCCCGGGCCGACCTGCCGGTGGTGGCCGCGAGCGTCGCGTTGCTGGCGTGGGCGGTCGCCTGAACTGTAAACTTCGAGTGCGTTTTTGACAGAGGAAGCTGCCTGAGTCGGTAAAACTTAAGCGAATCGTCTCCCCCGTGTAAAACATGGCAAGATTTGTGCTGGCGCAGGCGGGGAGCGAGGCGACCCGCCCGACCTTCTGGAAGATTGGTCATCTGGGCGAGGCCATCTTCTACTACCTCGCGGCGGTGGCGATAGCCATCTTCGCGTTCGGGGTCTACGAGCGGTTCGCCACGTACGCCAAGGGGACCGACTCGTGGTTCGACCGCCTCGACGACCTGTCTGGACGCATCGCCTCGGCGACCAAAATCGTCTTCTCGAACCAGAAGCAGTTCAACCGCGACCTCTACGCGGGCCTGATGCACGCGTTCGTCTTCTGGGGGTTCCTGACTCTGCTCATCGGGACGACCATCCTGATGATAGACATGGACTTCTGGACCAAGGGACTCGGCCAAGAGTCGTTCTTCAAGGGCGCGTTCTACCTCTCGTACTCGCTGGTGATGGACGCGATGGGCCTGCTGTTCGTGGTCGGCGTGGGGATGGCCATCTACCGGCGCTATTGGGTCCAGAATCACCGACTGTGGGGTCGCCACACCTCGGCCGAGGACGACCTGTTCGTCTGGTCGCTGTTCCTGCTCGGGGTCGGCGGCTACGTCACCGAGGGCGTCCGCATCCTCGGGACGAGCGCGACCCGCGACGTCTCCTTCGAGACGGTCAGTTTCGTCGGTTGGTTCGTGTACGACGTGCTGGCGGTCGCGGGGGTCAGCCCCGAGATGGCGACCGCGGCCTACCCCGTAATCTGGTGGTCCCACGCACTGCTCGCGCTGGCGTTCGTCGCCTCGGTTCCGTACGCCAAGCCGTTCCACATGATTTCGTCGTTCGCCAACGTCGTCACCCGCGACGAGAAGGCGGGCAAACGCCTGCCGGGCGTCCCCGACGACGCCAGCCCGGAGGAAATCGGGCACGGGTCCATCGAGGACTTCTCGTGGAAGGAACTGCTCGACCACGACGCCTGCACCAAGTGCGGCCGGTGTTCGTCGGTCTGTCCCGCGAAGGCGTCGGACCGACCGCTCGACCCCCGGGACGTCATCCTCGACCTGAAGCGGTACCGCGAGGACCGCGACGCCGGGAACGTCGAAGAGATGCCCATCATCACGGACGCCACCGTCGATGAGACCTACTCGCCCGGCCGGAGAGCGGAAGCCGCGACCGACGGGGGCGTGGCGACCGGCGAGAGCGTCATCGCGAGCGAGACGATGGAGGCCTGCATGTCCTGCATGGCCTGCATGGACGCCTGTCCGGTCGAAATCGAACACGTCGAGCAGTTCACGCAGATGAACCGCCGCCTGACCGAGTCGGGCCAGATGGACCCGAACGTGCAGGACACGATGATGAACGTGTTCCAGAACGGCAACACGTTCGGCGAACCCCAGCGCAAGCGCCCCGACTGGGCCGACGAGTTGGACTTCGAGATTCCGGACGCCCGCGACGAGTCGGTCGAGTACCTCTGGTACGTCGGCGACTACCCGAGTTTCGACGAGCGCAACCGGAAGGTCGCGCGGTCGCTGGCGACCATCCTCGAAGAGTCGGGCGTCAGTTACGGCATCCTCTACGACGACGAGCAGGCCGACGGCAACGACGTGCGCCGGGTCGGCGAGGAGGGTCTCTACGAGATGCTCGTCGAGGACAACGCCGAGGCGATTCAGAACTGCGACTACGACAAAATCGTCTGCACCGACCCGCACAGCTACAACACCTTCAAGAACGAGTATCCGGAGTTCGAGGCGTGCGAGTGGACCGAGGACGACGTGTTCCACTACACGCAGGTCGTCGAAGACCTGTTCACCGAACTCGGCCTCTCCGGGACCGAACTCGACTACACCGTCACCTACCACGACCCCTGCCACCTCGGTCGGTACAACGACGAGTACGAGGCCCCGCGGGAAATCGTGAAGGCGACGGGCTGTGAACTCGACGAGATGCCCCGCAACCGCGACAACTCGTTCTGCTGCGGCGGCGGCGGTGGCGGTCTCTGGATGGACTTCGACGAGGACCCCAAGCCGAGCGAGGAGCGCCTGCGGGAGGCCCTCAACGACACCGACGCCGGAAGCCGCGTCGAGAAGTTCGTCGTCGCCTGCCCGATGTGCATGACGATGTACGAGGACGGCCGGAAGACCGGCGGCTACGAGGACGACATCGAAATCGTGGACGTCTCGGAGTTGCTGGTGGACGCCATCGGTCGGAAAGAGCAGGTCGAAGTCGCGGCGGATTAAGTAGCGAGCCTTTTCGGGTCGAGACGGGAGACTATCACGTCAAAGTCGTCGTCGAAGGCGGGGACGATACGTGTTGGCAGTTGGCGAGTGGAAGTATCGAAAGAGAGCGACTGCCGCACCCATCGCGGCAGAAGTGCGCTCGCGTGGCGTTCATGGCATGGCACGCGATGAGGTCGGCACGCGAGCGCAAATCGGTCTACGTCCCGCAACTTGTTAGGTCTGACGCATACCACTTCGCCGAAAAACGCGACGGGGTAGCGGGCCGAGTTTCGTCGAGTGCGGAACGGGCGGTCCGACTCAGAGGAATCCGAGGAAGCCGAGTTCGAGCGCGTAGAGCGCCGCGGCCGCGAGCCACGTCTGGAAGACGAGCGTCCCCAGCGCCGAGAGGACGACGAACTCCGCGTCGTTCATCTCGGCGAATCCCGCGGGCACGGTGAGCATCCCCCGAGTGAACAGCAGGGCGTTGCTCACCGGGACGACGACACGGCCCCACTTCTGGAACCACCCGTCGAAGCGGTCGAGTTGGCTCTCGTCGATGCGGAACCACCGCTTCTCCAGCAAGTACTCCCGGCCGCCGCGCTTGGCCAGCAGGAACAGCGCGTACTGCCCGATGGTCGCGCCGACCACCGCGACGGCGATGACCGCCGCGATGGTAGCGTAGTCGGTCGAGGACTCCGCCAGCAGGGTGACGCCGAGGGGGACGAGGCTCTCGCTCGGCGCGAAGTACAGCAACATCGCGCCCTCCAGAATCAGGATGAGAAAGAGCGCGAGCAGGCCGTACTGGTCGAGCCACGCCTTGGCGAGTTCCTTGTTCCCGACGAAGAAAAGACCGACGCCGACCACCGCCGCGAGGACGATACCGGCCGTGAGCAGGACGAGACCGTTGTCGGCGAAGAACTCTCGGACTGCGCCGGGTTCGGTCGCGTTCGACAGCAGTGCACCTACGACGAACAGCGCGACTCCGAGTGCCACTGGCGCGTCGGAAGCGACGAGAGCGAGCGGGGACAGCATTCGTGACTGTCGTATCGACTGGCGGTACTAAATGCGTTGTGACCCCGACCGAGTAGAACCTCCATCGAGGCGCGTCCGCGCTGCCCCCGACCGAACTGACCGCGAGCGACGCGGTTTTGACGAGGGGGCCGCAAGGACCGATATGGACCTCACCGACCGGCCCCGTCGCCTCCGACGGGACGGACTCCGCGAGATGGTCAGCGAGACCGACGTGGACGCCAGCGACCTCATCGCGCCCGTCTTCGTGGACGCGACGACCGACGAACGAGTTCCCATCGAGTCGATGCCGGGCCACGAGCGCGTGCCCGTCGCGGACGCGGTGGCGCGCGTGGAGGAAATCCTCGACACCGGCGTCGAGGCGGTCATGCTGTTCGGTATCCCGGAGTCGAAGGACGAACGCGGCACCCGGGCGTGGGCCGAGGACGGCGTGGTGCAGGAGGCGACCCGCCGCGTGACCGCCGAGACAGACGCCTACGTGATTACCGACGTCTGCCTCTGCGAGTACACCGACCACGGCCACTGCGGCGTGTTGGAAGAGGGCGCTGGCGAAGGCGAGGAGCGCCTGACGGTGAAGAACGACGAGACCCTCGACCTGCTCGGCCGAATCGCCACTTCCCACGCCGAGGCGGGGGCCGACATGGTCGCGCCCTCGGGCATGATGGACGGGATGGTCGGCGCCATCCGAGAGTCGCTGGACGACGCGGGCTTCTCGGACGTGCCCGTCATGAGCTACGCCGCCAAGTACGAGTCGGCGTTCTACGGCCCCTTCCGGGACGCGGCGGACGGCGCGCCAGCGTTCGGCGACCGGCGGCACTACCAGATGGACCCCGCGAACCGGCGCGAGGCCCTGCGCGAGGTCCGCCTCGACGTGGAGCAGGGCGCGGACGTGCTGATGGTCAAGCCCGCGCTCCCCTACCTCGACATCGTCCGGGACCTCCGCGAGGAGTTCGACCACCCGGTCGCCGCGTACAACGTCTCCGGGGAGTACGCGATGCTCCACGCCGCGAGCGAGAAGGGGTGGCTGAATCTGGAAGAGGTGGCGATGGAGTCGCTGGTGTCGATGAAGCGTGCCGGCGCGGACCTGATTCTGACGTACTTCGCCGAGGACGTGGCCGAGAGCCTCTGAGAGGACTCAATTCTCTACTGTTCAAATCGACCAGCGTTGCCCGTCGAGCTAACACCATACGAAAACTCACCAGACGCATATACGACTCCCATGAGGGTGTTGTCGTACTCTCTGCCAGAGGGTGACGGATTGAAGGGAATTCGCCCACCGGTCTCGGGAACTGTACCATCAACTGTGAATTCGACCAAGTAGTACACCGGTTCGGTGAAGATGTTCTTAAACGTCTGAGTTTCCCCGGGCGCGACTGACGACGAGGCAGTCAACTCTCGTTGCTGAGGTGGAACCGATACGTCACCAGCGACGCCGTACCTATCCGGTTCTGACCGTGGTTCGGCACCAACGTCTACGACCGAAACCCCGATTACATGTGGTAAGTCGTCTCGGTTCTCGAACTGGAGACTCCCAGCGGGGATATCGTCGTTCAGGACATCTGAACATCCGGCAAGACCGGTCGCACTGACTGTGCCGAGCGATGTAAGGAAGGCACGGCGATTCATACGCTGGAATTGCAGAAATGTAACAAATGCTTTGTGAATTTCTCGTTCAGAGGGTCTATGACGGAGTTCCCCAGAACAGCGACACTGCAACCGGCGCAGTTCAGAGTGTTACGTGAGCTGAACGAGGAGAGTAGGCTACGAACTGCGGTTACTCCGGCCCCGCGGTCATTCGCCTGACTTCGGTCCCGCAGTCCCCGCAGTAGAGGACGTACGTGTCGCCGCCGTCACGTTCCTCGTAGTCGCGGTCGGTCTCGTCGCCGCACTCCGGACATCGTTCTTCGATGACTGCGCCGTCGTCGGCCTTCGGCGCGCCGACCGCGATTACCCGCGCGGGTCCCTCGCCCGTCGCGACCGTGCGCTGTTTGGCGTCGGGCGGCACGAAGAACGCCTCGCCCGCCCTCACGTCGTGGTCGCGGTCGGGCGTCTCGACGCGAATCTCGCCCTCGACGACGTACAGCAGTTCCTCGTGGTTCGGATGTCGGTGTTCGCCCCACGGCAACTGCTGGCCGGGGTCGGCGACGTAGACGTTGAACCCGAACTCGGTAGCGCCGACGGCCTCGTCCACCTCCTTCTTGTGCCGAGTCGGATTGGGAGCGTCGGGCAGGTCCTCGACCGCGACTTTGCGGAACTCGCTGTCGGTCATGCGTCGAAATACGACGCCGACTCCGAAAAGGTCTCGCCGACGAGGCGGGACGGCGAACGCACCTGTCGGGACGGTGCAGTCGCCGTTCTCGGGCCTTCGACGCGCTTCCGAATCCGGTTTCCGTCGCGCGCGCCTCCGACCGGCGGGACGACACCCCGTCCGCCGACCCCGCCCTACGAACGTCCGAAAACCGAACGCCCGAACGTCCGGTTTCTGGACGGAATACAACCTTATATCGATATTATCCGATTTTAAATCGGACGACCGTCTATCGTAGACGCAATATTCTGTAGAATTTCAACGCTTATCCTTATGTACTGTTTTCCCGTCACAGTATATCGTGAGCGAACACACGAACCCAGAAGAATACGAGATTTTCCTGAACAGTCGTCCAGACGACTTGGTCGAACTCCCGACGGAGGGGTCGGAATGCTAGGCGCGCCCCTGCAGGTTGACCCCGGGTCGATAGCCAGCGGGGTCAACAACGTCTGGGTCCTGACCGTGACCTTCCTCATCTTCTTCATGCACGCGGGCTTCGCCATGCTGGAGGCGGGGCAGGTCCGGTCGAAGAACGTCGCCAACCAGTTGACCAAGAACATGCTGACGTGGAGCGTGGGCGTCGTCGTCTACTTCCTCGTCGGGGCTGGTCTCTCGTCTGTCGTCGGCGGGGCGGCCGACCCCTTCGCCTACGTCGACGGCGGGTCGGACTCGTGGATAGGTTGGCTGTTCGGCGCGGTGTTCGCCATGACCGCGGCGACCATCGTCTCGGGCGCTGTCGCGGGCCGGGCGAAGCTTCGGGCCTACGTGACCTACACCGTCCTGCTGTCGGCGGTCATCTACCCGGTCGTCGTCGGCTTCACGTGGGCGGGCGGCTTCCTCACGAGCATCGGTCCGGGTTTCCAAGACTTCGCGGGCGGCGTCATCGTCCACGGGATGGGCGGCATCGCCGGCCTCACCGCGGCGTGGATTCTCGGGCCGCGGATGGACCGCTACAACGACGACGGGTCGGTCAACGTCATCCCCGGCCACTCGGTGACGTTCGCCGTCCTCGGGACGCTCATCCTCTGTTTCGGCTGGTACGGCTTCAACGTCGGCACCGCCGCGAGCGTCTTCGTGGTCGAGAACGGCGCGCTCGCGCTCGGCGCGTTCGCCGACACGGTGGGTCGCGTCGCGCTGACCACCACGCTCGGCATGGCGGCGGGCGCGATAGGTGCGGGCACCGTCTCGCTAATCAAGACCGACAAGGTGGACACCCTCTACGTCGCGAACGGGATGCTCGCCGGTCTGGTGGGCATCACCAGCAACACGAACGCCATCACGTGGGTCGGCGCGCTGGTCGTCGGTCTCATCGCCGGCGGTCAGCTTCCGGTCGTCTTCGAGTTCGTGGAGCGGAAGCTCAAAATCGACGACGTGTGCGCGGTCTTCCCCGTCCACGGGTCGGCGGGCGTCCTCGGGGCGCTCCTGTTCCCGTTCTTCGCCATTCCCGGCTACGAGGTCAGTTTCGTCGCGCAGGCCATCGGCGTCGGCGTCATCGCGCTCTGGACCGTCAGCGCGACGGCGTTCGTCTTCGGCGTCCTGAAACTGCTCGGTCAGGCCCGGGTCAGCACCGAACACGAGCGCGAGGGTCTCGACATCGCCGAACACGGCGTGGACACCTACCCCGAGTTCGGTCGTCCCGAGGTGTCCGAGGGCAGCGCAGTGCGGACCGACGGTGCCGGCGGTCTGCGTGCTGACGGAGCCGGTGACCTGCCGAACACGGGTGAAATCAAGATGATTACCGCCGTCGTCCGGCCCGACCGCCTCAGCGACGTGAAGACCGCGCTCGCGCAGGTCGGCGCGCCGAGTCTCACGGTCACGAACGTCTCGGGCCGCGGGAGCCAACCCGCGAAGACCGGCCAGTGGCGCGGCGAGGAGTACACGGTGGACCTCCACCAGAAGGTGAAAGTCGAGTGCGTCGTCGCCGACGTGCCCGCCGACGAGGTGGTCGAGGCGATTCGCGAGGCCGCCGACACCGGCGAACCCGGCGACGGGAAGATATTCGTGATTCCCGTCGAGGACGCCGTGCAGGTCCGGACCGGCGTTCGCGGGACGGAGGCGGTGTAAGGGGGCCTCGTCCGCGGCGAGTGTCGGTCGCCGCTGAACGCCCTCACGGACACCGGCGGTTCCGATTCTCGGCTCTCCCCCGGTTTCCTGCGAGTTCCATTTTTCAGTATCGCCGCTCTCACTCGGTCCGCGAAACGGCCAACATATATCATCTCTCGGCGGAAGTGTTGGGTATGGAAGAGGAACGGACCACTGTCCGGTCTACGAACTACTCTCCCGGCGACGAGAAGCGCCCGCGGAACGACGACCCGAACACCCTGCTGAACGCGCTCGTGGGTGCCGTCGTCACCGTCGTGGGTGCGCCGGTCCTCCCGTTCTCGGCCGTCGTCGGCGGCGGGGTCGCCGGCTACCTCCAGCGGGGTGACCTCGGTGAAGGCGCGACGGTCGGTGCCGTCGCCGGTGCACTGGCGGCGATTCCGGCCTTCCTGTTCGCGTGGGTCGTCGTGGGAGTGTTCCTGCTCGGCGCGGACCCCTTCTTCGCGCTGAGCGGACTGTTCGCCGGGTTCCTCTTCGTCGTCGTCGTGGGCTATCTCGTGGGTGCCGGAGCGCTCGGCGGCGCGCTCGGGGCGTACCTCCGACGCGAACTGTGAGCGGAGCGCGGCCGGAAGGGGCAGACCCCGCTTCGAGTGAGGGGCTTTTGCCTCTCGAAACCCAACGAGAGGGTATGAGTACGATAGACGAGGACAAGCTCACGGTCTTCTCGGACTACGTCTGTCCGTTCTGTTATCTCGGGAAAGCGGCGATGGAGGAGTACCTCGAAGAGACCGAGGACCCGCCGGAGGTCGAGTGGCACGTCTTCGACCTGCGGGGCTACAAGCGCCAACCGGACGGGAGCATCGACCACGACGTCGAGGACGGGAAGGACGACGACTACTTCGCGCAGGTCCGCGAGAACGTCGAGCGCCTGAAAGAGCAGTACGACGTGGACATGACGCTGGACTACTCGCTGGAGGTGGACTCGTGGGACGCCCAGAAGGTGTCGCTGTACGTCAAGCAGGCGTACGACGAGGAGACGTTCCTCGACTTCCACGAGCGCACGTTCGAGGCGCTCTGGCAGGACGGCCGGGACATCGGCGACCCCGAGGTCATCGCGGACATCGCCGAGAGCGCCGGCGTCCCCGCTGACGAAGTGTACGACGCCATCGAGGACGACGGACTCGAACAGGAGATGAAACAGCGGTTCGAGGCGGCCAAACAGCGCGGAGTCTCGGGGATTCCGACCTTCACTTTCGACGGGCACGGCGCTCGCGGCGCGATTCCGCCCAAGCAGTTCGAGCGACTCGTCGAGGGTGCCTGACGCCGGTCGGCCAGACAGAAATCGACTTTAGCCCCGAACCAGAAGGCTACGGTATGCACGACGCGAACTCCCGCGAGTTGTACGACCGGGCGCTGTCGGTCCTCCCCGGCGGGGTCAACTCCCCGGTCCGGGCGGTCAGACCGTACCCGTTCTTCGTCGAGCGCGGCGACGGCGCGCACGTCGTCGACGCCGACGGCAACAAGTACATCGACTACGTGATGGGCTACGGTCCCCTGCTTCTGGGCCACGGCCTTCCACAGGAGGTCGAGTCGCGGATTCAGTCCCAGCTCTCGGACGGCCCGATGTACGGCGCGCCGACCGAGGTCGAGGTCGAACTCGCGGAGTTCATCGCGCGCCACGTCCAGAGCGTCGAGATGCTTCGCTTCGTCAACTCCGGCACCGAGGCGACCACCTCCGCGGTCCGCCTCGCCCGCGGCTACACCGGCCGGGACAAGATAGTCGTCATGCAGGGCGGCTACCACGGCGCGCAGGAATCGACGCTCGTGGAGGGGAAGTCGGGCGGCGTCGGGTCGCCGAGTTCCGACGGGGTTCCCCGAGCGTTCGCGGAAGAGACCATCACTGTCCCGTTCAACGACGAGCAGGCGGTTCGGGAAGTGTTCGAGGAGCGCGGCGACGAAATCGCCGCCGTCCTCACCGAACCGGTTCTGGGTAACTGCGCGTCGGTGGGTCCGGTGGAGGGCTACCTCGACGGCCTCCGCGAGATTACCGACGACCACGGCGCGCTCCTGATATTCGACGAGGTGATGACCGGGTTCCGCGTCGGTGGCCTCCAGTGCGCGCAGGGCAAGTTCGGCGTCACCCCCGACCTCACCACCTTCGCCAAGGTCATCGGCGGGGGCTTCCCGGTCGGCGCGGTCGGCGGACCCGCCGAAATCATGGAGTCGTTCACGCCGACGGGCGACGTGTTTCAGGCAGGGACCTACTCGGGCCACCCGCTCTCGCTCACGGCCGGACTGGAGATGCTCCGGTACGCCGCCGAGAACGACGTGTACGACCACCTCAGCGACCTCGGCGACCGGTTGCGTTCCGGCCTCACCGACATCCTCGAAGACGAGGCTCCCCGGTACACCGTCACCGGGTACGACAGCATGTTCAAAGTCGTGTTCACGCGCGACGGGCCGCGGGACCTCTCGGGCCAGTGCGAGGCCGGGTGTCGGCAGGACCCCGACTGCCCCCGGTTCGACTACTGCCCGAAGAACAAGGCCGACGTTGACGCCGCCGAGACCGAGCGCTGGGAGCGCCTCTTCTGGCCCGCGATGCGCGAGGAGGGCGTCTTCCTGACCGCGAACCAGTACGAGTCCCAGTTCCTCAGCTACGCCCACACCGAAGAGGACGTGGAGGAGACGCTGGAAGCCTACAAGAACGCGCTGTAGCGCGACCGGAGCGCAGTGAACTGCTACCCGCATCCGGAACTACCGCGGGCGAACTACGGTTCCGAGTAATCGACTTTCCCCTCCTTCTCGCTCATCTCGACGGCGTAGAGTCGCGCGTACGGGAGATGGAGGTAGCTCCCGTCGTCGAGTTGAACGCGGACGCCGTGGACCTTCCCGGAGTCGGATATCTTCTCGGCGCCCACCTCGACCGTCTGGACCCC